>DASRSS010000040.1:0-8536 GCA_035656335.1 Jatrophihabitantaceae bacterium | reverse complement strand
CGCCGCGACGCCGGCCGCGTCCGGGACCCGGACCGGCCGCGTCCGCCCCGACAAGCCCGGTAACACCGACAAGCTCGGCGGCACAGGCGAGCCCCGCGGCACCGACGATCGTCAGCCCCGGTAGGGCGGATGCGCCCCGCGCCGACGTCCGCCCGCAGATCCCGGTCGCGGCGCCCGCGGAGCCGCCGACCCGGGATCCGTCCACGCCGCGCTCGCTGCGCACGGACGGCCCGCGCCGGCCGGGGGTGCGCCGCGCGGTGCAGACCCTGGTGGTCGTGGCCGTCGTCGTGGTGGCGGCGGTGCTCGTGCGGACGTTCGTGGCGGCGCCGTACTTCATCCCGTCGGCGTCCATGGAGCCGACGCTGCACGGGTGCAGCGGCTGCAACAACGACCACGTGCTGGTGAACAAGCTGTCGTACAAGCTGCACAGCGTGCACCGCGGCGACGTGGTCGTGTTCAACCGTCCGTCCACGTGGCAGGTGAACGAGAAGCACCTGATCAAGCGGGTGATCGGACTGCCGGGCGACGTGCTCAGCGTCAAAAAGGGCAAGCTGTACGTGAACGGCCTGCAGCTGCAGGAGCCGTACCTGGACTCGAAGTGCGGGCCGATGACCTCGCTGGGCGAGAGCCCGGCCACGCCGACCACGCGGTACGGCCCGGTGCCCAAGGACGAGGTGTTCGTCATGGGCGACAACCGGTGCGACTCGAGCGACAGCCGGGCGTTCGGGCCGGTGCCCGAGTCCGACATCGTGGGACGCGCGTTCGTGATCATCTGGCCGCTCGGCCGGCTGCACTACCTGTGAACGCGGGTCGGACCGGCGTGCGTGCCGGAAACTGTCGGACCCGCGGCCTATCGTCACCGGCATGACCGAGGTTGAGCTGCCGGTAGCCGTGATCGGGTCGCTGTCGCCGTCGCGCGCGGCCGACTTCAAGGCCTGCCCGCTGCTGTACCGGTTCCGGTGCATCGACCGGCTGCCGGAGGCGCCGTCCCCCGCGGCGACCCGCGGCACGGTGGTGCACGCGGTGCTGGAGCAGCTGTTCGACCTGCCCGCCGCCGAGCGCACCCTCGAGGCGGCCAAGGCCCTGGTCCCGTCCGCCTGGGAGCGGGTGCTCGCCGAGGAGCCGCAGGCGGCAGAGCTGTTCGCCGATGACGCGGACGGCACGCAGCTGGCGCAGTGGCTGGCGTCCGCGGCGGAGCTGGTGGAGCACTACTTCCAGCTGGAGGACCCGCGCCGGCTGGAGCCCGCGGCGCGCGAGGAGCTGGTCGAGATCGTCCTGGACGGGCTGCGGCTGCGCGGCTACGTCGACCGGCTGGACGTCTCCCCCGCCGGCGACCTGCGCGTCGTCGACTACAAGACCGGGACGACGCCGCGCGAGGCGTTCGAGGCAAAGGCGCTGTTCCAGATGAAGTTCTACGCGCTCGTGCTGTGGCGCACCCGGGGCGTCGTGCCGCGGCAGCTGCGGCTGATGTACCTGGCCGACACCGACACGCTCAGCTACGCCCCGGACGCCGAGGAGCTGGAACGCTTCGAGCGGACGTTGAAGGCGATCTGGGCCGCGATCGAGCGGGCCACCCAGACCGGCGACTTCCGGCCGAACCCGAGCCGGCTCTGCGACTGGTGCGACCACCAGGCGCTGTGCCCGGCCAAGGGCGGCACCCTGCCGCCGTTCCCGCACGACGCGCTCGCCGCCGCACAGGACGACCGCCGCGTCGCACAGGTCGCCGCCTCCGACTGACCCGGCGGCTCCGCCGGCAGCACTGGCTCAGCCGGCGGCGAAGCCGATCAGCGGGATCGCGGTCTCGGCCGGCGTGAGCGCGCCGTGGAACGCGACCAGCTTGCCCACCGACTCCGGCTCATGCGCGGACGCGAGCACGACCGTCGTCCCCTCGGCGATCACCACGACGTCCCCGATCCGGGCCAGGTGCTCGTCCCGGACCGGGCCGAACAGCCCGCTCGTGACGGCCTCGTCGCGGGCCAGAACGCGCGCCCGTCCCGCGAGCAATTCGCGCCAGGTGGCGAGCACGTCCGGGGCCGCCCCCGGCAGCGTGTGCAGGTACCGCACCCGCGGCTCACCGGCGACCACGCGCACGCCCGCGGTCAGCCGCGGATCCGCGTCCATGTCCACGCGGCCATCGGCGGGGACGTCCAGCGCGCCGTGATCGGCGGTCACGAACAGCGCCGCGTCGTCCGGCAGTCCGTCGACGATGCGCGCGATCAGCCGGTCGACCGCAGCCGCGGCACGCGCCCAGTCCGGTGACGCGACGCCGTACTCGTGCGCGACCGCGTCCAGCGTCGGGTGGTAGCCGTAGACGAGGCCGGGCCCCGCGGCGAGCTCGGCCAGCGCCCCGGTCGCGAGTTGCTCGGCGTGCGCGGCGCCGACGTAGCGCGGCGTGCCGTACGCGGCGATCGTCAGCCCGCTGCCGGCGAACTCCGGGCGCGACACCACCGCGACGCGCGTGCCGGCCGCCTCGGCGCGGTCGAACAGCGACGGCTCCGGCTGCCACGCGCGCGGTGCCGGGTCGTCACGCCAGCGGACGTGGGTCAGCACGCGGTCGGTGCCCGGCACGTTCACGGTGAAGCCGAGCACGCCGTGCGCGCCGGGCAGCGTCCCCGTGCCGAGTGTGGCCAGGCTGGTCGGCGTGGTGGACGGGAACGAGCAGGAGAGCTCGTTGAGCGTGCCGGTCCGTCCGGCGAGCACGTCCGCGAGCAGCGGGGCGTGCGGCGCGGCCGACGGCAGCAGGTGGTAGCCCATCCCGTCGATCAGCAGCACGCAGATCCGGCGCGGCGAGCCGGCCAGCTCGGCGAGCCGCAGCCGGTCCTCGGTGCCCGGCACGCCGAGCAGGGCACCGGCGCTGACCAGGACGTCGGCGAGCCCGCCCCGGTTCGTCATGGACGCAGCCGCTGCGGCTGCTCGGAAATCATCGCGGCGAGCGTATCGGTGGACAGGTCGCGCAGCGACGCGACCAGCCGCCGCCCGGGTGCGGGGTCGATCGGCACGTTGTGGGGCACCGCGATGACCGTGCACCCCGCGGCCTCGGCCGACGCGACACCGGTCGGCGAGTCCTCGATCGCCACGCAGTACCGCGGGTCGACATCCAGCCGCGCGGCCGCGGTCAGGTACGCCTCCGGGTGCGGCTTGCCGTCGGCCACCTGATCGCCCGTCACGAGCGCGCCGAACGTGCGGGCCGGCAGCTGCTCGAGCACGACCCGCGCGAGCCGGTCGTAGGACATTGTGACGAGCGCGCAGGGCACGCCCCGGCTGCCGAGCTCGGCGAGCAGCTCCACCGCGCCGGGGCGCCACGGCACGGCCTCCCGTGTCGCGCGCACCACCTCGTCCAGCAGCCGCTCGACGATCTCCTCGGCCGGCAGCGCGACGCCGCCGTGCTCGCGCAGGTACTCGGCGGACGTGATCAGCGCGTTGCCGACGAGGGCGTGCGCGTGCTCATCGGTCCAGGTGCCGCCGAAGGACTCGACCAGCCGGTACTCCGCGGCGATCCAGTACGGCTCGGTGTCGACGAGCGTGCCGTCCATGTCGAACAGCACCGCCTGCAGCATGATCTCCCTCGTCCGACCGGCCCACCTCGACGGGTCAAACCTACTCGTTGTCGGAGCGGTACCCGAGGTTGGACGACAGCCAGCGCTCGGCCTCGGCGACCGTCCACCCCTTGCGCTTGGCGTACTCCTCCACCTGGTCGCGCCCGAGCCGACCGACCACGAAGTACTGCGATTGCGGGTGCGAGAAGTACAGCCCGCTCACCGACGCTCCCGGCCACATCGCCATCGAGTCGGTGAGCTCGATGCCGGCGTTGGCGTGGACGTCGAGCAGCTCCCAGATCGTGCGCTTTTCGGTGTGCTCGGGGCAGGCGGGATAACCGGGCGCGGGCCGGATGCCGACGTACTGCTCCTTGATCAGCGCGTCGTTGTCGAGCCGCTCGTCCGGGCGGTAACCCCAGAACTCGGTTCGCACCCGCTCGTGCATGCGCTCGGCGAACGCCTCGGCCAGCCGGTCGGCCAGGGACTCGAGCAGGATCGCGCTGTAGTCGTCGAGCGCCACCTTGAACTCGGTGATCTTCTCCGTCGAGCCGAGCCCGGCGGTGACCGCGAACGCGCCGACGTAGTCCGCCAGCCCGGTCTCCTTCGGCGCGACGAAGTCGGCGAGCGAGCGGTGCGGCACGCCGGGACGGTGCTCGGTCTGCTGGCGCAGCTCGTGCAGCGTCGTGCGGACGGCCGTGCGCGTCTCGTCCGTGTATATCTCGATGTCGTCGTCGTTCACCTGGTTCGCGGGGAACAGCCCGATCACGCCGGACGCAGTCAGCCACTTCTCTGCGATCAGCTTGTCGAGCATGACCTGGCCGTCGTCCCACAGCTTGCGCGCGGCCTCGGCGGTCGCCGGGTTGTTGAGGATGTCGGGGAACTTGCCCTTCATCTCCCACGCGTTGAAGAACGGCTGCCAGTCGATGTACTCCCGCAGCTCGTCCAGCGGGTAGTCGTGGAACGTCCGGACGAACTGCGTGGCGGACGCCTTGTGCTCGCCGTCGACGTGCAGGTCCGGTGCCTGCTGCGCGAGCAGGTGCGGCCGCGGTGGGTGGTAACCGGTCCAGTCGATCGGCGTGCGGTTCGCCCGCGCCTGCGCGATCGGCAGGATCACCTTCGCGTCGTTGCGGGCGGCGTGGCGTTCGCGCAGCGACTCGTAGTCGGCGTCGATCTCCGCGAGCAGGGCGGGACGCTGCTTGTCGTCGAGCAGCGCGGCGACGACCGGCACCGAGCGGGACGCGTCCTTCACCCACACGACCGGCCCGTGGTACTTCTTGTCGACCTTCACCGCGGTGTGCGCACGGGACGTCGTCGCACCGCCGATCAGCAGCGGGATGTCGAAGCCCTGGCGCTCCATCTCCGCGGCGAAGTTGACCATCTCGTCCAGCGACGGCGTGATCAGCCCGGACAGGCCGATCGCGTCGGCGGAGTGCTCCTTCGCCGCGTCCAGGATCTTCTGCGCCGGCACCATCACGCCCAGGTCGATGACGTCGTAGTTGTTGCACTGCAGCACGACGCCGACGATGTTCTTGCCGATGTCGTGGACGTCGCCCTTGACCGTGGCCATGACCACCGTGCCGTTGTTTCGGCCCGCGTCGTCCGGTGACTTGCCCGCCTCGATGAACGGGATCAGGTACGCGACCGCCTTCTTCATCACGCGGGCGGACTTCACGACCTGCGGCAGGAACATCTTGCCCGCGCCGAACAGGTCGCCGACCACGTTCATGCCGGCCATCAGCGGACCCTCGATCACCTCGATCGGCTGGCCGCCGCGCGCCTCGATGAGCTGGCGCAGCTCCTCGGTGTCGGTCTCGGCGTAGTCGTCGATGCCCTTGACCAGCGCGTGCGTGATGCGCTCGTCGACGGGCAGCTGCCGCCACTCGTCGTTAGCGGCCTCGGCCTGCTTGCCGTCGCCCGCGAACTCGCCGGCGATCTCCAGCAGCCGCTCGGTCGCGTCCGGCCGCCTGTTGAGCACGACGTCCTCGATGCGCTCGCGCAGCCGCTCGTCCACCTGGTCGTAGACGGCGAGCGCGCCCGCGTTGACGATGCCCATGTCCATGCCGGCAGCGATCGCGTGGTACAGGAACACGGCGTGGATCGCCTCGCGCACCGCGTTGTTGCCGCGGAAGGAGAACGACACGTTCGACACGCCGCCGGACACCAGCGCGCCGGGCAGATTCTGCTTGATCCAGCGCGTCGCCTCGATGAAGTCGACGCCGTAGTTGGCGTGCTCCTCGATGCCGGTCGCGATCGCGAAGATGTTCGGGTCGAAGATGATGTCCTCGGCCGGGAAACCCACCTCGTCCACGAGGATCCGGTACGCGCGCTCGCAGATCGCCTTGCGGCGTTCCAGGTTGTCCGCCTGGCCGTCCTCGTCGAACGCCATCACGACGACCGCCGCGCCGTACTTGCGGCACAGCCGGGCCTGGGCGCGGAACTTGTCCTCGCCCTCCTTCATCGAGATCGAGTTGACGATCGGCTTGCCCTGCACGCAGCGCAGCCCGGCCTCGATGACCTCGAACTTGGACGAGTCGATCATGACCGGTACCCGGCTGATGTCCGGCTCGCTCGCGATCAGCTTCATGAACCGGTCCATCGCGGCGACGCCGTCGATCATGCCCTCGTCCATGTTGACGTCGATCACCTGCGCGCCGTTCTCGACCTGCTGGCGGGCGACCGAGAGCGCGGCGTTGTAGTCGCCGTCGCGGATCAGGTTGCGGAACCGGGCCGAACCGGTGATGTTCGTGCGCTCGCCGACGTTGACGAAGAGCGACTCGGACGTGATCGTGAGCGGCTCCAGGCCGGACAGCCGGCATGCCGCGGCCGGCTGCGACGGCTCCCGGGGCGCGATGCCGCCGATCGCGTCCGCCATCGCGCGGATGTGGTCCGGCGTGGTGCCGCAGCAGCCGCCGAGCAGGTTGACCAGCCCGCTCTGCGCGAACTCGCGGACGACGCCGGCCGTCTGGTCGGGCAGCTCGTCGTACTCGCCGAACGCGTTCGGCAGGCCGGCGTTCGGGTAGCAGGACACGAAGCAGTCGGCGACGCGCGAGACCTCCGCCAGGTACGGACGCATCTCCGCGGCGCCGAGCGCGCAGTTCAGCCCGACGAGCAGCGGCTTGGCGTGGCGGACCGAGTTCCAGAACGCCTCGGTGACCTGCCCGGACAGGGTGCGGCCGGACGCATCCGTGATCGTGCCGGAGATCATCACCGGCCAGCGGCGGCCGCGCTCCTCGAACAGCGTCTCCAGCGCGAAGATGGCCGCCTTCGCGTTGAGCGTGTCGAAGATCGTCTCGATCAGCAGCACGTCCGCGCCGCCGTCCACCAGCCCGTTGGCCTGCTCGAGGTAGGCCTCGACCAGCTCCACGTAGCTGACGTTGCGGGCGCCCGGGTCGTTCACGTCCGGCGAGATGGACGCGGTGCGGTTCGTCGGACCGAGCGAACCGACGACGAAACGCGGCCGGCCGGGGTCGTTCGCGGTCGCGGCGTCGCACTCGGCGCGGGCCAGCCGTGCGGCCTCGAGGTTCAGCTCGTAGGCCAGCTTCTCCATGCCGTAGTCGGCCAGCGAGATGCGCTGCGCGTTGAACGTGTTCGTCTCGATCAGGTCCGCGCCCGCGTCCAGGTAGGCGCGGTGGATCTCGCGGATCGCGTCCGGCTGGGTGAGCGTGAGCAGGTCGTTGTTGCCGCGCAGGTCGCGGTCCCAGTCGGCGAACCGGGCTCCGCGGTAGTGCTCCTCGGTGAACCCGTGGCGCTGGATCATGGTGCCCATGGCGCCGTCCAGCACCAGGATCCGCGAGCGCAGCAGCTCGCTGAGGGTCCCGGTCTGATCAGGACGAAGGGACGGCGATTCGGACACGGCGCATTCCTCGAGGGTCGACGACGACTAGGGCAGTCGGACTCCGGCATGCGGCGGGCTCGCCTGTGCCTTTCGCAGCGGCCTGCGAACGGGTCGCTCCCATTGTCCCACCGCGCGTCAATTCGTGCGCGCCGAGCCGCGCGATCCTGCTGTCGTGTCGCGGTGACGTGCCACACGGCCCTGCGGACGTAGGGTGGATTCATGACGGACGCTGGCTGGCCGACGCTGACCGACCCGATCCTCGTGGCCGCCTTCGAGGGCTGGAACGACGCCGGGGACGCGGCCAGCGGTGCGGTCGAGCACCTGGAGCTGGTGTGGGACGCGCAGCCGCTCGTCGAGATCGGCGCCGACGACTACTACGACTTCCAGGTCAACCGTCCGGTCGTGTCCCTGGTCGACGGTGTCACCCGGCGGATCACGTGGCCGACGACGCGGTTCTCGTGGTGCCGCCCGCCGGGTGCCGAATTCGACCTCGTCCTGGTGCGTGGCATCGAGCCCAACATGCGCTGGCGCGCGTTCTGCAGCGAGCTGCTCGGCATCATCGGCGAGCTGGACGTCCGGACCGTCGTCACGCTCGGCGCGCTTCTGTCGGACACGCCGCACACCCGGCCCACGCAGGTGAGCGGCACGGCGTACGACGCCGACTCGGCCGCGCGGTACGGGCTGGAGAGCTCGCGCTACGAGGGCCCGACCGGCATCGTCGGCGTGCTGCAGGACGCGTGCGTCGGCGTCGGAATCCCGGCAATCTCGTTCTGGGCGGGCGTGCCGCACTACGTCTCGCAGCCGCCGAACCCGAAGGCGACGCTGGCACTGCTGCACTCGGTCGAGGAGGTCCTGGACGTTCCGGTGCCGCTGGCCGAACTGCCGCAGCAGGCCGACGAGTGGCAGAAGCTCGTGGACGAGATGGCCGCCGAGGACGACGAGGTTAGCGAGTACATCCGCAACCTCGAGGAGCGCGACGACGAGATCGAGAGCTCACAGCTGAAGGCGACGTCCGGCGACGTGCTGGCGCGGGAGTTCGAGCGCTACCTGCGCCGCCACGACCGCGGCCGCGGCGGCCCGAACGGCCCCGGCGCCTGACCTGACGTTCGGGTGGATGTCGTGACGGCGTGGACCATCCCGACACCTCGGGCGTGCCCGCCGGGGG
>DASRSS010000039.1:0-3167 GCA_035656335.1 Jatrophihabitantaceae bacterium | reverse complement strand
CCTCGAAGTCGTACGCCGGGTGCGTCCCCTCCGGATCGGCGCGGTACCCCGGCGGCAACACGAACGTCATGCGGTGCTCCCTATCGACTGCGCGGATGCCGGTTGCAGGGTGGCGACGAGTTCTCGCAACACCCCGAGCTCGTGCTTGCTCGGCGGTTCGGTTGTCGCCAGCTCGGCGTGGACGCGCAACGGCCAGCCGGTCGCGTCCCGAACGTCCTCGATCGAGACGCCGGGATGCACTGCGGTGAGCGTGAGCTCACGGGTTTCTGGGTCGGGTTCGAGGATGCCGAGGTCGGTGATCACCTTGACCGGGCCACGGCCGCGCAGGCCGAGCCGCTCCCGCTCGCCGGCGCCGCGCCCGAACCCGAAGGACGTCACGAAGTCGACGCGCTCGACGAACGAGCGCCGGCTCTGCCGCATGACGATCAGCACCTCGCCGCAGGACGCGGCGATCTCCGGCGCGCCGCCCGCGCCGGGCAGTCGCACGGTCGGGTCGTCGTAGCTGCCGATCACGGTCGTGTTGATGTTCGCGAACCGGTCCAGCTGGGCCCCGCCGAGGAAGCCGACGTCGACGCGGCCGGCCTGCAGCCAGTAGTTGAACACCTCGGGGATCCCGATCACTGCGTCGGCGGTGTCGGCGAGCACGCCGTCGCCGATCGAGAGCGGCAACCGGTCCGGTTTCGCGCCGAGCGTTCCCGATTCGTAGATGAGGACGAGGTTCGGCGCGTGCGTGCGCAGGGCCAAGTTCGCGGCGGTGCTGGGCTTGCCGATCCCCACGAAGCAGACCGCTCCGTCGCGCAGCGCTCGCGCCGCGGACACGATCATCGTCTCGTCGCTGGTGACGGCATCGTTCATGACGCGGCCGCCTCGAGCACGTCCGTGCGCAGCCACTCGCCGAAGCGGTCGCGGTCGCGGCTGATCGCGTCCCAGTCCCGGTAGTACGCGTTGTCTCGTTCGGAGTAGCCGTGCGCGTAGGACGGATGGGCGCCGCCCGGGACCTCGGCGATCGCCGTGACCGTCCAGGACGGCAACACGAGCGCGCCCGGCTGGGGCTGCAGTTCGTCCACGACCTCCTCCACGGTGATCAGGGACCGGCGCGCCGCGAGTACGGCCTCCTTCTGGATGCCGATCAGTCCCCACAGTTGCACGTTCCCGGCTCGGTCGGCCTGCTGCGCGTGGATGATCGTGGTGTCGATGTCCAGCGCCGACACCGCGGCCAGCTGCTCGCCGGTGAACGGGCACGTGATCGTCTTGATGCTCGGGGTGTGCTCGACCAGATCGGTGCCGGAGTAGCCACGCAGCACCGCGAACGGCAGGCCGGACGCGGCGGCCGCGTACCGGTTCGCCATGCCCGCGTGGCTGTGTTCCTCGACGTCCAGCGGGCCCGGCCACGCGTTCTCGATCGCGTCGCGGAACCGGTGCAGCGATCCGACGCCCGGGTTGCCGCCCCAGGAGAAGATCAATTTGCTGGCACAGCCAGCGCCGATCAGCTGGTCGTACACGATGTCCGGCGTCATCCGCACCAGGGTCAGGCCGCGCCGGCCCTGCCGGATGATCTCCCGCCCCGCGGCCATCGGGATCAGGTGCGTGAAGCCCTCCAACGCGACCGTGTCGCCGTCGTGGACGAGCTCGGCGACCGCGTCGGACAGCGTGGTGATCCGCGCCCTCATCGGTACGACCACCCTTGCGTGAAAGGGATTCCGGTGTAGTTCTCGGCGAGCGAGGTCTCCATCGCGCGCGAGCTGACGACGTACTCCAGCTGGGCGGCCGCGAGCCGGTGGCCGAACTCGTCCTCGCCCGGGTCGACGTGCAGTATCGTGGTCATCCACCAGGAGAAGTGGGTCGCGCGCCAGACCCGGGCAAGTGCGCTGTCGGTGTACGCGGCGAGCAGATCCTCGCGCCCGTCCGCGTAGTAGCCGCCGAGAGCGTGCGAGAGCAGCCGGACGTCGGCCATGGCCAGGTTCATGCCCTTGGCGCCGGTAGGCGGGACGATGTGCGCGGCGTCCCCCGCGAGCAGCAGCCGGCCGTGCTGCATGGGCGAGCACACGAAGCTGCGCATCGGCGTGATCCCCTTGTCCCGCAAGGGTCCTTCGGCCAGCGCGAAGCCGTCCTCGGTCTCCAGGCGGGTCTGCAACTCGGCCCAGATCCGCTCGTCCGGCCAGTTCGCGATGTCCTCGTCGGCGCTGACCTGCAGGTACATGCGGGTGATGTGTGGGGTGCGCATCGAATGCAGCGCGAAGCCGTGCTCGTGCCGTGCGTAGATCAACTCCTCGGACGACGGGGGTGCCTCGGCCACGATCCCCAGCCACGCGAACGGATAGTGCCGCTCGTACACCGTCGGCTCGGGCAGGTAGTCGCGGCTGACCCCGTGGAACCCGTCCGCGCCGATGACGAAGTCGCACTCGATCCGGTGCCGTTCGCCGTCCTGGACGAACTCCACCGCCGGCCGGTCGGTGTCCAGGTCGTGCAGGCTGACGTCCTCGACCTCGAAGCGGACGTCGCCGCCGGACGCCAGCCGCAGCGCGATGAGGTCCTTGACGATCTCCTGCTGCCCGTACACGGTGATGTGCCGCCCGGTCAGTTCGGTGAAGTCGACGCGGTGGCGGCGGTGCCCGAAGCGCAACTCGGTGCCCCGGTGCGGCATGCCCTCGGCGTCCATCCGCTCACCCGCACCGCTCTCGCGGAGCGTGACCGCCGAGCCGTGCTCCAGCACTCCGGCGCGCACCCGCTGCTCGACGTAGTCGCGCCGGTGCTTCTCGAGCACCGCCGATTCGATGCCCTGCAGATGGAGCAACTGCGACAGCAGCAGACCGGCGGGGCCGGCGCCGACGATCGCGACCTGGGTACGGATGCGCAACGGCTCGACCTCAGAACGGGTACGCGGGGATCTCGCTGCGCATCGTCACCCACTGTGTCTCGGTGAAGGCCTCGACGTTCGCCGCGGCGCCGCCGAATCGCGACCCGGTGCCGGACGCGCCCACGCCACCGAACGGGATCACCGCCTCGTCGCTGACCGTCTGGTCGTTGATGTGCACGATGCCGCTGGGGATCCGCGCGGCGAGTTCCAGGCCGCGCAGCGGATCGCGGGTCAGGATGCCGAGCGACAGCCCGTACTCGGTGTCGTTCGCGAGCGCGATCGCCTCCTCGACGCTGCCGAAGGGCAGCAC
>DASRSS010000038.1:0-3817 GCA_035656335.1 Jatrophihabitantaceae bacterium | reverse complement strand
GGGCAGCCAGAGCTCGGCGGTGCGCGGACGGGCGGCCTGGCCCCGGCCGGCGGCGGTGACCTCGACGCGCCGGGCCCGCAGCCGTCCGTGCCCGCTGCCGATGCCCGTCCACGGGCCGGGTGCGGCGGACAGCCGGATGTCGGCGTTCGGCCAGTCGGACCCGTCCGCGGCGTGCCCGGCGCCGTGCCTGGGCAGGAACGGGATCAGCACCGCGTCGCGGGTCCGGGCCCGGGCGGCCAGCCGGCGGATCTCGCCGGGTGCCAGCCGGGCCGGGGGACGGGCGGCCACGATGTCGACCGCGTCGACCAGGGCGCCGACCGCGGTCGTCCAGTGCTGCTGGTGCTGCCCGACCGCGGGGACGACCGCCAGCCGGGACAGCTCGATGCCGTACTCGCCGGCCGCCTCGGCGCTGATGTGCGGGAACCCGACGAGCGCGCACCAGGCGCCGTCGGCGGACGCGGTGCCGAGCAGCGCGAGCAGCAGCGAGACCGAGCCGCTGACGGCCACCGTGCTGCCCCGCCGCAGGCCGTGCGGCAAGATGGCGGACAGCGCCGGATCGACCGGCAGCGGCGGTGCGGCGCGGCGGCCGAGATCGACCGCGACCTCTCCGGTCGGCTTGCGGATCGCGACGTCGAGCATTTCCTAACTATCGAACGGACGTTCGAGAAAGTCAATCTCGGTCTGCTTCGCAATGGATAAGGTGCCGGACATGCGCGACTCCGTGCCCGTGGACGTGCGCCGCGGGCCGTCCGCCATCGCCGGGCAGGGGCTGTTCGCGTCCGCTCCGATCGAGGCGGGGACGCCGGTGCCCGCAGTGGCCGCCAACCACAGCTGCGACCCGAACCTGTGGTGGTCCGGCGACGAGCTGATCGCGCTGCGCGCCATCGCGGCCGGCGAGGAACTCACCTACGACTACGCGACGGGCGATCCCGCCGGCGCCCTGGGGACGGGCGCGCTGCTGCGCTGCAACTGCGGCTCGATGCGGTGCCGCGGGCTGGTGGAGGCCGGCGACCGGGACATCCCCGAACTGCGGCGCCGCTACGCCGGCCACTTCCGGGGCTCGACCTAACTGAGTGACGGATCGTCAAGATCAGAGACGACCAATTTCGCGTCTCCGATCAAGAAAATCCGTCACCCGATGGGTAGACGGATCGGGAGCGCCCAGGGACCATGAGCGAGATGGACCCAATCACCCGAAATGTCGAACTGGACGCGGTGCGCCGGCGCCGGGCCGAGCTGCGCGAATCCCTCGACGCGCTCGAGCAGGCGCTCGCCTCGCCCGCCGTGGGCCGTCCGCTGATCTGGGGTGAACGGGTGCGCAGCGTGCTGGTCGAGGCCGCCGACGACGTCCGCGAGCACATCGCCGGAACCGAGGGCCCGGACGGGCTGCACCAGACGATCCTGGCCGGCGACCTGCGGCTGACCAACGCCGTCCAGGCGCTCACGCAGGAGCACGCGCAGCTGAGCGGCGAGCTGGCCGAACTGATCGCGATGACCGAGCCGCCGGTGACGGCCGAGGACGTGCCCGAGGTGCGGGAGCGGGCGACGCGCATGCTCGGGCACCTGATCCGGCACCGGCAGCGCGGCGCGGACCTGATCTTCGAGGCCTACGAGACGGACATCGGCGTCGGCGACTGAGTGCTATTCGGCGAGCTCGACGTCCAGGTCGGCGTCGCGCACCCGGACGGTGTCCGGATGCAGGAACACGAAGCGCTTGTAGGACCAGAAGCGGAACAGCGTCCCGAGCCCGATCGTGGCCAGGTTGACCACGTTCATCACCAGGTGGTCGTGGCGCTGGTTGAACGGGTACGCGAAGAGCGCGAGCACCAGCTCGGAGAGAACCAGCACCACCAGGTTGATGCCGAAGAAGAACGACGTCTCGCGGCCGATGCTGGTGCGCGCCCGGTGCGAGAACGACCAATGCCGGTTGCCGAAGTACGCGAACGCCGTCGCCACGATCGTCGAGACGAACTTGGCCTTCAACCAGCCGTGCGGTGACAGGGCGTTGTAGATGCCCAGGTCGATCGCCAGCGAGATGATCCCGACCAGGCCGAAGGCGGCGATCTCCTTGAGCAGGATTCGCCACGACTTGCGCAGATACGCGCGCAGTCCGGCGGACCTGTGGACGATCGTCATGGTGGCTGACAAGCCTACGCGCGGGCTGCTGCGACTGAGCTGTGTGCGTCGCTCGGACCAGCCGGCAGGGCCGCCCACTAGGCTCTGGCAGCGTGGATGCCCGCACCGGACTGCCCGTCGTCGGCATGGTCGGCGGCGGCCAACTGGCCCGCATGACCCACCAGGCAGCGATCGCGCTCGGACAGTCGCTGCACGTGCTCGCCGAGTCGGCGGACGACGCCGCGGCCCTCGTCGTGCCCGAGGTGACGATCGGTGACTACCGGGACGTGACCGTGCTCGGCTCGTTCGCCGACGGCTGCGACGTGATCACGTGGGATCACGAACACGTCCCGAACGAGCACGTCCGGACGCTGGACGAGGCCGGCATCGCCGTGCACCCGGGGCCAGACGCGCTGCGCTACGCCCAGGACAAGATCGCGATGCGGCGCAAGCTGACCGAACTCGGCATCGCCTGCCCACGCTGGGTCGACCTGACCAAGACGCCCGACCCGGCCGGCGCGCTGGACGAGTTCGCCCGGCAGGTCGGCTGGCCGCTGGTGCTCAAGGCCGCTCGCGGCGGCTACGACGGCAGGGGCGTCTGGGTGGTGGCCGACGCGCCGTCGGCGGCGAGCGTGATCGCGTCCGGCACGCCGCTGCTGGCCGAGGAGATGGTCGCGATCAGCCGCGAGCTCGCCGCGGACGTCGCCCGCTCGCCGTACGGTCAGGCGGCCGCGTGGCCGGTCGTCGAGACCGTGCAGCGCGACGGCATCTGCGTCGAGGTGTTCGCGCCGGCGCCGCACCTGTCGGACGAGATGGCCGACGAGGCGCAGCAGATCGCGCTGCGGATCGCGAGCGAGCTGGACGTGACCGGCCTGCTGGCCGTCGAGCTGTTCGAGACCGTCGACGAGCGGCTGCTGGTGAACGAGCTGGCGATGCGTCCGCACAATTCGGCGCACTGGACGATCGAGGGCGCGCGCACGTCGCAGTTCGAGCAGCACCTGCGCGCCGTGCTCGACTATCCGCTCGGCACGACGTCGATGACGGCGCCGGTGGTCGTGATGGCGAACCTGCTGGCGGCCGACGGCGAGGTCGATCCGCCGGGTATCGACGAGCGCGTCCACCACTGCATGGCGAAGTGGCCGGACGTGAAGATCCACCTGTACGGCAAGCAGTTCCGTCCCGGTCGCAAGGTGGGGCACGTGACGGCGCTCGGTGCCGAGCTGGCCGAGGTCCGCACTCGCGCCCTCGCCGCCGCCGACTTCCTGATGAACGGAACCACCACGCGATGAGTGATCCATTAGTCGGCATCATCATGGGGTCGGACTCGGACTTCGCGGTCATGGGTGCCGCGGCCGAGGCGCTGACCGAGTTCGACGTCCCGCACGAGGTCCGGGTGGTGTCCGCGCACCGCACTCCGCTCGGCATGGCGTCCTACGCGCAGGAGGCGGCCGGACGCGGCCTGAAGGTGATCATCGCCGGCGCGGGCGGTGCCGCGCACCTGCCGGGCATGGTCGCCGCGCTCACGCCGCTGCCGGTGATCGGCGTGCCGGTGCCGCTGAAATACCTGGACGGCATGGACTCGCTGCTGTCGATCGTGCAGATGCCCGCCGGCATCCCCGTCGCCACCGTCTCGATCGGAGGCGCCCGCAACGCCGGGCTGCTGGCGGCCCGCATCCTCGCCGTCACCGAACCCGAGCTCGCC
>DASRSS010000037.1:0-4994 GCA_035656335.1 Jatrophihabitantaceae bacterium | reverse complement strand
CCCGGGCCGCGGCCGAGCAGCGGCTGGCGGAGACCGAGCAGGCGCTGGAGGCCGCGCAGGCCGCGAACCAGGCCGAGATCGACCAGCGCGAGGCCGCCGAGCGCAAGCTGGCCGCGGTCACCGCCGAGCTGACCGAGGAGCTGGAGATGCAGCGCAGCGCGATGCGCGAGCTGCAGTACCGCAACCAGCAGACGCACACGAACGAGGTGCGTCGCCGCGAGCTGGCCGAGCAGGCCCGCGCCGAGGCGGAGCAGGCCCGCGCCGAGGCCGAGGAGCGTCGCGCCGAGGCCGAGCGTCGCCGGGCCGAGGCCGAGGCCGAGCGGGACGAGGCGCTGAAGGCGCGCGCCCAGGCCGAGCAGGACCTGGCCGACGCCGACAGCCAGCTGGCCGACGCGGCGCAGGCGCTGGCCACGTTCCAGCTGCGCAACCGCGGACGCGGTGTCGCCGCCGAGGACGCGTCTCAGGAGTAGCCCGGACGGGCTCGGGCGCGCGCGCCGGTTCGCCCCGGCGTGCGCGGCAGCCTGAGTAGTAGGCATTGGCGCCGACCGTCGGTCCAGGCGCCCCGCGCTGACGAGGCTGAGTAATAGGAGTGGCGCCGACCGTCGGTCCAGGCGCCCGCGCAGGCGACGCAGGAGCCGAGCAATAGGCATTGTGCGACGATGAGCCGGTGACTGCTGTCGCCGACCAGCGCCTCGTGCGGTGGCCGCCGTCGCTGATGCGCAGCCGCTCGGCGCGGCTGCTCGTCCCGTTCGCGTCCAGTGCCGTCGCGGTGCTGAACGCGGTGCTCTTCCTGCTGATCCGTCCGGACGTCAACGACCTGTGGGCGGCCCGGGCGCGCGCGTTGGCCGTCCGCAACGGGGTCGGGCTGAGTTACTGGTTCTCCTGGTTCGGCGGTTCGACTCCGGGCAACTACTCGGTGTTGACGCCGTACATCTCGGCGTACACGACGGCCGAGGTGCTCGGCGCGGTGTCGGCGGTCGCGATCCCGCTGCTGTGCATCGTGCTGACGCGCGGCACGCAGCATCCGCTGATGGCGACGGCGGTCGCGGCGTTCACGGCCGGCGTGAACCTGTGGAGCGGACGGGTGCCGTTCCTGTTCGGCGGCGTGTTCGCGGTCGCCGCGCTGATCTGCGTGCGTCGCAAGCAGACGGTCGGCGCCGTCCTGCTCAGCCTGGTGAGCATCGCGGCGTCGCCGGTGACGGGCGCGTTCGTCGCGGTGGGGCTGGCCGGCCTGTTCCTGTCGCACCGCGGCTACCGGCGGATCAGCCTGATCACGATCGCCGCGATCCTCGTCGGGATGGGCGTGGACGCGCTGTCGTTCGGCACGCCGGGCCCGGAGCCGTTCTCGGAGAAGCTGAAGGTCGAGGTCGTCTGCGGCTTGCTGCTGCTGCTGTGCGCGCGTCCGGTCATCTGGCTGCGCACGACGCTGTGGCTGTCGGTGATCGCCGCCTTCGTCCTCGCCTGGTGGCCGAACGGGATGGGCGCCAACTTCGCGCGGTTCGCCTGGTTCTGCCTGCCCGTCGCGGTGGTGGCGCTGAGCAGGTTCCGCGTCTGGATCCTGACGTTGATCATCGCGCCGCTGTTGGTGACCGGCGTCAGCGGCACCTATCAGGACCTGCGCAACGCGCGCGAGCCGGTATCGACCGTCGCGTACTACCAGCCGCTCGCCGCGCAGCTGGACACGATCACCGGGCTGGAGAACTACCGCGTCGAGGTGGTCAACCACGGCGCGCACGCGGCGTACGACGCGTTGCTCAACCACGCGACGCTGGCGCGCGGCTGGGAGACGCAGGAGGACAACGCGCTGAACCAGGCGCTGAACAGCCAGGACCTCGACCCGGTCACGTACAAGGTGTGGCTGAACGACAACGCGGTCGGCTACGTCGCGCTGCCGATGATCCCGAACACGACGCGGTATCCGGAGTACAAGCTGGTGGCCAGCGGCCGGCTGCCGTACCTGCGGCTGATCTGGCAGACGCAGGACTGGAAGCTGTACCAGGTGCAGCACGCGACCCAGATCGTCGCCGCGCCCGCGACCCCGGTGACGATCACGCAGTCGCAGCTGACCGCGGACGTACCGTGTGCGTGCGACGTGCACCTGCGCATCCGGTTCTCCAAGTTCCTGCACGTGGCCCAGGACCTGCCGCCCGGCTCGTCCGCCCCGCCGTGGTCCGGCGAGCCGCCGAAGGTGAGCGACGACGGCTCCGGCTGGACGACGCTCGGCGTCCCGCGGCCGGGGCGGTACACGCTGCGCGGCAGCCTCAGCGGCGGCCTCCTCCGCTGAATCCTGCATTCACCGCCCTCCAGCGCGGTGAATTTGCCGATTCACGCGGCCAGTTGGCGCGCCCGTGCCTGCAGCCACTGTTCGATGCCGTGGACGAAGCGGAGCGGTCGCTGGCTGATCGCCCACGGCGTGCGGTGGGCGACGGCGTAGCCGGCTGACATCAGCTTCAGGTGTTTGTCGTCGGGCGCCTCGCGCTGTGCCGGCGAGAGGAAGTGGTGCTCGAGGCTGTCGATCTCGAGGACCGCCCGCAGCGCGCGCCACAGGAAGTCGGCGATCACGTAGCTGCCGTCCGGGAGATCGATCCGGGCGTTCTGCTCGAACGGTGGGACGTTCGACGCGCGCAGCAGCCGGGCGGCACGGGCCTCGGGGGCGGACCACGCGCCGGCCAACACCTCCTCCAGGGCGAGCCGCAGGTTTCGGCTACCCCGTTGCGGGCCCTCGGCGAGTTGGACGGCCAACTCCTCGACGGAGCACAGGTTCGCGCGGATTGCCTGCGTCACCAGAGCGCGCACGTCGTCCAAGCGGCGCCGTTCGAGCGCGAGGTCGGCGACCGCTCGGGCGAAGTCGGGATTCAGGCGAGGTGTGTGGGGTGGGTTACACTGAGGCCGAGCAGGGAAGTTGAGCGGGAGCCACTCAGTTCTTTTGACAGAGGCGCGAGCCACCAGGCATTCTGGGAGCTGCGCAAGTTGGCACCACAACAGTGACCACCAGGCACCACCAGCAGAACAATTAGGAGAACCCCATGGCACGTGCGGTCGGCATCGACCTCGGTACCACCAACTCCGCGGTCGCGGTCCTCTCGGGCGGCGAGCCGGAGGTCATCGCGAACTCCGAGGGTTCGCGCACCACGCCCAGCGTCGTGGCCTTCGCCAAGAACGGCGAGGTGCTCGTCGGCGAGGTGGCCAAGCGGCAGGCCGTCACCAACGTCGACCGCACCATCCGCTCGGTCAAGCGCCACATGGGCGACCCCAGCTGGAAGATCGACATCGACGGCAAGGCGTACACGCCGCAGGAGATCAGCGCGCGCGTGCTGCAGAAGATCAAGCGCGACGCCGAGGCCTACCTGGGCGAGCCGGTGACCGACGCGGTCATCACCGTCCCCGCGTACTTCAACGACGCGCAGCGCCAGGCGACCACGGACGCCGGCCAGATCGCCGGCCTGAACGTCCTGCGCATCGTCAACGAGCCCACCGCGGCCGCGCTCGCGTACGGCCTGGACAAGGGCGACAAGGAGCAGACCATCCTGGTCTTCGACCTCGGAGGCGGCACGTTCGACGTCAGCCTGCTGGAGATCGGCGAGGGCGTCATCGAGGTGAAGGCCACCAACGGCGACAACCACCTCGGTGGCGACGACTGGGACCAGCGGATCATCGACTGGCTGGTGGACAAGTTCAAGTCCGCGCACGGCATCGACCTGACCAAGGACAAGATGGCCATGCAGCGTCTGCGCGAGGCCGCCGAGAAGGCCAAGATCGAACTGTCGAGCAGCCAGCAGACGTCCATCAACCTGCCGTACATCACGCAGGACGCCGAGAAGAACCCGCTGTTCCTGGACGAGTCCCTCTCGCGCGCCGAGTTCCAGAAGATCACGTCCGACCTGCTGGACCGCTGCAAGACCCCGTTCAACAACGTGATCAAGGACGCCGGCATCAGCGTCGGCCAGATCGATCACGTGGTGCTCGTCGGTGGCTCGACGCGCATGCCCGCGGTCGCCGAGCTGGTCAAGGAGCTGACCGGCGGCAAGGAGCCGAACAAGGGCGTCAACCCCGACGAGGTCGTCGCCGTCGGTGCCGCGCTGCAGGCCGGTGTGCTCAAGGGCGAGGTCAAGGACGTCCTGCTGCTGGACGTCACCCCGCTGTCCCTCGGCATCGAGACCAAGGGCGGCATCATGACCAAGCTCATCGAGCGCAACACCACGATCCCGACCAAGCGCAGCGAGATCTTCACGACCGCGGATGACAACCAGTCCAGCGTGCAGATCCAGGTGTACCAGGGCGAGCGTGACATCGCCGCATACAACAAGAAGCTCGGCATGTTCGAGCTGACCGGCCTGCCGCCGGCACCGCGTGGCATCCCGCAGATCGAGGTCACCTTCGACATCGACGCGAACGGCATCGTGCATGTCTCGGCGAAGGACATGGCCACGCAGAAGGAACAGGGCATGACCATCACCGGCGGCTCGGGCCTGTCCAAGGACGAGATCGACCGGATGATGAAGGACGCCGAGGCGCACGCGGACGAGGACAAGCGGCGCCGCGAGGAGGCGGAGATCCGCAACACGGCCGAGTCGCTGCAGTTCTCGACCGAGAAGTTCCTGTCCGAGAACGGCGACAAGCTGCCCGAGGACAAGAAGGCCGAGCTGCAGGCCGCCCTGGACGAGTTGAAGAAGACGCTCGAGGGCGCCGACTTCGACGCGATCAAGGCCGCGCAGGAGAAGGTCTCGACGGTCGCGACCGAGGCCGGCGGCGCCATGTACGCGGCCGCGCAGGCCGCGGGCGAGGGCGCCGATGCCGGTGCCGCGGGCGGTGCGGGCGCGGACGCGTCCGACGACACGGTGGTCGACGCCGAGGTCGTGGACGAGGGCCCGGACAGCGGTGCGACGGGGCAGAGCGTTGACTGAGCACCGCCCCGAAGAACCGGTCGTCATCCGCGACAAGCGCAAGATCGACCGCCCGAAGGACGAGCAGGCGGCTGCCGGCCCCCCCGAGGT
>DASRSS010000036.1:0-6641 GCA_035656335.1 Jatrophihabitantaceae bacterium | reverse complement strand
GACGACCCGGCCGCCGGCGCGGACGCGTCCGGCTCGGCGCCGGAACCGTCCGGCCGGAGCCGCAAGCCCACCCGCGCCGAGAGGCTGGAGGCCAAGGCCGCCCAGCTGCGGCTGGCCGAGCAGCGGGCCGCCGAGCGCGCCGAGGAGCAACGTCAGGCGAAAGCCGCGGCGAGCGGGGACGCCTCCGGCCCCGGCCGCGGCCGGCTCGGCTGGCTGCTGGTCGCCGCCGGCGTCGTGATCGTCGGGCTCGCGGTGGCGCTGGCGCTGGTCGCCGTCGACCTCGGCCACCGGGACGACCAGCTCGCCACCGCACGGCGCGACGCGAACGGCCTGTCGCAGCTGCAGAGCCTGCGCGAGAGCGCGCTCAGCTCGGCCAGGAAGTACGCCGTCGACTTCGGTTCCTACAACTACGCCAAGCTGGATCACGACTTCCAGCTGGTCTCCTCACATCTGACGAAAAGCTTCGCCGACAAGTACGCGCAGATCAGCCAGCAGCTCAAGAGCGTGATCGTGAAGTACAAGGGCCGGTCGACGGCCACCGTCCAGGGCGCCGGGGTCAGCTCGGTCACCGGAAAACAGGCGGTGGTGGTGCTTTTCCTGGACCAGACGGTGACCACGACCCAGTCCAGCAAGCCGCGCGTGGACCGGAACCGGCTGACCATGACGCTGCAGCGGCAGGCCGACGGGACGTGGCTGATCTCGGATCTGGAGCTGGTGTGAGTTCCGGTGACAGGCAGTTGCGGACATCCCGCGCACCAGGCGGCAGAATGTGCGAGGCTATGCGCTCGCCGGCGTTACCAACCGGTAGGACGGTTCGTTGACTCGGGTGTCGAGTCTGGGCTGACGGCGGCCCGGATTTCGGTGGCTTTCGTGGAAGGGGTGTCGCGTGGGGGTCGAGGTCGCGGTCACCGATCTGACGAAGTCCTTCGGCAAGCAGAAGATCTGGGGCGATGTCACCCTCACCCTCCCGCCGGGCGAGGTCTCCGTCCTGCTCGGCCCGTCCGGCACGGGTAAGTCGGTCTTCCTGAAGACCCTGATCGGGCTGCTCAAGCCCGACAAAGGCTCGATCATGATCCGCGACGTCGACGTCGCAAACTGCTCCGAACGCCGGCTCTACGAGACCCGCAAGCTGTTCGGCGTGCTGTTCCAGGACGGTGCCCTGTTCGGCTCCATGAGCCTGTACGACAACATCGCCTTCCCGCTGCGCGAGCACACCAAGAAGTCCGAGCGCGAGATCGCCGACATCGTCAACGAGAAGATGGAGATGGTCGGCCTCGCCGGCTCGGAGAAGAAGCTGCCGGGCGAGATCTCCGGCGGTATGCGCAAGCGCGCCGGCCTGGCCCGCGCCCTGGTGCTCGACCCCGAGATCATCCTGGTGGACGAGCCGGACTCCGGCCTGGACCCGGTGCGCACCACCTACATCAGCCAGCTGTTCATCGACCTGAACGCGGTCACCGACGCCACCTTCCTGATCGTCACGCACAACATCAACCTGGCGCGGACCGTCCCGGACAACCTGGGCATGCTGTTCCGCCGCGACCTGGTCATGTTCGGGCCGCGCGAGGTGCTGCTGACCAGCGAGGAGCCGGTCGTCAAGCAGTTCCTCAACGGCACCATGAACGGCCCGATCGGCATGAGCGAGGAGAAGGACTCGGCGACCATGGCCGCCGAGCAGGCGATGTTCGCCGCCGGCCACAACGCCGGTGGCGTCGGCGAGGAGATCAGCGGCATCCCGCCGCAGATGCAGCCCTCGCCCGGCCTGCCCGAGCGCCGCGCCGTCGCCCGCCGGCAGCAGCGCGTGCTCGAGATGATGCACACCCTGCCGCAGCAGGCGCAGGAGGCGATCCGTGACCTGCTGGACCAGGAGCGGCGCGAGGAGCTGGCCGCGCACCAGAGCAGCGCGACCGTGACCATGCCCGCCGTGCCCACCGAAAACGCGGTGCCCGCCGAGAACGCCGTGCCCGCCGAGAACGGTGACCAGGCCACCGGGCCGGCCGGGGACCCGACGCCGACCCAGCGGGTGGAGCCCAACTGATGGTTTCGCTGTCACCGGTCGGTGGAGTGCGCCAGGCGGGCAGCCTGTTCGCGCTGTTCCTGGACGTGTTCCGGATGATGTTCCGCCGGCCGTTCCAGTTCCGCGAGTTCGTGCAGCAGGCCTGGTTCGTCGCCAGCGTCACGATCGTCCCCACCGCCCTCGTCGCGATCCCGTTCGGCGCGGTGATCGCGCTGCAGCTGGGCAGCCTGGCCCGGCAGATCGGCGCCCAGTCGTTCATCGGCGCGGCCAGCGTGCTGGCGATCGTCCGCGAGGCGAGCCCGATCGTGGTCGCGCTGCTGATCGCCGGTGCCGGCGGCTCGGCAATCTGCGCCGACCTCGGCAGCCGCAAGATCCGCGACGAGATCGACGCGATGGAGGTGCTCGGCATCTCGCCGATCCAGCGCCTCGTCGTGCCGCGCGTGCTCGCCTGCACGCTCGTCGCGGTCGCCCTGAACGGCCTGGTCAGCGTGGTTGGCACCGCCGGCGGCTACTTCTTCAACGTCATCCTGCAGGGCGGCACACCGGGCGCGTACCTGGCCAGCTTCTCGGCCCTGGCGCAGCTGCCGGACATCTACGCCGGCGAGCTGAAGGCGTTCATCTTCGGGATCATCGCCGCGGTGGTGGCCTCGTACAAGGGACTGCACGCCGGCGGCGGCCCGAAGGGCGTCGGCGACGCGGTGAACCAGTCCGTGGTCATTACGTTCCTGCTGCTGTTCTTCGTCAACTTCGTGATCACGGCCGTGTACTTCCAGGTCGTCCCGGCGAAGGGCGGCTGACGCGATGGCTGACGTGCTCGCTTCGGCGCGCCGGACGGTCCAGGCACCGGTCGAGGCCCTGGACGGTCTCGGCGACCAGCTGTCGTTCTACGGCCGCGCCATCGTCTGGACGCCACGGACGCTGCGCCGCTACAAGAAGGAGGTGCTGCGGCTGCTGTCCGAGGTCGTCTTCGGCAGCGGCTCGCTCGCCGTCATCGGCGGGACGGTCGGCGTCATCGCCTTCATGTCCTTCTTCACCGGCACCGAGGTCGGCCTGCAGGGCTTCGCCGCCCTCGACCAGCTGGGCATCGCCTCGTACACGGGCTTCATCTCGGCGTTCTTCAACACCCGCGAGATCGCGCCCGTCGTCGCCGGTCTTGCCCTGTCGGCGACCGTCGGCTGCGGCTTCACGGCGCAGCTGGGCGCCATGCGCATCAACGAGGAGATCGACGCCCTCGAGGTCATGGCGATCCCGAGCCTGCCGTTCCTCGTGACGACCCGGATCATCGCCGGGTTCATCGCGGTGATCCCGCTTTACGTCATCGGGCTGCTGTCCAGCTACCTGGCCACGTACGTGATCATCGTCGACTACTACCACCAGTCCGCCGGCACCTACTCGCACTACTTCCACCTGTTCCTGCCGCCGGGTGACGTGCTCTGGTCGTTCTTCAAGGTGCTCGTCTTCGCCGTCATCGTGATCCTCATCCACTGCTTCTACGGCTACACCGCGTCCGGCGGCCCGGCCGGTGTCGGTACGGCGGTGGGACGCGCGGTGCGCCTCGCGATCATCGCGATCAACGTCGTGGACTTCTTCCTGTCGCTGGCGATCTGGGGGACCAACATCACCGTCAGGTTGGCGGGTTAGCGCATGGCGAAGGAGTCGTTGGCCTCGGTCGTCAGGCGGCGGGCACTGGGAGTGCTCTATCTCGTCGTCGTGGCTGCCCTGATCACGCTCTCGATCGCGTTCTACAACAAGGCGTTCACCAGCGCGGTCACGGTGACGCTCAAGACCGACCACACCGGCAACCAGCTGATCACCGAGTCCGACGTGAAGGAACGCGGGATCATCGTCGGCTACGTGAAGAGCGTGAAGGTCGACACCGGCTCGCACGCCTGCACCCAGAACAAGCTGTCGTGCGTGAGCGTGACGCTCGCCCTGGACCCGGACAAGGCCAAGATCATCCCGAGAAACGTCTCCGCGCAGATCCTGCCGAAGACGCTGTTCGGCGAGCAGTACGTCTCGCTGTCCATCCCGTCGAACCCCGGCCCGGCGATCTCCAGCGGCGACGTGATCGCGCAGGACCGTTCGCAAGGCGCGCTCGAGTCCGAGAAGGTGCTCGGCGACCTGCTGCCGCTGCTGACCGCCGTCCAACCGGCCGAGCTGAACGCGACGCTGACCGCGGTCGCCACCGCGCTCAAGGGCCGCGGCAAGGAGCTCGGCCAGACCCTGGTCGGGCTGGACCAGTACCTGAAGAACATCAACCCGCACACCAAGGCGCTCGTCGACGACCTGAAGAAGCTCGGCGAGGTCGCTCAGGAGTACAACGACGTCGCGCCGGACATCTTCCAGACGCTGACAAACCTGCAGACGTCCGTGCACACGGTCATGCAGAAGAAGCAGCAGCTGCACTCGCTGCTGACCTCGGCCACCAGCACGTCGACGATCGTGCAGAGCTTCCTGTCCGACAACGAGCAGAACCTGATCCGGCTGACCGGCACGACCGCGCCGGTGTACGCCGTCCTGGCCAAGTACTCGCCCGAGTACACCTGCCTGCTCAAGGGCCTCAACACGCTCGCGGACCGTGCCGACAACGCGATCCAGAACGACCAGATCCAGCTCAGCGCGCAGCTGGACTTCACCAACCTCGGCAAGTACAAGCCCGGCGAGGAACCGAAGCTGATCACCAAGTACGGGCCGAGCTGCTTCGGGCTGCCGAACCCGCCGGTGCCGTTCCGCGTCCCGGACCAGTACCGCTGCCTCAACGACGGCGCGGCGCTCACGTCCGACCCGTGCGCGCAGGACTCGGCGCAGTCGGACTCGAAGGTGGCCCTCGGCTCGCCGGCCGAGAACGCGCTCGTCAACACGCTGATCGCCGGCGAGTACGGCACGTCGCCGGACAAGGTCCCGCCCATCGCGACGGCGCTCGCGGCGCCACTGCTGCGCGGAACGACGGTGAACGTGAAATGACAGCCCGGATCATGAGGGCCGCGTCATGAAGGCCCAGACGCGCGGTGTGGCGGCACCGCTGATCAAGCTCATCATCTTCCTGGTGGTGACCGCGTTCGCGACGTACGTCCTCGGCGCCACCATCGCCAACACCAGCTACGGCTCGACGAACACCTACCAGGCCGACTTCTCGGACGTGTCCGGGCTGCAGGTCGGCGACGACGTCCGCGTGGCCGGCGTCCGGGTGGGCTCGATCAGCGACATCAAGATCGTCAACCACGACACCGCGCGGGTCTCGTTCACCGTGCAGAAGTCGCGGCCGCTGCCGACGTCGGTCATCGCGCAGCTGCGCTACCGCAACCTGGTGGGGCAGCGATACCTCGACATCGAGCAGGGACCGGGCAACACGAACGCGATGCTGAAGCCGGGCCAGATCATCCCGCTCAAGCAGACCCGTCCGGCGGTCGACCTCACCGTGCTGTTCGCCGGCTTCCAGCCGCTGTTCCAGGGCCTGGACGCGGACTCGATCAACAAGCTGTCCGGCGAGATCATCGCGGCGCTGCAGGGCGAGGGCGGCAGCTTCGACCTGCTGTTCAGCACGCTCGGCGATCTGACCAACTCGCTGGCCGACAAGGATCACCTGATCGGCGAGGTGATCGACAACCTGACCAGCGTGCTGACCACGATCGGGAACCGGGACGCCGAGCTGTCGAACCTGATCGTCGAGCTGCGCCAGTTCGTGTCCGGGCTCGCGCAGGACCGGACGACGATCGGCAACGCGATCACGGGCATCAACAACCTGGCGACGTCGACGGCCGGGCTGCTCGGGCAGGTGCGCGACCCGCTGAAGAACGACATCGTCCAGCTGACCGGCCTGGTCGGAAACCTGAACAAGGACAGCGCGGACGTGAAGTTCATGGTGCAGCAGCTGGCACCGACCATCGGCGGCCTGATCCGCACCGCGAGCTACGGCTCCTGGTTCAACTTCTACCTCTGCTCGATCAGTGGCACGATCACGCTGCCCGGCGGCACGAACACGCTGCACCTGGGTCTGAGCCCGAATTCGGCACAACCGAGGTGCAGCCCATGAGCGGCGAGCACGCGATGGAGCGCAACGAAGTGACCGAGCGCAGCGGCCCGATGAAGACGCGTCGGGTCCGGGTCGGCGGCAAGTCGTTCTCGTCCCGGAACCCCACCCCGATCGGCGCGATCGGCCTGGTGCTGATCCTGGTAATCCTGTGGGCCGCCTTCAACGCCAGCAAGCTGCCGCTGATCGGCGGCGGCACCACCTACAGCGCGTACTTCACCGAGGCGGCCGGGCTGCGTTCGGGTGACCCGGTGCGCATCGCGGGCGTCAAGGTCGGCACGGTGGACTCGGTCGGGCTCGCCAACAACAAGGTCAAGGTCACCTTCAAGGTCAAGAACGCCTACGTCGGTGACGAGAGCACGGTCGCGATCAAACTGAAGACGCTGCTCGGCGCGAAGTACCTCGAGCTGGACTCGTCCGGTACGGACAAGCAGCAGCCGTCCGACACGATCCCGGTCTCGCGAACGACGTCGCCGTTCGACGTCTACCCGGCGTTCACCGAGTTGACCAAGACGGTCGACGCGATCAACACCGACCAGCTGGCCAAGGCGTTCGACGTGCTGTCCGCCGACTTCGCCGGAACGCCGGCGTCCGTCC
>DASRSS010000035.1:0-6662 GCA_035656335.1 Jatrophihabitantaceae bacterium | reverse complement strand
TCGAACGGTTCGTCGCGCTCATCGCGGCATGCGGCCCGTTCACGTACGCCCCGGCGAAGACCACGGTGACGCTCAAGGGCACCCGGCGCGGCTTCGCCGGCGCGCGACCGACCGACCGTGGCGTGCTGGCCGGCTACCTCGACCTGCAACGCACCGTGACCGACCCGCGGATCATCCACGTCTCGCCGTACACGAAGCGCCTGTTCGTCCACCAATTCCGGATCTCGACGCCGGAGCAGCTCGACGACGAGTTCGCCGGTTGGGTCGCGGAGGCGTACGCGGTCGGCGCGGGCGAGCATCTGCAGCGTTAGCGGGGCCCGGCGCGCGCCTTAGAGCCCGGTGCCGAGGAAGGGCAGCCGGTCCGCGAGCAGCGCGCGATCCAGCCGCTCCAGCGCGGCCGTGTCACCGCTGGCCCGGCCGGCGCGCGCGAGCTCGGCCAGCCGTACGCCGCCGAGCACCACCGCACCGAGCGCGGCCGCGTCCAGCGCGACGTCGGCCGGCCGGTCGACGCGCTCGCACTCCGCCGCCGCCCCGGGCCCGCCACGCAGCAGGTAGCGGTCGCTGCCCAGCAGCCGGTCGGTCACGCCCAGGACCATCTCGACCTCAACGGCATAGCTGCGCGCGGACAGCAGGCCGGCGATGTCCAGCGGCCGCAGCCACAGGTCGTCGCGCAGCCACGTCGTGCGCACCTGGCGGGCGTCCGTGAGCAGGTGGCCGAGCGGGTCGTCCAGCGGGATCCGCTCGCTCTCGATCGTGCTGACCAGGTCCATGCCGAGCAGCGTCTGCCACAGCGCGGCGTGCGCCGCGGGCGTGACCGGCACGTAGTCGACGATGCGGCACACGTGCCGGGCGTCGCCGTCCGCGCCGTCGGTCCGCACCCGGTAGGAGACGTAGCCGTCCGGGTGGACCAGGTGGAACAGGCCGGACATGCCGTTGCGGTGGCGCTCGCGGTCGAGCAGCATCAGCTCCCACCGCTGCGGCCATCGGGTCACCGCGCCGGGCGTCTGCACCCGCCACCGCTCGTGCAGCTCGAGCAGGAGCGGACGCGCCTCGGCCGTGGACAGCCGCCGCACCGCAGACGCGTCGACGCTCTCGCGCAGCCGCGCTCGGTGCCGGTCCACGACGGTTCGCCTCGCGTGCGTCGCCGCGCCGTAGCCGTAGCGGCCGTAGATCCCGCCCTCGCTGGCGGTGAGCGCGCTCGCCGTCCAGCCGTCCGCCGCGTGTTCGCGCAGCTGCTGCTCGATCAGCGCGCGCTGGATGCCGCGGCGCCGGTGCGTGATCTCGACCGAGACCCAGGTCAGCCCCATCGCGCGGATCTCGCCGCCGGGCACGCTCATGCACAGCGGCAGCTCCGCGCTCACGCCGACCAGCCGGTCGCCGTCCACGGCCACCAGGGCTCGCTCCGGATCCATGTCCAGCCGCGCGTCGGCGAGGTCCTGTTCGCCGTATTGGTAGCCGAAGCTGGCTCCGTCCAGTTCGGCGATGGCGGTGAAGTCGTCGGCGCCGGCCCGCCGCAGTTCGATGGTCACGGCTGACGATTCTCCCGTGTCACAGGAAGCGGGTTATCCCGCGCCGGCCGGGACGCCCACCGCACCGGGCACCGCGCCGACCTCCTCGGGCGCCTGCTCGAACTGGACGTTGTACAGCTCGAAGTAGGCGCCGCGTTCGGCGAGCAGCTCCTCGTGCGTGCCGCGCTCGACGATCCGGCCGGCCTGCATCACCAGGATCAGGTCCGCGTCGCGGATCGTGGAAAGCCGGTGCGCGATCACGAAGCTGGTGCGGTTGCTGCGCAGTGCCGCCATCGCGCGCTGGACGAGCACCTCGGTGCGGGTGTCGACGGAGCTGGTGGCCTCGTCCAGGATCAGCAGCGACGGCTCGGCCAGGAACGCGCGGGCGATCGTGAGCAGCTGCTTCTGCCCGGTGGACAGGTTGCTGCTCTCCTCGTCCAGCACGGTGTCGTACCCGACCGGAAGCGACTGCACGAAGCGGTCGACGTACGCCGCCTTCGCCGCGGCCAGGATCTCGGCCTCGCTCGCGCCGGGCCGCCCGTACGCGATGTTGTCGCGGATCGTCCCGCCGAACAGCCAGGTGTCCTGCAGGACCATGCCGACCTCGCCGCGCAGTTCGTCGCGGCGCATGGACGCGATGTCCACCCCGTCGAGCGTGATGCGGCCGCCGTCCAGCTCGTAGAACCGCATGATCAGGTTCACCAGGGTGGTCTTGCCGGCGCCGGTCGGCCCGACGATCGCGACGGTGTGGCCCGGCTCGGCGACCAGCGACAGGTCCTCGATGAGGGGTTCGTCGGCGTTGTAGCTGAAGTCCACGTGCTCGAACTCGACGCGGCCGCGCCGGTCCGTCGGTCGGGACGGGACCGCCGGTTCGGGAGACTGCTCCTCCGCGTCCAGCAGGTCGAACACCCGCTCGGCGGACGCGACGCCCGACTGCAGCAGGTTCGCCATGGACGCGACCTGGGTCAGCGGCTGGGTGAACTGCCGGGAGTACTGGATGAACGCCTGGACGTCACCGAGGCTCATCGATCCGGACGCGACGCGCAGCCCGCCGACGACCGCGATCACAACGTAGTTCAGGTTCCCGATGAACATCATCGTCGGCATGATGATGCCGCTGACGAACTGCGCGCCGAAGCTCGCACCGAACAGCTCGTCGTTCTTCGCCTCGAACGCGGCCTCGATCTCGCGCTGCCGGCCGAACACCTTGACCAGTTCGTGGCCGGTGAACGCCTCCTCGATCTGCGCGTTCAGCTGACCGGTGTTGCGCCACTGCGCGACGAACTTTCCCTGGGACCGTTTCGCGATCGCCTTGGTGACGAACATCGAGACCGGGATCGTCACGAGCGCGATCAATGCCAGCAGCGGCGAGATCAGGAACATCATCGTGACCACGCCGACGACCGTGAGCAGCGACGTGAGCAGCTGGCTCATCGTCTGCTGCAGGGTCACCTGGATGTTGTCGATGTCGTTGGTCACCCGGCTCAGCAGTTCGCCGCGCGGCTGCCGGTCGAAGTACGGCAACGGGAGCCGGTTGATCTTGTCCTCGACGTCCGAGCGCATCCGGCGGACGGCGCTCTGCACGAGATCGGTGACCAGCCGGCCCTGCAGCCACGACAGCAGGCTGGCGCCGACGTAGACCGCCAGCGCCAGCAGCAGCACGTGCGCCAGCTTGGTGAAGTCGATGCCGACGCCGGGTGTCGCGTGTGCCTTGGCGAGCACGTCGGCGACGCCGTCGTGTCCCTGTGCCCGCTCGCGCGCGACGGCCTGCTGCAGCGTGACGCCGGGCGGCAGCTCCTGGCCCAGCGTCTTGCCGACGAACCCGGTGAAGATCACGTCCGTGGCGCGGCCCAGGATCTTGGGGCCGAGCACGGCGAGCGCGACGCTGCACACGGCCAGGACGAGGACGACGATTCCCTTGGCGCGCTCGGGGCGCAGCCGGGCCAGCAGCCGCTTCGCGGACGGCCCGAACGCCATCGCCTTCTCCGCGGGCATGCCGGCCGTCATCCACGGCGGGCCACCCTGGCGGCGGTTCTCCGAGCCCTGCAGCCGCTTGGCGGGTCCGCGGCCCGTGCTGGCGCTCATGCGGCGTCCTCGGCGGACAGCTGCGACTGGACGATCTCGGCGTAGGTCGGGCAGGTTTCGACCAGCTGCTCGTGCCGGCCGATGCCCACGATCGCGCCGTCGTCCAGGACGACGATCTGGTCCGCGTCCATGATCGTCGACACGCGTTGGGCCACGACGATCACGGCGGCGTCGCGGGTGACCGGACGCAGTGCGGCGCGCAACCGGGCGTCGGTGCCGAGGTCCAGCGCGGAGAACGACTCGTCGAACAGGTAGATCTCGGGCTTGCGCACGAGCGCGCGGGCGATCGCCAGCCGCTGCCGCTGGCCGCCGGACACGTTCGTGCCGCCCTGCGCGATCGGCGCCTGCAGCTGCTCGGGCATCGCCTCGACGAAGTCCCGCGCCTGCGCGACCGTGAGCGCCTCCCACAGGTCCTCGTCGCTGGCCTCGCGATTGCCGTAGCGCAGGTTGCTCGCGACGGTTCCGGAGAACAGGTAGGCCTTCTGCGGCACGAGCCCGAGGCAGCTCCAGAGCAGGTCCGGGTCGAGCTCGCGGACGTCGACGCCGTTGACCAGCACGCTGCCTTCGGTCACGTCGAACAGCCGCGGCACGAGCGAGACCAGCGTCGACTTGCCCGAGCCGGTGCTGCCGATGATCGCCGTGGTGCGCCCGGCCTCGGCACGGAAGCTGATGTCGCGCAGCACCGGCTCTACCGCGCCCGGGTACGCGAACGTCACGCTGCGGAACTCGACGTCGGCGCGCCGGCGGAACTCGGTGACCGGGTGCTCCGGCGGCGCCACGGACGACTCGGTGCCGAGCACATCCTGGATGCGCTCGGCGCATACGGCGGCGCGCGGCACCATCGTCAGCATCAGCGTGGCCATCATGACCGACATCAGGATCTGCATCAGGTAGGTCATGAATGCGGTCAGCGAGCCGACCTGCATCGATCCGTCGTCGATGCGGGACGCGCCGAACCAGAGCAGTCCGACGATCGACACGTTCAGCACCAGCATGACGATCGGGAAGATGCGCGCCATCAGCCGGCCGGCGCGCAGTGCCGTCAGCGTCAGGTCGTCATTGGCCCGCGCGAACCGCTCGGTCTCGACTGGTTCGCGGACGAACGCCCGCACCACGCGCACGCCGCTGATCTGCTCGCGCAGCACGCGGTTGACGCCGTCGATCTTGACCTGCATCGCGCGGAACTGCGGCACCATCTTGCGGATGATCATGCCGATCGACACGATCAGCACCGGGACGCTGACGCCGACCAACCACGACAGGCCGACGTTCTCGCGCAGCGCCATGATCACGCCGCCGACGCACATGATCGGCGCGCCGACCAGCATCGTGCAGGTCATCACGACCAGCATCTGCACCTGCTGCACGTCGTTCGTGTTGCGCGTGATCAGCGAGGGCGCGCCGAAGTGGTTCACCTCGCGCGCGGCGAAGCTGCCCACTTTCGCGAAGATCGCGCCGCGGACGTCCCTGCCGAAGCTCATCGCGGACTTCGCGCCGAAGTAGACGGCCGCGATCGAGCAGACGATCTGGGCCAGGCTCACCGTCAGCATCCAGCCGCCGATGCGCAGGATGTAGCCGGTGTCGCCCTTGGCGATGCCGTTGTCGATGATGTCCGCGTTCAGGCTGGGCAGGTAGAGCGCCGCGATCGTGGCGAGCAGCTGCAGCGCCACGATCGCCGCGAGCCACCGGCGGTACGGCTGCAGGAACGTGCGCAGCAGTCTGATCAGCATGGGCTACACGATGCCTGCGCCGGCTGACACAGTGCGCACACCGGCCTGGCAGATTCGCGCAGGGCGAACGGGAGGGTCACCACCGCGACGCCAGATCGAGCACTTCGGGCAGCCGCTGGACGACCGCGTCGGGCCTGCCCGTGAGCGGGATCTGGTCGGCCGGGACGGCGCTGTGCGGCACCAGGACCGCGCGCATGCCGACGGACTTCGCGCCGTGGATGTCGTCGAAGACGCGGTCGCCGACGAACACCGCCTCACCCGGGTCGTCGACGCCGACCGCGGCGAGCGCGGCGCGGAACGCCTCCGGATGCGGCTTGGTCCAGGGGATCTCGGACGTGTACACGGCGCCGTCGATCAGGTGCGCCACGCCGTCGCGCTCGAAGATCCGCTGGTGCACGCTCCGCGGCCAGATCGTGTTGGACAGGACGCCGATGCGGATCCCGCGCTCGCGCAGCGCGCCGAACAGTTCGGGCACGTCCGGGTCGAGGAACGTGTGCGGCTCCCACCACTGGTGATGAGCCGCGAGCATCGCCTCGGTCGGAGTGATGCCACAGGACGCGAACACGTCGTCCAGGTTCGCGCTGCGCTGCTCGTCGCGGCACCGCGTCCAGGCGGCGAGCTCGGCGGCGTGCAGCCGGTCGGCGAGCTCGGGATCGTCCACGGTGGCCAGCCACGCGTCCCGGACGTCGATCGTGTGCCAGGGCGTGAGCGTCCCGCCCCAATCGAAGAGAACGGCCTTGATCACAACAGGACAGTAGAGAGCACCGCGTGCTCGTGCATACCGAGTTTCGCGTAGACCCGGCGCGCGGCGTGGTTGAAGTCGTTGACGTACAGGCTTACGGTCGGCGCGAGCGTCAGCGCGTGCCGCAGCACGGTGGCCAGCGCCGCGGTGGCGATCCCGCGACCGCGCAGGTCCGGCCGCACCCAGACGCCCTGCACCTGGCAGGTGTCGGCGGTGATCGCGCCGAGGTCGGCCTTGAAGATCACCTGGCCGCGGAAGTCGAACGCAGCGAACGCGTGGCCGGTGCGGATCAGCTCGTCGACCCGCGCGCCGAACGCGACCGGACCGGGCGAGACGTTCGGCGACACCCCGAGCTCCTCGGCGAACATCGCCGCGGCCGCGGCAAGGTAGCGGTCGCGGTCGGACGCGCGGGCCTGCCGCACGCCGGCGTCGCCGGCACCGGCCGCCGGCGCGTCAGCCCGGTCGAGCACGAGCAGCGGTTGGCGGTGCCGGACCGCGCGCGGCGGGCCCCAGCGGCGCGCGAGCACCTGCCACATCGCCGTGACCGCGTCCGCGCGGCCGACGAGTGACGTGCAGACCGGCGGGCGCTGCACGATC
>DASRSS010000034.1:0-30191 GCA_035656335.1 Jatrophihabitantaceae bacterium | reverse complement strand
TCCCCGGCTGGCGCTACATCGTCTACATCAACGTGCCGATCGGCATCGCCGCGCTGATCGTCGTGTCCAAGGTGCTGCACGTCGACCACCACCGGCACGACCACCGCATCGACTGGGTCGGCGCGGTCATGCTCGTCGTCGGACTCGTCCCGCTGCTGATCGTGGCCGAGCAGGGGCAGAGCTGGGGCTGGGGATCGGGCGCCGCGTTCGCCTGCTACGTGGTCGGCGCACTGGGCCTGGCCGCCTTTGTCTGGACGGAGTCCAAGCTGGGCGATGAGGCGCTGCTGCCGCTGCGGCTGTTCCGGATCGGGCCGTTCGCGGTCGGCTCGGCGCAGTCGTTCGTCATCGGTATCGGGATGTTCGGCGGCATGATGTCGATCCCGCTGTACCTGCAGATCGTCAAGGGCGCGTCGCCCACGAAGGCCGGCTTGCTGGTGCTGCCGATGGTGGCCGGCATGATGATCGCCTCGCTCGCCGCCGGCCAGCTGACCGCGCGGACCGGGCGCTACAAGATCTTCCCGGTCGCCGGCAGCGCGCTGCTCGTCGTCGGTCTCCTGCTGCTGCACACGGTGCACGCGGACACCTCGCTGGTGGTCACGGACATCTACATGGTCGTGTTCGGTGCGGGCCTCGGCCTGAACATGCAGGCGATGGTGCTCGCGATGCAGAACGCGGTCCCGCCGAAGGACATGGGCGTCGCGACGTCGTCCACCACGTTCTTCCGTCAGGTCGGCTGCACGCTGGGCACCGCGATCTTCCTGTCCATCCTGTTCTCGTCGGCCGGCACCAAGATCTCGTCCGCCTACTCCAAGGCCGAGAAGACCAAGGAGTTTCAGCAGGCGGCTGCGCAGCACAAGGACCAGCTGCAGACACTGAAGCTCGGCACTGGTGGCAACCTGAACGACACTTCGTTCCTGCATGGCCTGAACAAGGTGCTGGCGCACCCGTTCCTGGTCGGCTTCTCCGACGCCATGGACCTGGTGTTCATCGTCGGCGCGGGCGTGCTGGTGTTCGCGTTCGTCCTCGCGCTGATGCTCAAGGAGATTCCGCTGCGCATGGTCTCCGGCCTGCAGGCGGCTCGCGAGGCGGCTGCCGCCGCTGGTGAGCCGGACGCCGGTGGCGCGACGCACGACCCCGAGTCGGCGAGCGCGCCGGCCAGCTTCGGGCACTAGCCTCTCTTCCCGCCTGAATCCTGGATTCACCGCCCTGGAGCGCGGTGAATCTAGGATTCACGCCGTGCGGACGGCGGCGGAAGAGATGAACCGGCGGCTGCTCCGGGCCCGCGACGCGATGGACCGCAGCTTCGTCGAGCCGCTGGACGTTCCGACACTGGCCCGGATCGCGCACGTGTCGCCGGCGCACTTCAGCCGCCTGTTCCGCGACACGTTCGGCGAGACCCCGCACCGGTACCTGCAGCGGCGGCGCGTCGAGCGCGCGATGTTCCTGCTGCGCGAGACGCCGCGCAGCGTGACCGACGTGTGCATGCTCGTGGGCTTCACCAGCCTGGGCACGTTCAGCCGGACCTTCCGGCAGATCGTCGGCCAGTCGCCGTCGGAGTACCGCGAGCACAGCGTGAGCGCGCCCGCGCCGACGTGCTTCTCGATGTCGTGGACGCGTCCGATCGGGCGGCGGGATTGAGCAGTTTCGGATAAGCGCCGCGATGCCCGCCGGTTCTAGCGTGACTGCAACGCCACGACGACCGGAGGTATCCGATGTACAACCACATCAACATGTCGCACGTGTTCGTGCTCGACCAGGACGAGGCGCTGGACTTCTACGTCAACAAGCTGGGCCTGGAGCTCAGCGCGGACGTCGACTTCGGCGCGATGCGCTGGCTGACCGTGCGGGTGCCGGGGGATCCGTCCCGCGAGATCCTGCTGGAGCTGCCCGGGCCGCCCGGCATGGACGAGGAGTCGGGGCGCCAGACGCGTGAGCTCGTCACCAAGGGCGCGACCGGCTTCACGTTCGGCCTCACCACCGACGACTGCCAGAAGACGTACGAGACGCTGCGCGACCGCGGGGTCGAGTTCACCGAGGAGCCGACGCAGCAGCCCTACGGCATCGACTGCGGCGCGCGCGATCCGTTCGGCAACCACTTCCGGATCGTGCAGCTGTCGCACCAGCCCTGACCTGTCCCAGATCAGTACCCCCGTGGCCGCATTTCGCTGTGGCTGCGGGGGTACTGATCATCAGCCGAGGATGAGCTCCGCGGCACGCTCGCCGATCATCATGGACGCGGCGTTGGTGTTGCCGCCGACGATGCTCGGCATGATGGACGCGTCCGCCACGCGCAGGCCGTCGACGCCGTGCACCTTGAGCGACGGGTCCACGACCGCGCGCTCGTCCACGCCCATGCGGCAGGTGCCGACCGGGTGGTACACGGTCGTCGCGCGGTTGCGGACCTCCTTGGCGAGCGCGGCGCGGTCCGGGTACTGCGGACCGGGCGAGACCTCGACCTCGATGCCGCCGGCGATCACCTTGTTCGCCATCGTCTCGCGGATCAACTGCATGCCGTCGACGAGCACGTCCACGTCCGACTGCTCGGCCAGGTAGTTCGGGTCGATCAGCGGCGCGGCCAGCGGGTCGGCGGACGAGAGCCGGAACGTGCCGCGGCTCTTCGGGTAGATCAGCGTGGACATGATCGTCAGCGCGCGGCGAGGGTCGGGCTTGTGCCGGATCGGGGCGTCCTGGTTGGGCGACGGGTAGCTCCAGGGCAGCACGTGGATCTGCAGGTCCGGGATGTCGACGGCCTGCGGGGTGCGCGCGAACGCGACGATCTCGAAGACACTGCGGCCCAGCCACGTGCTTCCGGAGCGCATGCTCTCGCGCATGTACGCGCGCCCGAAGTAGATCGGGTTCGGACGGTGGATGCCGGTCGGCATCGCGAACGTCATCGGGACGAACAGGTGGTCGTGGAGGTTGTCGCCCACGGGCAGGTCGGCGACGACGTCGATGTCGAGGCTGCGCAGGTGATCGGCCGGGCCGATGCCCGACAGCATGAGCACGTGCGGCGAGCCGAACACGCCGCCACTGACGATCACCTCGCGCTGCGCGCGCAACGTCTCGCGGCCGGCCTTGGTGAGGATCTCGACACCGGTCGCGCGGTTGTTCTCGATCACCACGCGGGCGACGTGCGTCTTGGGCAGCACGGTCAGGTTCGAGCCGCGTCCGTCGAGGTAGCCGACCGCCGTGCTGTAGCGCAGGCCGCCGGCGTTGCTCTGCTGGAACAGCGAGACACCCTCCTGGCTCTCGCCGTTGTAGTCGTCCAGCTTTTTCACGCCGGCCGTCTCGGCGAACGCCTCCATGAAGCTCTCGGACGCGGGCGTGATCTCGCGCGGGCGGGTGACCTTGATCGGGCCGGAGCCGCCGCGGAACGCGTTGTCACCGTCCTCGAACGTCTCGAACCGCTTGAAGCTGGGCAGCACGTCCGCGAAGCTCCAGCCGGTGTTGCCCTCGGCGGCCCAGTCGTCGAAGTTCTTGTGGTTGCCGCGGACGAACACCATGCCGTTGATCGCGCTGGACCCGCCGAGCACCTTGCCGTGCGTCTGCGGGATCTTGCGGTCGAGCGCGTTGTGCTGCGGGACGGTGTAGTGGTCCCAGCTGAGCATCTTCTTCAGCTGCGGGACGCTGTGCAGCGGGCCGATCATGCCGGGCTTGCGCGAGAGCTGGGTGTTGTCGCGCCGGCCGGCCTCGATCAGTGCGACGGACGCGCCGGACTCGGACAGCCGCCTGGCGATGATCGCGCCCGCGCTGCCAGCGCCCACCACGATGTAGTCGAAGCTTCGGTCCATCTGCGACACCTGCCTGTGGCATGGGGCCAGCGGCCCGCAAACTGAAACGTGTTGCAGTTTAGGTCAGGGCAGCCGTCACGGGAAGGGGTGCGCGCCGCTGGGCGCACGGATAGAGGGAGGGTGGACGATCACCGAATCCAGACTGGTGGCCAGGGGCGGGATCGAACCGCCGACCTACCGCTACGGCCACATGCGCTTGATGGACCCGTCCATATACACATGCCAGAAGCCGGCGTTATCACGGCCGATGGCCCGGAGTATCCGAGGCATAGCTGCCAGGAAGCTGTTTGCCATCGTCTCGATCGAGGCGTTTCCGTCCGCCAGGCAAAAGAGGCAGCCGTCAAGTGCCGCCAGTTCGCTCGCTCGGTAACGGATGCGCTTGTCCTTCGTGAGCAAGGTCCAGCCGCGGCGACAGCCGTTTTCGATCCACTCTTCGTCCGGTACGTCTTTCGCATCGTTCTCGTATAACTCGGCGATCAAATGCACCGTGTGCCCAGCTGCGCGCAGTCTGGCCGCCGTGATCTTCCCCAGACTGCGATCCAGAAGAACTCAGGCTGCCTGGCGGAGGACATCCTCGATGACATCGACGCTCATGCCGTATTCCTCGGCGACAGTGCTAATGCGTTCGCCAGCCTTCCACAGGCTTACGATGTCGGACACCTTGACTTTCGAGTCTGCCATGACCGGCGAGCCCCAACCGAAGCGTGGATCGATGATTACGTCTGCGGCCGGGGAGAAATGTCGAAGGTGTAAGCGAGTAGCTGTCCCGTCGGCCCCCCAGTCGATGAAGCGCAGGTTCTCCGCCAGAACTTCACGGATCGCGACCTGTCGCGTCATAGCGTGGACCAGCGATTCATCGGCAAGCCGCACGAACAGGTTCAGGCCATCTGTTGCGATCCGCGTCCTGGCAAGGGCGTACGGATCATCGAACTCCTCGCGCACTAGCTCTGCCGCGCGGTGGATCTCTTGGAACCGCATGCCGAGATCACGCAGGGCGCGAAGTACATAAGCTTCAATGACACCCACGAACGGTACACGCGGCCAGCCGCGACGCTCAGGCGTCACGGCATGCACGAGCTGGTTGTGGTCGGAAGTCGCCAGCCAGCGGTCGAGAGTGCTCTCCGGCATCTGAAGATATCGAGCGGTTTCGCGGGCCGGTGAGGATCGGCGTGCTGTAGATGTCCGCCACAAAACCCCCTCGTCTCTCTCTTTGTGAGATTGCGGCCAACACGTCGACGATCGATTGAGCTGCCAGGGTGAAATCCGCCCGAGGCCGGACGCATCGGAGCCGACATCTTGACCGGCCGAATGTGAAACCTCGTCAACGGGTCGGTGGCTAGAAGTGGACGTGGTGCTTGGTGGCCAGGGGCGGGATCGAACCGCCGACCTACCGCTTTTCAGGCGGTCGCTCGTACCAGCTGAGCTACCTGGCCGTACCCAGTGCCGCGCAGGGGCTGCCCGAGCACTGAGGGAGCAGTCTACCGGACCGTCCGAGGCGCACTGTCGTCGAGCGCGGCCAGGTAACGGTCGAGCACCAGCCGGATCAGGTCCGGATGCGCACCCAGCGGAGGAGCGACCGGCGCGAGGCCGTCGGCGGCCGCGCGGAGCCGGGTGTAGAACTCGCCCTCGGCGAGCAGGTACGTGGCGACCTCGACCGGCTGCGGCCGGCTCAGCAGCGTGCCGCGAACGTCCTCGAACAGCGTCAGCGCCGTGACCGGACGGCCCAGGCGCGCGGCCAGCGAGCGTCCCGCAGCCTCGAGCTCGGGGCGTGCCTCCGGGCGGGACGAGCCGACGCCGACGAGCACGGTGGACGCGGCCGTCGAGCCGCCGAGCCGGTCGGCCAGCGCGGAGATGATCAGCGGATCGGGGCCGAGGTGCGCGGCGATCCGGACGTCCGCGCGGTGGCCGACGACGGCCGGGATGTCCGACTGCACGTGGTAGCCGGTCGAGAGCAGCAGCGGGACGACGACCGTCGGCGTGGCGGATTCCAACGCCTCCGCGAGCGAGGGGCCGACCACGTCCAGGAAGCACAGCTCCACCGGCACGTCGGGCGCCGCGGCGGCGACGGCGTCGACCAGCGCGGCGGTGGTGGCCGAGCCGACGGGCGACTCCGTGCCGTGCGCGGCGATCAGCAGCCTGGGTGTCGTACTCACCCGCACACAGTAAAGGGGCCGCCAGCACCCGCACTTTGACCCCACAGTGGCTGTAGATCGGGGAGTACAGCAGCCATCACGGGGGCAAAGTCGTGGTGTCGGCCCGGGATGTTTTGATGGCCGAGTGAGCTCCAGCGACTTCGCGACCGTGACCGCGCTGTCCGAAACCGGCCCCGGCACGTTCGAGGCGTCCGTCCACCCGCAGTGGACGATCGGTGGCAAGCCGAACGGCGGCTACCTGCTGGCGATGATGGGCCGTGCGGCGAGCGCGATCAGCCCGCACCAGCACGTCATCGCGGCCAGCGCGCACTACCTGCACTCGCCCGAACCCGGGACGGTGCGGATCGTCGCCGAGGTGCTGCGCGCCGGACGGTCGGCGAGCCAGCTGCACGCCCGGCTGCTGCAGGACGGCCGTTCGTGCGTCGACGCGCTGTTCACGGTCACGAACCTGGATCCGGACGCCAAGCCGTACTGGGACGCCGGGCTGCCCGAGGCGTCCGCCGCCCCGATGGACGGCTGCGTGCGGCTGCCGGGCGTGTCGCCCGCAGGCTTCCCGGTGCCGATCATGGACGAGGTCGACCTGCGCATCGACCCCGCGACGCTCGGTTTCGCCGCCGGCAAGCCGACCGGCCGGGGCGAGCTGCGCGGCTGGCTGGGACTGGCCGCGGACGCGCCGTACGACCCGATCTCGCTGCTGTACGCGGTGGACGCCTTCCCGCCGGCGACGTTCGACATCGAGCTGTCCGGCTGGGTGCCGACGCTGGAGCTGAGCGTGTATGTGCGCGCGCTGCCGGCGCCCGGGCCGGTGCAGGTGCTCCAGCGGGCGCAGCTGATCGACGCGCAGCGGGTGGACGAGGCCTGCTTCGTCTGGGATTCGACGGGGCGGCTGGTGGCGCAGGGGACGCAGCTGGCGGGAATCCGGCTGGGCTGAACCGACGGGGCGAGCCGCGGCGAGAGCTGGCGACCCCGACCGGACTTGAACCGGCGACCTCCGCCGTGACAGGGCGGCGCTCTAACCAACTGAGCTACGGGGCCATCGAGTACTGCAGTGCCCCCAACGGGATTCGAACCCGTGCTACCGCCTTGAAAGGGCGGCGTCCTGGGCCTCTAGACGATGAGGGCGGTGTCGCGCGCGGTTCACGCGCAACCGCATCATGCTAGCTCCGGTGGAGACGGACACCAGCATAGGGGACGCCCCGCCCCGGCTCCAAAACGGATCGCGGTGCCGTCGCTCACGGGCAGGGGCGCATGCCGAGCAGTCGCAGCTCGCCGATCGGTGCCGCCCCGGGCGCGATGCTCGCGTCGTCGCGCAGCACGGCGGTGATCCAGCCGCCGAGCCGTCCGTGCGCGCACAGCTCGTCCACGCTGGCCCGCAGCTCGACGGGTTCGAACTGGCGGTGCTCCCAGTTCATCCGCGCCTGGTATCCGGCGGCGGCCAGGTCGAGCACCGACTGCCGCGAGGCGAGGTGATCTCGCGCGGCCGAGAGCCGTCCGATCACGTCGTCCAGTGCGGTGATCAGCGGCGGGTTGCCGTCGCACCACGTCGAGACCAGCTCCGGACGCGTGCGCGCGACGCGCGAGCCCGACCGGTACGACCCGGCGGCGAGCGAGAGCCCGAGCGGCCCGCCGGCCAGCCCGGTCAGCGCGAGGACCTCGGCCAGCACGTGGGGCAGGCCGATCACGTGCGCGACGGCGGCATCCTGCTCGGCGGCCGTGGTCGGGACGGGCTTGGCGCCGAGGTCGCAGACCAGCTCCGCGACGGACACCCAGGCAGCCAGGTCGGTCTCCGGCTCGATGGTCAGCGTCCAGGGCGCGTCCCGGAACAGCAGCGGGTCGGTGGCGCCCCAGCCGCTCTCCTCGGTACCGGCGAGCGGATGGCCGCCGACGAAGCGGGCGCCCGGGGCCAGTTCGCGCACCGCGGCCAGCACGGGGGCCTTGAGCGTCCCGACGTCGGTCAGCAGCGCGCCGGGCGCGAGATGCGGAGCGAGCGAGCGCAGCGCGTCCCGCACCTGGGGCAGCGGCATGGCGAGCACGACCAGGTCGGCGCCGCGCACCGCGGCCGCGTCCGTCGGCATCACCGGGAAGCCCGAGGCGCTCGCGGCCGCCGCGGTCTGCGCGTCGATGTCGTAGCCGACGACGTCCAGACCGTTCTGCCGGATGGCGTGCATCAGCGACCCGCCGATGAGACCGAGCCCGAGAACGGCCACCCGGTTGAAGGTCGCGGTCACGGCCGGCGGTTTCGCGAGGTAAGGCGCACGTCTGGAACGTTAGCCTTCGCTGTTGTCTCACTTCCCGCAGGCGGGACAGACGTGTCAGGATCGATACTTCGCACCGATGGGCACGAGGCGATGGACGAAGGGCGGTGGGCAGATGGCGCAGCACGGGTTCGCGGTCGCTGCCTTTCGTGACGCGGGTGCCTGGCGGATCGAAGCCCTGCCGCCGGCCGTTCTGAGCGATCTGGGCGTGCTGCTGCAGGCGCTTCGCTCGCAGAACCCGGAGGGCGGACCGTTCGTGATCGCCTGTGTCGACGACGAGTTCTTCCTCGTCGCGCGGCTGGACGGCGTCCGCATCGCACTGTTGCTGTCCGACCTCACGGCCGCGGTCGAGTACCCGCTCGCCGAGCAGGTCATGACCCGGCTCGGCGAGGACCCGCCGGAGGACGACGAGCTGGACGAGGTCTGGCCGATCGGCGACCTCGATCTGTTCGCGGACCTCGGTCTCAGCGAGGACGAAATGGAGCAGATCCTCGATGACATCGACGCCTTCCCGGACGAGATGCTCGAGGAGATCGTCGACCGGATCGGTCTGGCCGACGAGTACGCCCACGCAACCGAGTCGGCCCAGGTGATGCGCTGAAATGTCCTCCTTCGCGACCTTGCTGGTGCGGACCAACGGCCGGTGGCGAGGCGAGGAGGTCGAAGTCGACGACTGCGAGAGCGTCGCCGACATCGCCGACCTCGCCATCGACGCCACCGGGGACGTCCGGCTGATCCTGATCGAGCAGGACGACGAGTACGCCGCGATCATCCGCGTCGACGACGACGTGGACGACGCCCGGGCGTTCCTGTCGGACGGGCACGCGGCGGACAACTACCCGCTGGCCGCAGTGATCGCCGAGGACCTGACCGAGATCGGCGACGGCGAACCGGCCGACGACCCGGAGGGCGACGTCGAGGACGACGCGGACCTGGCGGCGCCGCCCGCGCACGACAGCGCGCCGTTCGGTGACGCGGACATCGTCGAGGACCTGGGGACGTCCGCCGCCGAGCTGCTCGCGATGTGCGCCCACGAGGGCACGCTGCCGATCGACGTGCTGGTGGCCGTGTGCGAGAAGGCCGGCTGCGCGGACACGTTCGACGACCTGCGCGCCTAGGGGCTCTCGTGCCGGACGACGCCGCGGCCGTGCGCGCCGCCCTGGTCGAGGCGCGCGCCGCGCTCGATCTCGGCGAGGTTCCTATCGGCGCGGTGGTGCTCGATGCATCCGGCGCGCTGATCGCGAGCGCGCACAACGAGCGCGAGCTCGGTGACGACCCGACCGCGCACGCGGAGGTCGTCGCGCTGCGCCGCGCGGGCGAGGCGGTCGGCTCGTGGCGGCTGGACGGCTGCACGCTGGCCGTGACGTTGGAGCCGTGCACCATGTGCGCGGGGGCGATCGTCCTGTCCCGGATCGGGCGGCTGGTGTTCGGTGCCTGGGACCCGAAGGCCGGCGCCGTCGGGTCGCTCTGGGACGTGGTCCGGGACCGACGGCTCAACCACCGGCCCGAGGTCGCATCCGGCGTTTGCGCGGACGAGTGCTCCGAACTGCTCGCGAACTTCTTCGCCGGTAAACGCCTGAGCTAGCGTCCTGTAACCTGTTCGGCGGTGGCGTGTCCGAGCGGCCAAAGGAGCACGCCTCGAAAGCGTGTGTGGTTAACAGCCACCGTGGGTTCGAATCCCACCGCCACCGCCAACGAGACTCCCGCCTTCGCTGGGCCGCAGCAGCCAGCGAAGGCGGGAGTTTTTTGTGTCCGACCCCGCTACAGGTCGTTACCGGCGTAGGAGAGGTTGAAGCTCTTATTGGCAAGGGGGAAGTCGGGGACGATCGTGTCGGTGAGGGCGACGGGCAATGCCGGCCAGTTGAACCAGGACGGGGCCACGACCTTGGCGCGGCGGATGCGGTCGTCGCGGTCGAGTTCGATGCGGTGCACGAACGTCAACTGCGGATCCGCGGCGAGCGATACTATCTGTCGAGTACACTACTTGATAATTTTCTTAGCTAGTGGCGTTGTTGCAGTCAGATCACCTTCCGCAGCAAGTACACGACCGCGCCGATGTCGAAGAACTCGACCGTCAACCGTTCCATCGGCGCACGCCCCACCCGGACAAGTCGGCCGCGTCCGCGTCGGCGACCAGCTTCTCGAAGTCGTCGATCAAGCTCGGCTCCCTCCGACGTCCGTGGCGGACGAGTCACGCCGCCATCCAGCGGACCGGGCACGCAGCTCACGGTACGTCCGGGCGTGGCGACAGCAGGTCCGGCGGCGCCGAAAGTTGCGGGTCGGGTTCATCCGCAAGGCTGATGCGCCGCGATGGGCAGGTGCCTAGCGTGGATCATCGTGATCGAAGCATTCGACTTGACCAAGCGCTACGGCGAGAAGGTCGCGGTCGACGGGCTGTCCTTCGTGGTGCAACCCGGCGTGGTGACCGGATTCCTCGGCCCGAACGGCGCGGGCAAGTCCACGACCATGCGCATGCTGCTGGGGCTGGACCGCCCTACCTCGGGTACGGCCACCATCAACGGACGCGGCTACGACGAGTTGCGGGCGCCGCTGTGCGAGGTGGGCGCGCTGCTGGAGGCGCGGGCCGTCCACACCGGACGGTCGGCCCGCAATCACCTGCTCGCGCTGGCGGCCACGCACGGTATCGGCCGGCGGCGCGTGGACGAGGTGCTCGACCTGGTCGGGCTCACGCACGTGGCGGGCAAGCGTGCCGGCGGATTCTCGCTCGGCATGGGACAACGGCTCGGCATCGCCTCGGCGCTGCTGGGCGATCCCCACACGCTGATCCTCGACGAGCCGGTGAACGGACTGGACCCCGAAGGCATTTTGTGGATCCGCACCCTGCTGCGATCGCTTGCCGCCGAGGGGCGCACCGTCTTCGTGTCGTCGCACCTGATGAGCGAGATGGCGCTGACGGCGACGCACTTGATCGTGGTCGGACAGGGCCGGCTGATCGCCGACGCGAGCGTGGCCGAGCTGACCGCGGCGTCGGGGCAGAAGGTGGTGCGGGTGCGGACGGAGGAGGCGCCGCGGCTGCGTGATCTGCTCGCCGCCGACGGGGTGAGCGTCACCAGCACCGAGCGGGATCTGCTCCTGGTGACCGGGCTGACCAGTGCCGAGGTCGGCAGGGTCGCCGCGGATGCGCGGATCGCGCTCGTCGAGTTGGTCGCGCAGCAGCCGTCGCTGGAGGAGGCGTTCATGGAACTGACCCGGGACGCCGTCGAGTTCGGCACGCCGATGGAAGAGGTGGCCTCATGACCGCAGTCGCCGAAGCCGCGCCGGCGCACCTCGGCGTCACCCAGGTGCGGGCGATCGACTCCGAGTGGATTAAGTTCCGTTCGCTGCGCTCGACCTGGTGGAGCATCGGCGTCGCGCTGCTGATCTCGATCGGGCTGGGCGTCTTGTTCTCGTACCTGCGCGGCTACGACATCGCCCATCACGGCGGCTTCGAGCCCGACCAGACGGAGCTGAGCCTGCGCGGGTTCTACCTGGCGCAACTGGCCGTCGGGGTGCTCGGCGTCCTGTTCATCACCGGCGAGTACAGCACCGGCATGATCCGGGCGACGCTCTCGGCCGTTCCCAAGCGGGTTCCGGTGTGGGTCGCCAAGATTGTGGTCTTCGCCGCGGTGATCTTCCTGATCACACTGATCGCCGCGTTCATCGCGTTCCTGAGCGGCCAGGCCGTTCTCAGCGGCTATCACGTGCACGGCGCGTTCCTGTCCGCCAAGGGCGGCATCGCATTCACGACCGACCCTGGTGTCGGGGCGCGGCACAGCCTCGGCGTCTCGATCAGCTATCCCGGCGCGGTCCGCGCGATCTTCGGCGCCGCCCTCTACATGGTGGGTGTCGGGTTGCTCGGCCTCGGCTGCGGATTTCTCGTCCGCAACGCCGGTGGTGCGATCGCGGCACTGTTCGGACTGCTGCTGGTGCTGCCGCTGCTGGCCCAGGCGCTGCCGGCCTCGCTGCAGGAGCACGTCAGCAAGTACCTGCCGCTGCTCGCCGGAACCGCCGGAATGACCACGCAGCGGGTGCCGGATCGGCTGGCGCCGTGGGCGGGGCTCGGTGTGTTCGCGCTGTACGTCGTGGCGGCGCTGGGTGCCGGGTTGTACGTGCTGCGTCGTCGCGATGCGTGAGCCGTACGCGCGACACTGAACGCATGTCGTGGGTGCACTGGTCACGGGAGCTCCGTCCTCGGCGCGACAACGCCCGGGAGCGGCTCACCGAAGAGCACCGTGCGCGGCTCACCCAGGCCGCGGTGACGGCCGAGCGCAACCGCATCGCCCGGGAGATGCACGACATCGTGGCGCACAACCTCTCGGTGATGATCGCGCTGACCGACGGAGCCGCGCTCACGCTGGAACGCGACCCGGAGCGCGCCGGCGAGGCGATCCGTCAGGCCGCCGCGACCGGACGCACCGCACTCGCCGAGATGCGCGACACGTTCGCGCTGCTGCGATCCGGTCCCGATGAGCCGAACGCGACGCTGAATCCGGAGCCGAACCTGGCGGACGTGGACGCGCTGCTCGAGACCGCGCGCAGCACCGGCCTGCACGTCACGTACCACACCAGCGGTTCGACCGAAGGTCTGTCCACCGGACTGCAGCTGGCCGTGTTCCGGCTGGTGCAGGAAGGCATCACCAACACCGTCAAGCACGCGCCACGCGCGACCCGGCTGCAGGTGTCCATCCGGCGGGGGCAGGAGGATCTGCGCGTGGTCGTCGACGACAACGGCGGGGCCGGCTCGCCGGCCGCCGTCTTCGGGCACGGGCTGATCGGCATGCGCGAACGCGTCGCGCTGCACAACGGCCGGCTGTTCGCCGGGCCCACCACCAGCGGCTGGCGGGTCAGCGCGTGGCTCCCGCTGCGGGACGACGCGGCCGGGAAGGCGTGAGGATGACGATCCGGGTCGTGCTGGCGGACGACGAACAACTCTTGCGGGTGGGCTTCCGCATGATCCTCGACGCGCACGAGGACTTCGACGTCGTCGCCGAAGCCGGTAATGGCCGCGAGGCCATCGCGGCCGCCGCCGAGCACCGTCCGGATGTGATCGTCATGGACGTCCGCATGCCCGACGTGGACGGCGTCGCCGCCACCGAAGCGATTTCCCGGGAGCATCCCGAGGTGCGCGTGCTGATCCTGACCACGTTCGATCTCGACGAGTACGCGTTCGCCGGGCTGCGTGCCGGCGCCAGCGGGTTCCTCCTCAAGAACGTCCCGCCGGACGAGCTGGTCGCCGCGATCCGCACCGTAGCCGCGGGCGAAGCCGTCGTCGCGCCGCGCGTGACGCGCAGGCTGCTCGACACCTTCGCCCAGCGGATGCCCACCGCCACCCAGGCGATGCGTGACGAGCGGCTGGCTCGCCTCACCGATCGCGAGCGGGACGTACTGCAGGCGCTGGCTCTCGGTCAGAGCAACCAGGAGATCGCCGCCTCGCTCACGCTCTCGGAGGCGACGGTGAAGAGCCACATCAGCCGGATCCTCACCAAGTTCGATCTTCGGGACCGCGTCCAGGCAGTGATCTTCGCGTACGAGTCCAAGCTCGTCGAACCTTCGTGACCGTACCGGAGTTGCCGCCCTCGTGACCCGCCCCGGCGACCGTGCGTGGACGCGGTCAGGCCGGGACGAAGGCCGCGGCCGGCAGATCCATCGTGCGCAGGATCGCCTTGTCCCGCGTGCGGGTCGGCAGTCGCCGCACGACCCCGGTGATGAGCTTGGCGTCGCGGCCGACGACGTACCGCGGCGCCGGGCGCTTGGCCGTCAGGGCGTGCTCGACCGCCTTGACGACCGGCTGGAGCGGGCCGGGTTTCATCGTCGACATCGCCTTCGTGGACCGTTCCATCGCCGCCGCGTAGATGGCCTGCGAGTCGGCGGATCCGGCGTACCCGTTGCGGGCGCGGGCCTCGGCGGACCGTTCGAAGAACGTCGTCTGCAGCGCGCCCGGTTCGATGTAGCTGACGCGAATGCCCTGGCGCAGCAACTCCATTCGCAGCACGTCGCTGACCGAGTCGAGCGCTGCCTTGGACGCCGAGAGGGCACCGTACATCGGCATGGCCACTCGACCGGCGGCGCCGCCCATGTTCACGATGCGACCGTGTGCCGGCCGCAGCAGCGGCAGGAACGCCTGCGTGACGGCGACCGTCCCGACGACGTTGACGGCGAAGCTCTCGGCCAACTCGTCCACCGGAGTCAGCTCGAGCGGGCCGTCGACACTCTTACCGGCGTTGTTGATCAGGCCGGCGAGTCCGGTCAACCCTTCGCGGCGCAACTGTTCGGCGACCTCTCGGTGCGTGTCCGCGAGGCCGGCCGCGTCGGTGAGGTCGATGCGCACGGCGGTGACCGCGGCTCGTCCCTGCACGGCGGCGTCGGCGGACGCGAGGGAGCGCACGCCGGCGAACACGCGCCAACCGCCGGCGACGAAGTGGTCCACCAGCGCGCGGCCGACGCCGCCGTTCGCCCCGGTGATCAGTACAGCTCGATTTATGGAAGTCATGGTTTCCGTTATACGTACCGCGGTTATCGGAAGTCAAGACTTTCGATAATCTGGGCCGATGGCAGCGCCGGTGAAGAGGGGGCGCCCGCTCGACCCCGCCGTGAGCCAGGCGGCGCTGCAGGCGACGCTCGAACTCCTCGACGAACACGGCTACGCGGGCCTGCGGGTCGACGACGTGGCGCGGGAAGCCGGGATCGGGTTAGGCGGGCTCTACCGCCGGTGGGCCACCAAGTCCGAGCTGGTCAAGGCCGCCCTGCTCTCGGCCGCGACCGAGCAGCACGTCCCGGCGACGGACGATCCGCACCGGGACCTGGTCGAGGGCCTGCTCCTGCTGAACGCCGCGCTGGCCGGCCGCGGCGGGCGCTTCCTCGCAATGCTCTTCTCCGGCACCGAACCGGAACTGGCCGCCGCGATCCGCACGACGAAGCTGGTGCCGCTGCGCGACGCGAACCGCGAACGGCTGCGCCGAGTGATCGGTGACCAGCCCGACGTCGCGGAGCGCGCCGATGCCGGAGTTGGCTTGCTGGTGATGCACCTGATGGCCGACGGTGTTCCGATGAGCCGCCGGCAGATCGTCGACCACGTCGTACCGCTCATGACCGGAGGCGGCCGCAAGGCGCGTCCACACCGCAGCCGCTGAGCCGCGGCGTCGATGAGCCTTTCGCTGGAAGGGAATGCCATGCGGAAACTGATCTTCGGCATGAACGCGAGCCTGGACGGCTACATCGCCGCGCCCGGCGACGACCTCGGCTGGAGCACGCCGAGCGACGAACTGTTCCAGTGGTGGTCCGACCGGGTGGCCTCGACCGGCCTGTCGCTGTACGGCCGCAAGCTGTGGGACGCGATGAGCTCGCACTGGCCGACCGCCGATCAGCAGCCCGGGGTTACGCCGGCGGAGATCGAGTTCGCGCGTCGCTGGCGCGCCATGCCGAAGGTCGTCTTCTCCTCCACGCTGAGTGCGGTCGACTGGAACACGCGCTTGATCACCGCAGACCCGGTCACCGAAATCGGCCGGCTCAAGGCCGAGGACGGTGACCCCATGGACATCGGCGGCGCCACCCTGGCCGGCGCGGCGATGCGGGCCGGGCTGATCGACGAGTACCTGGTGGTCACCCATCCGGTCCTGCTCGGCGGCGGCACGCCGCTCTTCACCGCCCTCGACAGCTGGGTGAAGCTGAACCTCCGGGAGACCAGGACGTTTCCCGACGGCGTGCTGCTAACCCGGTACGAGACCAGGCGCTGAGCGCGACCCGGGCACGCACCGACGGCCCGCGTCCGCCGGCTCGATCAGGCGTAACGGGCGAACTCCCACGGGTCGTGAGCACTGAAGACGGCGACCTTGTCGCCGTGCTGCCGGACGAGCTCGCGGAGCCTGGCCTGGGTGCCGAGGCGGAGCTCGCGGTGCACCTGCGACCTCGTCTGCACGACGTCCAGCAACGGGTGCGGCTCGGGCTCGGGATCGAGCTCTCGGTGGTAGTAGTACGCGTCGCCGCAGTGCAGCAGCCACCGCTCGCCGTCACGCACCGCGACGCCGGCGTGCCCGGCGGTGTGGCCACCCAGCGGGATCAGCCGAATGTCGGACGGCAGCCCGACGAGCTCGATGGAGGTGAAGCCAAACGCTCAGGTGGCCTCGGTCCGCGTCGCCGCGAGAATCCACCGCGACGCCGCGCGCGCCCGAGGCATCCTGCTCAACGCGGCCCGCCCCGGGCTGGTCGACACCGACGCGTCCCGGCCGTGGTTCGCCGACATGTCCGACGCGGAGCCGCCCGACGAGGCGGCTCGCGACGTGCTCTGGCTGGCCACCCGCCCGGCGGGAACCGTCGAACCGTACGGGGAATTGGTGCAGCACAAGATCGTGCTGCCGTTCCGCGGCACCCCGCTGGCCGTGGCGAACCGCACCGACGGCTAGGACGGCCTGCCGAGCGGTTACGCCAGGTGGTCCTTGAGCGCGGTGAGCCGGTCGTCCCAGTCGTTGGCGAGCGCGGCGAGGAACTGTTGCGCGAGCTGGACGGGCGCCGAGCGCAGCCGGTAGCGCACCCGGCGGCGCTCGCCGGGCTCGGCCGTCACGAGCCCGGCGTCGGCCATCAGGGCCAGATGCTTCGCAATCGCCTGCCGGGTGATCGGTAGGCGATCGGCGAGCTCGGTGACGGTTGCCGGTCCGCCGACCGCCAGCGCGGTGAGGATCGCGCGGCGCGTTCCGTCGGCCAGTGCGACGAAAACCTGCTCCGCGACGGCCTCGAGATCATCCGTCACGCCAGGTGCTCCGCCAGCTCGGCCAGCTCCTGCGTCCATCCGTCACTGTGCGACTCGTAGGTCGCCTCGCGGATGTCGTCGGGCAGCTGGGCGAAGCCGGTCTCGCACAGGCGCAGCAGCGTGCCGTCGCCGTCCGGTTCCAGGGTGAACTCGACGAAGGTGCGGCGCGGGTCGTCGGCGGGCAGGTTCGGCAGCCGCCAGGTGTAGGCGAAGACGCGCGGCTCCTCGACCCGCTCCACGCGCATCTCGACGGTCATGCCGCTGCCGAACGTCATCGACGCGGCGCCGCCGGGGCGCAGGTCGATCGTGACCCGCTGCCCGAACCAGGCGCTCAACCCCTCGGCGGTCGTCAGCGCCGGCCACACCTCGGCGGGCGGGCGGGACAGCTGCATGGTCCGCTCGATGCGGTCGGGAAAGGCCATCACCTGCTCCTCGCTGGACGGGCACGAACGGCGGACGCTCCATTGTCGCCGTCCTCGCGACTACCGGTCAGGCGCGCTCCTCGGCGGCGCGGCGCGCGAGGTCCCGGGGACTGCGGTTCGGGGCTCCGGGACCGCCCTCCGCGACCTCGCGCAGGCTGGTGCGGACGAAGTGGTCCCAGCTGCGGCTGCACATGTCCTTGCACTCGAGCTCGTCGTCGAGGCCGATGTGCTCGAAGGTCAACTCGCAGCTGCCGTCGTCGAGCGGCGTGATCGTGAAGGTCGGCCGCGTGCCCTCCCAGTCCGTCATGAACGTGCACTGCAGGACGGTCCAGCGCACGGTCGTCGGACGGGTCGCCTCGTCGACGCGGATCAGCAGCGGCGGCTGGTCGGCGACCATCGGGAAGCGCAGCTCCCCACCGGTGCGGCCCGAGCCGGTGACCGGGCTCCACCACGCGGCGAGCGTCTCGGCGGTCGTGACGGCGTCGAACACGACGTCGGCGGGCGCGGCGATCCGCACGGTCGTCCGGTAGTCGGTGGTCGTGGACATGATGTGCTCCTCTCGGCAATAACGCAACCAACTGGTTGCCACAGTATGGCAATCAATCGGTTGCGTCAAGTCCAGAGCCGAAGCGCCCCGCCTACCCCGTCCCCGAGCCCGACCGGAACGCCGCGGCGAGCGCGGGTTTGAGGCTGTCGTCGAAGGACGGGTCGCCGTTGCCGTACAGCGCGATCACGTGCCGCAGGATCGGGAACGACGAGCTGCCGCTCGACTGCGTGTAGACCGGCTCGACGTAGAGGATCCGTCCGGCGATCGGGATGGCCTCCAGGTCGCCGAGCACGACCTTGGATTTACCGCCGCGCTGCAGCGTGAGCGCCTCGGTGATGTCGGTGTCCGACTCGATATCGTTCTGCACCTGCGCGGGCGACTCGCCACCGGTCGCGGACGGGAAGTTCAGCACGGTGAACTTGCCGTAGTCCGGCCCCGGCTCCGCGTCGACGGACACGAACGCCGCCAGCTGCTGCCCGTTCAGCGTCACCATCGGGCTGGACAGCGTGTATTGCTGCGCGCCGTAGCCCGTCGGCGACATCGACATGTACCTGGACGGCAGCGGCGAGCTCGAACCGCCGCCGGACGACGAGGCGTTGATCGTCTTGGCCGCGGCGACGGTCGGGTCGGTCGGCACCGTCCAGAAGTCGTTGCCGCTGTAGAAGCTCGCCGGCTGCGACACGTGGTACTTGGCCAGCAGGTAGCGCTGCGCGTTGAACAGGTCCGTGGGGTAGCGCAGCTGCGAGAGCAGGCCGGACGGGATGCTCGACTGCGGCCGGACGAGACCCGGGAACACCGACTCCCACGCGCTCAGCAGCGGGTCGGCGTGCTGCGCCTGGTTCCACTCGTACAGCGTGACCTTGCCCGTGTACGCGTCCACGACCGCCTTCACCGAGTTCTGCAGGTAGTTGACCTGCCGGTTCGGCTGCGCGATCGACGCGCCGTTCGTCGTCAGCGTGGTCTTGGTGGCCGTGTGCAGGTTGATCAGCTGCGAGTCCGGATAGCGGGCGGACGTGGTGTATCCATCCACGATCCACTTGATCTCGCCGTTGACGACGGCGGGGTAGACGTCGCCGTCGAGCGTCAGCCACGGCGCGACCTTGGCGACGCGGGCGCGCGGGTCGCGCACGGTGAGCAGCTGCGAGGCGCTGTTGAGCTCGGAGCTGAACAGGATGTTCGGGTCGTGCTCCTGGACGGCGAACAGCAGCCGCCGCAGCGTCGAACCGATCGGGATGCCGCCGCTGCCCTGGTAGGTGGTGAACGCCGACGCGGACGACCCGCCGCCCGGATGGTCGAACTCGAGCTGCGCGTTGCTGCCGGCGGGCTGGCCGACGATCGCGTACGACGAGGAGCCGAACGCCGGCCCGAAGTACACCTGCGGGCGCGTGAGCGGAATCTGCTGCTCGGGCGGCATCCCGCCGTCCAGGTAGACCGGGCTCTCGGTCTTGGGGTCGACCTCGGTGGTCGGCGCCGCGACGACGCCGTAGCCGTGCGTGTAGACGAGATGCGTGTTGACCCAGGTCTTGTGCGCGATGCCCTTGGGTCGCAGTTCGCGGACCGCGAGCGCGACGTCCTGCGCCTGGCCGTCGATGGTGTACCGCCCGGTGTCGAGCGTCGACTTGAAGCCGTAGTACGCCTGCAGCTGCTGCTCGACGTTGAACGTCGGCGACAGCTTGTTCGGGTCGACCACGGGAATCTGCGCGCTCGTGCTCGCGATCTGCTCCAGCTGCGCGCTCGGCACCGTCGTCGTCGGGTCGTACGGAACCGACGTGATGTCACCGTCGAGCCCGAACGCGGCCAGCGTCGCCTGCTGGTTGTGCGTGATCTCGCCGAGGTCGAGCGACGCGGCGCTGGGCGCCTCGCGGAAGTGGTAGAGCAGCCCCGGCCAGGCCGTGCCGAGCACCGTCAACGCGATTACGGTGAGCACCAGCGTGCCGCCCAGGATGCGGACGCGTCCGGCGAACAGCGCGTTGGCGAACAGCGCCAGTGCCGCGGCGATCGCGATGCCCATCAGGGCGTACTTGCTCGGCAACGCCGCGTGGACGTCGGCGTACGACGCGCCGGTGACCGGGCCGCGGCTGGACGTCGTCAGCGCGTACCGAGACAGCCAGTAGTTGACCGCCTTGAGCGCCAGGTAGCCGACCAGCAGCAGTGACACCAGCTGGGTGATGCCGCTGGTGACCTTGCGCCGCCCGCGGCGCAGCCGCCACGCGCCGTACCAGTAGCCACCGATCACCGCGATCCAGAGGCCGTACACCACGGCCTGCGAAAGCAGGGAGACCACGAGCCGGTGGAACGGGTAGACCTCGACGAAGAACGAGATGTCCTTGTGGAACAGGGGATCGGTCGCGTGCCACGGCGTCGCGTGGCGCCACAGCAGATACGTCTTCCAGGCGCTGGCCGCGCGCCGTCCGACGAGGATGCCGGGGACGATCGCGCCGAGCAGCACGACCAGCGGCCACACCTTCGCCTCGTACCGGCGGAACATCCAGCGGAACGTGTCGTCGTCCGCCGAGAGGTAGAGCGGCCGCATGCGGCGCAGCGCCAGCACCGTCCCGGCACCGACGAGGCCGGCGATCACGCCGAAGACGCAGAAGAGCTCGATCTGCGCGCGGAGCATCGTGCTGTACACCGAGCCCGCGTGCACCGAGTCGAACCACATGTCGGTGGTCGCGATCCGGACGGCGACGCCGAACAACAGCCACAGCACGACCAGCACGATCACGACGGCGAGCAGGCGCAGCGCCCACCGGCCGAACCCGTGCAGCTTCGTCGGTCGCTTGAGCGATCCTTCGGCGCTGGCGAGTCGCGCGAAGGTGGCCGCGGTGCGCGGCTTAGAACGAACTTGGCTCGGCGTAGACACGTGCGCGCGCTCCGGATCGATGCGTGGGTCGAGGCGGCCGGTGGGCACCCTCGTCGTGCTTGTCCTCGTAGGCGTCGACGACGTCGTTCGCGTCGCCGTCCATGACGATGCGGCCGTTCTCCAGCCAGATCGCCCGGGTGCAGGTGTCCCGGACGATGCCCAGCCCGTGGCTGACCAGGAACACCGTGCCGGCCTCGTCGCGCAGCTCGCGGATGCGTTTCTCGCTGCGCCGGCGGAACCGGGCGTCACCGGTGGCGAGCGCCTCGTCGATCAGCAGGATGTCCGGCGCGCGGCTGGCGGCGATGGCGAAACGCAGCCGCGCGCCCATGCCGGAGGAGTACGTGTTCATCGGCAGGTGGACGAACTCGCCGATGCCGGCGAATTCGCAGATCGAGTCGTACTCGTTGGCGATCTCGGTCGGGGTCATGCCGATGGCCAGGCAGCCGAGCACGATGTTCTGCTCGCCCGACATGCCGCCCATCATCGCGGCGGAGACGCCGAGCAGGGCGGCCTGGCCGCGGGTCCACACGGCACCGCTCGACGGCGCCATCAGTCCGGCGACCGCGCGCAGCAGCGTCGACTTGCCCGAGCCGTTCGGTCCGATCAGCCCGATCGCCTCGCCCCGGTACGCGGTGAAGCTGACGCCGCGGACGGCGTGCACCGACCGCTGTCCGGGTGCCTGCTCGCGCAGCAACACGCGGCGGACCGCGGCGGGCGCGCCGCCCCGGCGACCCCGGCCGACGATGCGGTAGGTGAGGTGGACGTCGTCGACGACCACGGTCGGTTCCCTGCTCCCGGCGGACGCGGTCTCGGCGGCGTGCTTGCCGGCCGAGCGCGCCTCGGCGGCGGGTGCCGGAGATCCGTCCGGCTCCGAAGCGTTCAGCGGTTCAGACATTGCCGTAGGCCTCCTCGCCACGCCAGAAGTACAGGTAGCTGACGGCGAGCGTCCCGACGGACCAGGCGATCGCCAGCAGCCACGTGCCGATGCCGCACGGGTTGTCGGCGAGCAGCGCGTTGCGCGCGATCGCCAGGTAGACGTGGCCGGGGTTGACGGTCAGCAGGACCGACACCCACTGACCGTGCCCGGCGGCGAACGTCTGGACGCTGTACATGACGCCGGCCGTGTACGTCCACACCCGGGCGACGAACGGCAGCGCCTGCGTCGTGTCCGGAACCTGGGCGCCGATGCGCGCTACGACGAACGCGATACCGAGGCAGAACATCGACTGCAGGACGAGCGCGGGCACCAGTTCGAGCCAGCGCCAGGTGAGCGGTTCCCCGGTGATCAGCACGATCGGGATGAGCACGATCAACGAGTAGAGCAGCCGCAGCAGCGCCACCAGCGTCGTCGACACCGGCAACACCGCGCGGGGGAACTGCAGCGCGCGGACCAGCCCGATGTTGCCGGTGATCGACCGCGCGCCGGCGGTCAGCGAATCGGTGCAGAAGGAGAACACGAACACGCCGACGGACAGGAACGCGATGAAGTTGGGCACGCCGCGGTTGGTGTGCAGCAGCATGCCGAAGATCAAGTAGTAGACCGCGATGTTGAGCAGCGGGGTCAGCAGTTGCCACGCCTGCCCGAGGAAGCTGCCCTGGTAGCCGACGGAGTTGGACGCGGTGGAGTACGCCGCGACGAACCAGCGGCGCTCCCACAGCCGCCGGCTGTACTCGTCGATCGGCAGCCGCGCGCCGGCGCGCTGCAGGCCCGGTGCTGGGGGTGCGGAGGTCGGCTCGGTCATCGGCTGCCCTGCAGTTGGTTGCGCAGCTGGTGCATGAACCGCTGCTGCGTCGGGTTGAGGCGATCGGTCAGCAGCAGGTCTACCAGGCCGATGTCGACCTGCGCGCCGCCGTCGCCGGAGGGCAGCAGCGCGGCGACGTCCGCGGCGAGCTGCGCGATCTCGTCCTCGGTGCTGCGCTCGCTGAGCCTGCGCAGCCGCCGGCGCAGCGGCTTGATCGCGGACACCAGGTTGGAGTCGCCGAACAGCTGGCTGGCCTGCGCCAGCAGACCCGGCATGCCCTCCGGGTGCAGCGCGTCGAGCACTGCGGCGGCCCACTGCTCCCCGGAGCGCAGGCGGTCGGCCGGGCCCAGCAGCCCCTGGTTCTGCAGCGCGTGGGTGAGCACCTTGACCGGCTGGTCGAACGGTTCGGCCTTCGCCATGTCCCGCAGCCGGTCCCGGGTGGTGGTCAGCCGGGTGATCTCGGCGTCCAGCTCGTCGGCCAAGGCCGTGAGCGCGCCGACCAGCGAGGCGTCGTCGGAGGCGTCGTCCGAGACCCGCTGCGCGATCTGCGGCAGGGGCATGCCGACCGCCCGGAGCCGGACGATGCGCACCAGCTCGACGACTTCCTTGCCGCCATAGCGGCGGTAGCCGGACGCGTCCCGCGGCGGCTCGGCGAGCAGCCCGATCGAGTGGTAGTAACGGACCGTGCGCGGGGTGACGCCAGCGAGCTCCGCGACCTCTTTGACCGACAGCCGGCCAGGCACATGCGAACCCACGCTGCCAAATATGCGCATTGACGTAGCGTCAATGTTGGCGCATTCACAGCATTCAGTAAGGTACGCGCCGCGGCGAACCCGAAGCGGGCCGGCTTCGTGCGCCGCCGGGTGCGGCGGCGCGGCCCGTCCGGGTTCGCCGAGCGGCTGGGATCAGCCCTTGATCGCGGAGATCTCGAACTCGAGGACGATCTTGTCGCTGACGAGCACGCCGCCGGTCTCCAGCGCCGCGTTGTAGGTGACGCCGTAGTCGCTGCGGACGATGTCGGTCGAGCCCTCGAAGCCGATGCGCTGGTTGCCGAACGGGTCGGTGGCCGCGCCGGTGAACTCGAGCGGGATGGTGACCTGCTTGGTGACGTCCTTGATCGTCAGGTCGCCGGTGACCTCGAAGTCGTTGCCGCCCACGTGCTTGATCGCCGTGCTGGTGAACGTGATCGTCGGGAAGTTGGCCACGTCCAGGAAGTCATTGGTGCGCAGGTGCTCGTCGCGCTGTGCCTGCCGGGTGTCGATGCTGGCGACCTGGAGCGTCACGGTCGCGCTGGACTTCGCCGGGTCGCTGCCGTCGATCGTGGCCGAGCCGGTGAAGTCGTTGAACGCGCCGCGGACCTTGGTCACCATCGCGTGCCGCGCGACGAAGCCGATGCGGCTGTGCGCGACGTCGAAGGTGTAGGTGCCGGTGAGCTGCTCGAAGGTGGTTGCGGTGGTCATGGGATTGCCTTCCTGGTTGTTGACTGCTCAACTAATACGATAGCGAGAATTGATGATGTGTCAACTATCCGCCCGGAATGTGAGTCACGTCACCAGGTGCACGTCGCGGGTAGTGTTCGCGTTCGGGTGGAACGTCCGCCCGTGATCGAACCGCTGTTTGCGCACGGGGTGAGTGGATCGGTGGCGATGAACGGGCTGGCCGGCCCCCGCGTGCTGCTTGTCGAGGACGACGAGGGCGACGCGCTGCTGGTGCGCGCCTGCCTTAACGAGGCGGACGTGCCCGACGAAGCCGTCTTGTGGCGCCGCACGCTCGCTGACGGGCTGGCGGCGCTGGCCCAGTCCCCGCAGTGTGTCCTGCTGGATCTCGGTCTACCCGACGCCGACGGCATGCATGCACTGCTGGCGACGGTCGCGGCCGCACCGGACATCCCGATCATCGTGCTGACCGGACGGCACGACCAGGCGGGCACCGAGGCGCTGGCCGCCGGCGCGCAGGACTACCTCGTCAAGGATGACATCACCGGCGACCTGCTCGGCCGGTCGATCCGCTACGCCGTCGAACGCAAGCGCGCGCAGCGGACCAGCCAGCAACTGCGCGAGGCGCGCCTCAACGCCGCCGAGAAGTCCCGCCTGGAACGCGGGCTGCTGCCGACACCGCTGCTCTACAGCAACCACGTCGAGTGCTCGACCTACTACCAACCCGGTCGCGACCACGCCGTGCTCGGCGGTGACTTCTTCGACGTCGTCGAGACGCCGGGCGGGAACGTCCGCGTGCTGATCGGCGACGTCATGGGCCACGGTCCGGACGAGGCAGCGATCGGTGTGCACCTGCGCGTCGCCTGGCGCACGCTGGTGCTCGCGGGCGCGCCGGACGCGCAGATCCTGCCCACGCTGTCGACCCTGCTGCACGCCGAGACTGGCGGCCAGGCCGGCTTCGTCACCGCCTGCGACGCGACGATCGAGCCGGACGGGACGGTGTCCGCGCGGGTCGCCGGGCACCCGGCCCCGCTGCTGTGCTCGAACGGCAAGACGACGTATCTGCACGTCGAGGTCGGCCCGCCGCTCGGGCTGGAGAACCTGGTCCAGCGCACCAACGGCGTGGAGGCCCAGCGCGTCTGGCCGGCAACGCGCACGCTGCTCGCTCGCGGTACGTCGCTGATCTTCTACACGGACGGTTTGCTGGACGCCTACGCGTCGATGCTCGGCGCGGACAGCACGCTCGGCATCGACGAGTTCGTGACCGCGGTGGACCAGTGCGCGGCCGGCGGCGGGGCGGTGTCGTCCTGGATCCCGTCGCTGGTGACCGGCGCCCCGCGCGCGTCCGTCGACGACAGCGCGGTCGTGGTCGTCACCGTGCACGCGCCTTCCGGGCAATGACGCAGCCCGCGGTCGAGCGGCTTCGTCGAGTAGCGGGCAGGTGGCCATTGCGCCGTCGCGTCGGCGTGTTCTTCGCGATGTGCGCGGCACTGCTCGCCGCGCTGGTGGCCGCGACCGTGCTGGCGCTCGTGCAGTTCGTCCACGCGGGCAACGAGGCGATCAACCGGTGGGATCCGGCCGCGCAGACCAGCCAGGCGCTGCTCACCGACATGATCAACCAGGAGACCGGCGTGCGCGGTTACGCCCTCGCCGCGAGTCCGGACTACCTGCAGCCGTTCGACCAGTACTCCGAGCAGCAGGCACGCGACGAGGCGCGGCTGCGCGACCTGGTGCGCGGCGACCCGGTGCTCGAACAGAACCTCGCCGACTTCGATCAGATGGCCGACCAGTGGCGCAGCCAGGTCGCCATCCCGCTGATCTCGCTGGTGAACGCCAAGGACCGGACGGCGAAGTCCGCGAGCGACGACGCGGTGGCCAAGACCCGGTTCGATCTGGTGCGCAAGGCGGCCGCGAACCTGACCGAGGGGATCGACCGCAACAGCCGTGCCGCCGTCAACGCCCGCCGCGGTGCGCTCATCGCGCTGTACGTCGCGCTGTGCGTGTCTGTCGCCCTGATCGCCGGCGCGGGCATCGGCGCGTGGCGCGGACTGCACCGGTGGGTGCTCGCGCCGGTCGACCGGTTGGCGCTGCAGACGCGCGAGGTCGCCGCCGGCCGCAACAAGCGCCAGATCCGTCCGTCCGGACCGCCGGAGCTGCGCGCGCTGGGCAGGGACGTCGAGCGGATGCGCCGGCGGATCGCGGACGAGCTGGCCCGCCTCGCGCACGCCGGCGAGGAACTGACCAGGTCGAACGCGGACCTCGAGCAGTTCGCCTACGTCGCCTCGCACGACCTGTCCGAGCCGCTGCGCAAGGTCGCCAACTTCTGCCAGCTGCTGGAGCGGCAGTACGGCGACCAGCTCGACGACCGGGCGCGCGAGTACATCGCGTACGCCGTCGACGGCGCGAAGCGGATGCAGGCGCTGATCGCCGACCTGCTCACCCTCTCGCGCGTCGGCCGCAGCAGCGAGAGCTTCGTGCCGGTCGACATGAACCAGGCTCTCGCCACCGCGATGCGGACCCTGGACGACCAGATCGTCGCGTCCGACGGTGGAGTCGGCTTCAGCGAGCTGCCGGTGGTGTACGGCGACCCCACCCTGCTCGCGTCGCTGTTCGAGAACCTGGTGGGCAACGCGATCAAGTACCGCGGCGAGGCAGCTCCGCTGGTCACGATCACCGCCGTGCCCAACCGGGAGGACCGCACCTGGACGTTCACCGTGGCCGACAACGGGATCGGGATCGACCCGCAGTACGCGCAGCGCATCTTCGCGATCTTCCAGCGACTGCACGTGCGCGACGCCTATCCCGGCACGGGGATCGGACTGGCCCTGTGCCGCAAGATCGTCGAATTTCACGGCGGACGCATTTGGCTCGATACTTCCGTGACTTCGGGTGCTACCTTCCGGTTCACGCTTCCCGAAAGGCCGACCACATGAGCGCCGCGCCGACCGACCACCGCCGGCTAGGTGTCCTGCTCGTCGAGGACGACCCCGGCGATGTTCTGATCGCCCGAGAGGCCCTGCAGGCCGCAAAACTGGACACCCGGCTCGACGTGGTCAGCGACGGCGTGCTGGCCATGGAGTTCCTGCGCAAGCAGGGCCAGTACGCCGACCGGGAGCGTCCCGACCTGATCCTGCTCGACCTGAACCTGCCGCGCATGTCCGGGCTCGAGGTGCTGGCCGAGGTGAAGGCCGACCCCGAGCTGCGGCGGATCCCGATCGTGGTGCTGACGACGTCCACCTCGGCCGATGACGTGATCAAGAGCTACGACCTGCACGCGAACGTCTACGTCGCCAAGCCGGTGGACTTCAACGCCTTCGCGCAGGTCGTGAAGAAGATCGACGAGTTCTTCGGCAACGTCGCCAAGCTGCCGCCGGACTGACCCGAATCGACAGTTAGACGGGCCACCGTTGTGGGAATGGTGCGGCCATGACGGGACGAATCACGATGACGGTGGAGGGCACTCCGGTCTCCGACGCGGATCTGGCGAGAATGCGCGCGGAGGAGGAACTGCACGCCGAGTGGCAACGTCGCACCGTCCGCGTGGTCGCCGCGTCAGCCAGTGACGCCGCCGATTGCCGGATGCTGCTGACGATCCTCGGCCTCGACGACGACATCATCGCCCAGGCGCGGGCCGAGTGCGGCAGCGCGAAGCGCTCCGCGGCCGGGTCCAAGCGAGCTGCCGCGCCGAAGCCGAAGAGCACGGTCACCAAGACCAAGGCCAAGACCGTGGCCGCGCAGAAGGCCGCGAAGGCGAGCAAGCCGCGTCGCCACGCCGCCGCATAGCCAGGCGAAAGATGCGCTAACCTCCTAATCCATGCGTAGCCGTGCGCTGTCGCGTCAAACCGCGCCGACGGCAGTGGCGGAACCGGAGGGCTCGCGCGTGCCAACGGCCTTTCGGCACGACGCCCTGCCCTATGCGGGCAACGCGGAGTTCGTCTCCCTTGCCACCGACTTCCTCGGCGCGGGCCTGGACGCCGGTGAGGCGGGCCTGCTGTTCACCCGGCGCGAGCGCCTCGACGACGTGCGTGCCGCGCTCGGTTCGGCTGCCGACGGCGTCCGGTTCCTCGACATGGACAGCGACGGCCACAACCCTGCGCTTATCTTCTCCATCCTGGACGAGTTCGCGTCCGCGCACCCGGACCGGCGCGTGCGCGCCCTGGGCGAGCCGATCTACGACGGACGCACGCCCGCGCAGCGCGCCGAGGCAGAGCTGCACGAACTGCTGCTCAACACCGCGGCGTCCCGCACCTGGAACATGTGGTTGGCCTGCCCGTACGACACCGAGTGGCTGGACGAGAGCGGACAGGCGCAGATGCAGCTGGCGCATCCCGCGGACGGCCGCGACCTGGAGAACGTCGCCGCCGCGAAGTTCGCCGACCCGCTGCCGCCCCGTCCGGACGGCGCCGAGACGTTCCCCATCGACGGGGCGGACCTCGGCGCGATCCGCAGCGTGCTGCGTACGGCCGCCCGGATGAGTGGGCTGTCCGACGAGCGCGCCGAGGCGTTCGTGTGCGCCGTGAACGAGGTGGTCACGAACAGCATCCGGCACGGCCGCGGACCGGCCGAATTCGCGCTGTGGTCGGTCGGCGACTCGCTGGTCTGCGAGGTGCACGACAGCGGGCGCATCCGCGACCCGTTCGCCGGACGCGTCGCTCCCGCGCTGGGCGACACCAGCGGCCGCGGGCTGTGGCTGGTCAACCACCTGTGCGATCTCGTCCAGGTGCGCGGGCCGTCGTCCGGCACCTGCGTGCGCATGCACATCGGGCGCTGACGCCCGGCGCGCCTCACGTCACCGCGCGGTCGACCGGCGTGCTCCGCCTGACGCACCGCCGGTAGCGTCCAGGTACGTGGCAGGTGGGGTGGAACCGGTGCGCAGGACGGCGGTCGTCGAGGGCCACGTCCTGTCCTACGAGCAGGCCGGTCCCGCGGACGGCGAGCCGATCGTGCTGCTGCACGGCCTGGCGTCCGACAGCGGTACGTGGGACAAGGCGGTCGGGCCCTTGGCCGAGCGCGGGCTGCGCGTGATCGCCGTCGACCTGCTCGGGCACGGCCGGTCGGACAAGCCCGCCGGCGGCTACCTGCTGGACGACTTCGCACGCCAGCTGCACCTGCTGTTCGAGGCGATCGGCATCGAGCGCGCGACGCTGTGCGGCCACTCGCTCGGGGGAGCGATCGCGGTGCACTTCGGCTACCACTATCCCCAGCACGTGCAGCGGTTGGTGCTCGTCTCGGCCGGCGGGCTGGGGCGCGAGGTGCACATCGCGCTGCGGGCCGCCGCGCTGCCGATCGCCCCGCGCGTGCTCGCGCTCGCGATGGCGCCGCGGCTGCGCCGGCTGTACCGCAGCCCGCGTCTGCACCGCGCGCTGCGGCTGACGCCGGACAACCTGGTGAACCTGTCGCGGGCCGGGCGCGCGCTCGGTGACGACGCCGGTCGTGCCGCGTTCTTCGCCGCCCTGCGCGGGGTGATCGAGCCGTCCGGGCAACGCGGTTCGTTCCTCGAGATGCGCTACCTCGCCGACCACGTGCCGACGATGCTGGTCTGGTCCGAGGGCGACGGTGTGATCCCGGTCGCGCACGCGCACGCCACCCAGGAGCACCTGCCCGGTTGCCGGCTGGTCGTGTTCCCCGGTGGTGGGCACGAACCGCACCGGCGCAATGCGGTCGCGTTCGCCGAGGCGGTGCTGGACTTCGTCGAGAAGTCGCCCTGTTGACGTCTCAGCATCTGAGAATCTAATCCTGCTGATTGGGACGGGAGTCTAGGGTAGGGATCATGCCCGATTCCAAGCGCTGGACGATCCTGGCCGTCGGCACGTTCTCGCAGGCGGCGACCTGCTCGTTCCTGTACGGCGTGCCGATGCTCGTCCCCGCGCTGCGGCACGACGAGGGGCTGAGCCTGCTCGGCGCGAGCGTGCTGGTGTCCGCGCCGATGGTCGGCCTGCTGCTGACGTTGATCGCCTGGGGTGCGCTCGCCGACCGGCGCGGCGAGCGCGCGGTGATCGCGTCCGGGGTCGGGCTTTCCGCGGTGCTGCTCGCGATCGCCGCTGTGGTCCCAGGCGTCGTCGCGACCGCGTTGCTGCTCGCGCTGGCCGGAGCGGCCGGCGCGTCGGTGAACGCGGCGAGCGGGCGGGTCGTCATGGGCTGGTTCCCGGTGCACGAGCGCGGCCTGGCGATGGGGACGCGGCAGACGGCGCAGCCGCTCGGCGTGGCGCTCGCGTCGCTGGCGCTGCCGCCGCTCGCCA
>DASRSS010000033.1:0-4320 GCA_035656335.1 Jatrophihabitantaceae bacterium | reverse complement strand
CAGCCGGCCACCAGCCCTGCCCAGAAGCCGAACGCCCTCACCGCTGGAACGCGAAATCGTCATACACCTGTGGCGCACACATACCCGTCCGGCCGCGTAGCCATGCGTGTCGAAGCTACTTCGGGATGACCTTGTTCGGGTCATAGAGCACGACCGTCCCGGCGACCATGTCGTGCAGCGCGCGATGCTCCTTGGTGGACAGGAACAGGATGAACGAGATCAGTCCGGTGATGACCGACAGGATGCCGTCGACGATCCGGCCGATGATGTCGCGCAGCGCCATGATGCCCCAGGACGCGGGGCGATTGTCCGCCGGCCGCCAGACCCGCATGCCCAGCACGCTCAGCGCAGGCGAAGTGCCGCGGCCCCAGAGGATCATCCCCCAGATCACGTAGCCGATGCCGAGCGTCACGATGGCCAGCGGGATCGCCAAGAAGTACGCGCCGATGCGACGCCCCACGCCGGCTAGCACCGTTCCCTGCGGCAGGGTCAGTCCGCTGGCAGCGTCGAAGTACATGCCTGCCGGGACGACGCCGGCCTCCCCGTAGCCGTAACCGGCCGGCGGCGGTGGCGCAGGCTGGAACGACTGGCCCGGCGGCGGGGCGTACGCACCACCCGGCGGCGGGGCGTACGGCTGGCCCGGCGGCGGAGGGAAGTACTGCCCGCCCGGCGGCGGTGGCATCTGCGGCTGCGCAGCCTGCACCTCCGGAGGTGGCGGCGCCGGGTGGAAGCCGCGCTGCGGATCCCAGCCCTGCTCGGACGACGGGTCGGGCTGGTTCGGATCGCTTGGATTCGACATCGCGGACGGCTCCCCGGGCTGTGGTCGGCGGACGCGGCCACCCTAGACGCAAACGGCGGTTGCGGGGGAGAGGCACCATGGAGCGGTGCACCCGTCGCCCGAGTCGTTCGCAGCGCTCCGCGCGCTCGTCGGCGGCGGCAGGGTAGTGGTGCTCAGCGGAGCCGGGCTGTCCACGGAATCAGGCATCCCGGACTACCGCGGACCGTCCGGAGCGTCCCGCCGGCACTCGCCGATGACGTACCAGACCTTCGTCGGCGATCGGGCGGCCCGGCACCGTTACTGGGCGCGCAGCTTCCTCGGCTGGCGGCAGATCGCGCAGGCGCGACCGAACGCCGGCCACCGCGCCGTCGCCGAACTGCAGCGGCGCGGGTTGGTCGACGCGATCATTACGCAGAACGTGGATGGCCTGCACCAGGCGGCCGGAGCCCGGGACGTCATCCAACTGCACGGCGGCCTGGACCGCGTCTTGTGCCTGGCGTGTGGGCAGCCCGAGCCCCGACTCGGCCTCGACGCGCGGCTGCAGGCCGCGAACCGCGCGTTCACCGCGGCGGCCACCACGATCAATCCCGACGGCGACGCCGCGCTCGAGGACCACGAACTCGCCGCGTTCCGCATGGTCGACTGCCTCGGCTGCGGCGAGGGGCCGCTCAAGCCGGACGTCGTCTTCTTCGGCGAGAACGTGCCGAAACCGCGTGTCGAACGCTGCTACGCCGCGGTCGAGGCGGCGGACGCGCTACTCGTGCTGGGATCCTCGCTCACCGTGCTGTCCGGTTTCCGCTTCGTCCGGCACGCCGCCAAGCACGGCATCCCCGTCGCCATCGTCAACCAGGGCCCGACGCGCGGCGACGACCTCGCCGACGTCCGGCTGGACGCCCCGCTCGGCGAGACGCTGACCGCGCTGGTCGGCGACCTCTCGACCAGGCCGACGAGTCAGGCCGGCGCGATCTGCTGATCCGTCAGCTCGAGCTCGGGCTCGTGCGCGCCGGGGAACACGTCCACCTCGTTGCGGTGCCAGACCGGGTGATCGCCCGCCGTCTCGACGTTGAACCCGTAGTCGAACACCAGGCCGCCCCCGTAGGTCGCCCCGACGCTGACCAGCACGCCCGCCGCGACCGACAGCACCAACATCGCCACGGGTGAGCTCGTCCGGTCCGCGAACGCCGTCAGCCGCAGCACCAGATCGACCGCCGCCAGCGTGGTGACGGTCAGCATGATGATCGCGTGCGCGTTGATCGTGCGGCGCGCCTGCGTGCCGGGCTCGCTCGACCGGTGCCAGTCGGCCCAGCCGGTCAGCGCGGCGAGCAGCGAGACGGCAACGCCGCCGAGCAGGGTCCAGGTCCCGGCCACGAACAGCTGCCGCGTCAGCGATTCGTGCTGCTGACCGGGGATCGCCAACGACACGACGTCGAACACGGCCGCGAACAGGTACGCCGCGATCGGAATGTCCGTCAGCGGCGGATGAAACGGCTTGCCGGCCAGGCCGCGCAAGCCGTAGTTCTCCCGGCCCGAAAGGGTCAAGGACGGGCGGAACGAGAAGTGGCGCACCGGAACCTCCGTTGTTTTAGGGCGCGAATCGAACCTCGACCCGGCCGTCGTGAACCCGTGCTTCGTAACGCGGCTGCGAGGCCGTCGCGGGCCCGCGCTCGATGCCGCCGTCCGCCAGCCGGAAGACGCTGCCGTGCCACGGGCAGGTGACGCAGCCATTCGCGAACTCGCCCTCGTCCAGCGGCCCACCCATGTGCGAGCAGGTGTTCGACAGCGCGTGGATCCGTCCGCCGTCGCGGTACAGGAGGACGTCCACACCGCCCGCGTCGACCTTGCGCGCGGAGCCCTCGGGCAGCTCGTCGTCGGCGAGCACCGGCGTCCAGTCCTCCGGCCCCGACTCCCACGCCGTCCGATTGACGTTGGTGCCCTTGGCGAACGACAGGTGGCCGCCCAGGTACGCCGCGGCGCCCATGACGCTCAGGCCCGCCAGTCCGAGTAGCTTGCCGAAGCGGCGGTGCCCGCGCGAACGCGCCCGCGCCGACGCGAGGAAGACGAGCAGCGCTCCGGTGTTCGCCCCGGCGTGCACCAGCCCGAGGCGGGTCTCCGGACCATACGTGTCAGACCAGTCGTTCAGCCCGGTCGCGGCCGCCGGGATCGCGCCCAGCACGCCCACCTTCACCAGCAGGTCCGCCGCCGGTTCCGCCGACCGCCCGCCGACGACGTCGAGCAGTGCGGCCATGCTCCACGCGCCGATCGGGACGTCGGTCAGCATCGGGTGCGCGGGGTGTCCGAGCGGGGTCCCGCTGGCCCAGTTGCGCACCGGCGTCGGTCGCACCGCCTTCGCCACCAGGTCGACCACCGGCTTGGACAGCGCGTCCAGCGACTCGGTGTTCTCGATCCGTTCGATGAGCTCGGCCAGGATCTTCATCGGTGCCCCTTCGTCGCGATGCGGGTTTTCTCCACCTTCGCGCTATTGCTGCCGTCCGGCCAGTGCGAAGAACTCCTGGCGCGAGCGCGCGTCCGAACGCAGCGTGCCGAGCAGGGTGGACGTCACCGTGGACGATCCGGTGGCCCGGATGCCCCGCAGCGTCATGCAGGTGTGCTCCGCCTCGATCACCACGCCGACGCCCTTGGGGGCGAGGTTGTCCTGCAGCCAGTCGGCAATCTGCTTCGTGAGCCGTTCTTGCACCTGCGGACGCGACGCGAAGTGCGCGACGACCCGCGCGAGCTTGGACAGCCCCAGGATCCGCTCGCCCGGCAGGTAGCCGACGTGCGCGACGCCGACGAACGGCAGCAGGTGGTGCTCGCAGAAGGAGCGCATCGGGATCGAGCGCGCGAGCACCAGCTCGTTGTAGCCCTCGTCGTTCGGGAACGTGGTCAGGTCGAACGCCGGCGGGCTGAACAGCTCGGCGTACGCCCGGGCCATCCGTCGCGGCGTGTTGCGCAGGCTCTCGGTGTCGGTCGCGATGCCCAGCGCGTGCAGCAGGTCGGCGGCCGCCCGCTCGGCCGCGTCCAGGTCGATGGCAGCGGCGGGCTCGGCGACGTGCAGGTGGGTGGGCGGACGCGCGTCCTCTGCGTAGTCGTCGAGTTCGAGCAGCGTCGTCATGATTCCTCCGTCCGCGTCTATTAGACCAATAAAGCTTTCCGAAATTCCACGACGTCGTCAAGTAGGTAGCGACTGTGATCTGTTTGGACGGTGAACATTGGCGATATGCTTGTCCCATGGACCCGCAGGCGGTGGCCGCGATCGCGACGCTCGACGACGACGTCCGCCGCGCGCTGTTCACCTGCGTGCGGGACGCGCCGGGCCCGGTGACCCGCGAGGCCGCGGCCGAGGCGGTGGGCATCTCGCGCAAGCTGGCCGCCTTCCACCTCGACAAGCTGGTGGCCGCCGGCCTGCTGGACGCGCGCACGGAGGCCGTCGGCGACCGGCGGGTCGGCCGCACGCCCAAGGTGTACGAGCCGTCAAGGCGTCACCTGGAGGTGTCGCTGCCGCAGCGCGAGCACGGCCTGCTCGCCGATGTGCTGATCACCGC
>DASRSS010000032.1:0-14804 GCA_035656335.1 Jatrophihabitantaceae bacterium | reverse complement strand
GTTCGAGCCCGCGGGCTGGTTGCGGCTGGTCGAGCAGGAGCGCGTGCAGACGGGCGCGGTGGTGCCGACCATGCTGCGGCTGCTGCTGGACCAGCCGCTGGAGGAGCACGACCTGTCCTCGCTGCGCCGGCTCGGAAGCGGCAGCGCGCCGCTGCCCCGCGAGGTGCACGCGGGGTGGGCGCGGCGCGTGCCGAACGTCGAGATCACCGAGGGCTACGGCTGCACCGAGACCGGCGCGCTGGCCACCTGCACCCCGCCCGGTGCGAACCGCGTCGGCAGCGTCGGGCCGGCCGCCCCGGGGGTCGAGCTGCGCATCGAGCTGCCCGACGGCAGCGCCGCCCCCGAGGGCACCGACGGCGAGGTGTGCGTGCGCACGCCCAGCATGATGACCGGCTACTGGCGGTCACCGGAGGACGAGGCGCTCCGCGACGGCTGGTTCCACACCGGCGACATCGGGCGGCTGGACGCGGACGGCTACCTCTACGTCGTCGACCGGCTCAAGGACGTGATTCTCCGCGGCGGCTTCAACGTCTATCCGCGTGACGTGGAGGAGGTGTTCCTCGAGCACCCGGACGTCGCCAACTGCGCGGTCGTCGGCCGTCCGGACCCGGAGCACGGCGAGGAGGTGATCGCGTACGTCCAGCTGCACCCCGGCGCCACCGTGGACGCCGCCGCGCTGGTCGCCTACGGCCGCGCGCACCTGTCCGCGGTCAAGTACCCGCGCGAGGTGCACCTGCTGGACTCGCTGCCGCTGACCAGCATCGGCAAGCTGGACCGCAAGGCACTGCGCGCCGGTTGACACTTGGCCCCGTAGCAGGGATTTCTCCGGCGAGTCGCCCTGCTACGGGGCCAACACTCAGATTTCGCCCAGGACGGCGCCGCGCAGCACGTCCAGGCCGAGCGAGCCGACGTTGAGCGCGTCGCGGTGGAACGCCTTCAGGTCGAACGCGTCGCCGGCCTTCGCGCGCGCGTCGTCGCGCAGCTGCAGCCAGAGCCGCTCGCCGATCTTGTAGGACGGCGCCTGGCCCGGCCAGCCGAGGTACCGCTCCAGCTCGAAGCGCCGGATGCTCTCGGGCATCGCGCAGTGGCTGCTGAAGAACTCCCACGCCTTGTCATACGTCCACTGCCCGCCACCGACCTCGGCGGGCGCCGCCAGCCGGCAGTGCACGCCCAGGTCGAGCACCACGCGGGCCGCGCGCATCGCCTGGCCGTCCAGCATGCCGAGGTAGTCGGCCGGGTCGTCCAGGAAGCCCATGTCGGCCATCAGCCGCTCGGAGTACAGCGCCCAGCCCTCGCCGTGGCCGCTCACCCAGGACGCGAGCCGCCGCCACCGGTTCAGCAGCGCGCTGCGGTAGACGGTCTGGCCGATCTGCAGGTGATGCCCGGGCACGCCCTCGTGGTAGACGGTGGTCAGCTCGCGCCAGGTGTTGAACTCGTTCACGTCGTCCGGGACGGACCACCACATGCGGCCGGGACGGGAGAAGTCCTCGCTAGGCCCGGTGTAGTAGATGATCCCGGTGCCGGACGGCGCGATCTTGCATTCGATGCGCCGCACCGGCTCGGGAATGTCGAAGTGCGTGTCCGCCAGCGCGGCGATCGCGGCGTCGGCCTTGCCCTGCATCCACTCGACGAGCCCGTCGCGGCTGGTGATCAGTCGCGCCGGGTCGGCGTCCAGATGCGCCATCGCCTCGGGGACGCTCGCGCCCGGCAGGATCTCCTCGGCCGTCGCGCGCATCTCGGCGTCGATGCGGGCGAGCTCCTGCTGGCCCCACTCGTACGTCTCGTCGATGTCGATCACGGCGCCGAGGAACGAGCGCGAGTGCGCGGGGTACGCGTCGCGGCCGATGGCGTCGTCCTCGGGCGCCTGCGGAAGCAGCTCGTCGCGCAGGAAGCCGGCCAGCCGGTCGTACGCCTCGCCGGCGGCCTGGGCGGCCCGGTCGAGGTCGGCGCGGGCGGACGCGGGCAGGTCGGCCGGTGCGGACGCGGCGAACTCGGCGAAGAAGCCGTCCGCCCCGACGTTGCGCGTGGACTGGGTGATCGCGGCGCGCACCTGCCGCGCGGCGCTGACGTTCCCGCGGCTCGCGGCGGAGCGCAACGACACCGTGTAGCCGGCCAGCGCGTCCGGGACGGCGGCCAGCCGGGCCGCGATGGTGGCCCAGTCGTCCGCCGTGTCGGTCGCCATCAGGTCGAACGCCTCGCGCACGGACTGCACCGGTGACGCGATGTTGTTCAGGTCCGCCTCGTCGGCTCCGGTCTCGCGCAGCGCCTCGGCGATCGCCAGCTCCTCGCGCAGCGCGGCGACGGTGATCCGGTCGTTCGCGTCGACGGCCTCACCGGCGTCCGCCGCCTTGTCCAGCCGCGCCAGCGTGTCGCGGCGCAGCCGGGATCGCTCGGCGTGCCCGTCCGGGGAGAGGTCCGGCAGCTTGTCGTCGTAACCCGGCACGCCCATGCTGGTGGCGGCGATCGGGTTCAGCGCCACGTACGCGTCCAAGTAGGACTCGGCCAGGGCGTCGACGGCGGTGGTGGTGCGCGATTCGGTCATGCAGGGAACCCTAGGCGGGGCGCCGGCGACCCCGTGCCGGTAGGGCCGCCGCGGCAAGGTATCTTGATGTCAAGAGATATCGCCAGGGAGTCGTCGAAAGGTCTCGGCATGAAGATCATCTACACGCACACCGACGAGGCGCCCGCGCTCGCCACCCAGTCGCTGCTGCCGATCGTCGAGGCGTTCGCGGCTCCCGCAGGCGTGGAGGTCGAGCTGCGCGACATCTCGCTGGCCGGACGGATCCTGGCGCACTTCCCGGACCGGCTGCGTCCCGAGCAGCAGGTGACCGACGCGCTCGCCGAGCTGGGCCAGCTGGCCACCACGCCCGAGGCGAACATCATCAAGCTGCCGAACATCAGCGCGTCCGTCCCGCAGCTCAAGGCCGCGATCGCCGAGCTGCGCGAACACGGCTACGACCTGCCGGACTACCCGGAGAACCCGGCCACGGACGAGGAGCGCGAGATCCGCGCGCGCTACGACAAGGTCAAGGGCTCGGCCGTCAACCCGGTGCTGCGCGAGGGCAACTCCGACCGCCGCGCGCCGGCCTCGGTGAAGGCGTACGCGCGCAAGCACCCGCACTCGATGGGCCCGTGGTCGTCGGACTCGAAGTCGCACGTGTCGACCATGACCGACGGCGACTTCCGGCACTCGGAGAAGTCGGTGACGGTCGCGGACGCGGGCACGTTCCGCATCGAGCACGTCTCGGCGTCCGGGGAAATCACCGTCCTGCGGCCCGACGCCCCGTCGCTCGCCGGCGAGGTGCTGGACGCGGCAGTCATGCGCAAGGCCGCGCTGGACGAGTTCCTGCGCGCCCAGGTGGCCGAGGCGAAGCAGCAGGGCGTGCTGTTCTCCGTCCACCTCAAGGCCACCATGATGAAGGTGTCCGACCCGATCATCTTCGGGCACGCGGTGCGCGCGGTCGTCGGCGACGTCTACGACAGCTACCCGGACGTCAGCCCCAACGACGGCCTCGGCTCGCTGCTGTCGGCGCACCCGGACGCGAAGGCGGCCGTCGACGCGGCGCTCGCGGCCGGCCCGTCGATCGCGATGGTCGACTCCGACCGAGGCATCACGAACCTGCACGTGCCCAGTGACGTGATCATCGACGCGTCGATGCCCGCGGCGATCCGCACCAGCGGCCAGATGTGGAACGCGGACGGCAAGCAGCAGGACACCAAGTTCGTCATCCCGGACTCGTCCTACGCGCCGCTGTACGCCGAGACCGTCGAGCACTGCCGCGAGAACGGCGCGTTCGACCCGGCGACGATGGGCACCACGCCGAATGTGGGCCTGATGGCGCAGCAGGCCGAGGAGTACGGCTCACACGACAAGACGTTCGAGATCGCGTCCGCCGGCACCGTGCGCGTGGTGGACGGGACCGGCGCGACGCTGCTCGAGCACGACGTCGAGGCGGGCGACATCTGGCGCCTGTGCCAGACCAAGGACGCCCCGGTGCGCAACTGGGTCGAGCTGGCCGTCGAGCGCGCGCGGGCCACGGGCGCCCCGGCCGTCTTCTGGCTGGACGAGACGCGCGCGCACGACGCGGAGCTGCTGAAGAAGGTCCGTCCCGCGCTGGCCGAGCTGGACACCGACGGGCTGCAGATCGAGATCATGGACGTCGCCGCGGCAACCCGGTTCACGCTGGAGCGGGCGCGGGCCGGCAAGGACACCATCTCGGTGACCGGCAACGTGCTGCGCGACTACCTGACCGACCTGTTCCCGATCCTGGAGCTGGGCACGTCCGCGAAGATGCTGTCGATCGTGCCGCTGATGAACGGCGGCGGCCTGTTCGAGACCGGCGCCGGCGGATCGGCCCCCAAGCACGTGCAGCAGTTCCTGAAGGAGAACCACCTGCGCTGGGACTCGCTCGGTGAGTTCCTGGCCCTGGCGGTGTCGCTGGAGATGCTGGCGGACAAGACGGGCAACGCGAAGGCCCGCGTGCTGGCTGAGACGCTCGACCGCGCCACCGGAACGCTGCTGGAGGAGAACCGGTCGCCCTCGCGCAAGGCCGGCGAGCTGGACAACCGCGGCAGCCACTTCTACCTCGCGCTGTACTGGGCGCAGGAGCTGGCCCGGCAGACGTCCGACGCCGAGCTGGCCGCGAAGTTCGCGCCGGTGGCCGAGTCGCTGGCCCGCGACGAGCAGACCATCGTGGCCGAGCTGAACGGCGTGCAGGGCTCGCCGGCGGACATCGGCGGCTACTACCAGCCGGACCCGGCGAAGGCGGCCGCCGCGATGCGTCCGTCCGCCACGCTGAATAAGGCCCTGCAGCTGCTGTAACACACCAACTTTGACCCCAGGATGGTCGTAAAACGGCCCTGATCACAGCCACTGTGGGGTCAAAGTCGTGACGCATAGGCGGGGGTTGAGCGGCCGTTACCGGTAGCGTCCAGCTCATGCTTGCGAGCGAACGGCACGGCAGCGGCGAACCGCTGGTGCTCGTCCACGGCGTCACGCACCGGCGCCAGGCCTGGTATCCGGTGCTGGACCGGCTCGCCGAGCAGCGCGAGGTGATCCTGGTCGACCTGCCCGGTCACGGCCAGTCGCCGCCGCTGGAGACGGGCGGGCGACCGGTCACCGAGGTGATGAGCGCGCTGTTCCGCGACTTCCTGGCCGAGCAGGACCTGGTGCGCCCGCACGTCGCCGGCTACTCGCTCGGCGGACGCGTCGCGCTCGAGGCCGGTGCCCGCGGCGATGCCCGCAGCGTGACCGCGTTCTCACCGGCCGGGTTCTGGCGCACCGAGGCCGAGTTCGCGTACACCCGGCGGCTGTTCCTGTCCGCGACGCACATGGCCGAACGGCTCGGCCCACGCACCGAGCGGCTCGCGCGCACCAGCGCCGGCCGCAAGTTGATCTACGGCATCCTGATGGCACACCCCGGACGGATCAGCTGCGACCAGGCGATCGGCGACGTGCGCGCCTTCGACTACGCGCGTCCCGCGCTGAAGCTGCTGCTCGACGCCGCGACGCCGTTCACCGACCCGATCTCCGCGGACGTCCCGGTCACCATCGCGTGGGCCGCGCGCGACCTGGTGCTGCCGCCGTGGCAGGCCGCGGTCGCGCGCGAGCTGTACCCGGACGCCGAGCACGTGATGCTGCGCGGCGTCGGCCACGTGCCGATGTGGGACGCGCCCGGTCGCGTCGTGCGCACCCTGCTGCGTGGCAGCGCCCCGATCGCGAACACCGCCTTGCTGCGGCGCAGTTCGTAGACTTTGCAGACGTGGCCGGTCAGCTACTGATCAACATCGGCATTGTGCTGGTGTTGATCGTCATCGAAGGGCTGTTCGTGGCGGCCGAGATCTCGCTGGTCTCGCTGCGCGAGGGCCAGGTGCGCTCGCTCGCCGAATCCGGCCGGCGCGGCACCGCGGTCGCCCGGCTGACGGCCGACCCGAACCGGTTCCTCGCCGCCGTCCAGATCGGCGTCACCTCCACCGCGCTGCTTTCCAGCGCGTTCGGCGCGGTCACGATCTCCGACCAGGTCAAGGACTTCCTCGTCGACCAGGGCTGGAGCAAGACGCTGTCCAGCGTGGTGGGCATCGTCGGCGTCACGCTGGTGATCTCGTTCGTGACGCTCGTGATCGGTGAACTCGCGCCGAAGCGGCTGGCGCTGCAACGCACCGAGGCCAGTGCGAAGCTGTTCGCGCCGCCGCTGAACCGGATCGCCGGCGCGTTCCGTCCGGTCATCTGGCTGCTGTCGAAATCGACGGACGGTGTGGTGCGCCTGCTGGGCGGCGACCCGACCGCGGGCCGGGAACCGATCAGTGAGGACGAGCTGCGCGGGCTGGTCGCGGCGCACGAGTCGCTGACATCCGACGAGCGTCGGCTGATCGACGAGGTGTTCGCGGCGGGGGAGCGCTCGATCGACGAGGTGATGGTGCCGCGTACCGACGTCACGTTCCTGGAGGCCGGTTCCACGATCAGCCGCGCCGCGCGTGCCGCCGCCGAGTCCACGCACTCGCGCTACCCGGTCGTCGGGCGCGGTCACGACGACGTGATCGGCTTCGTCCACATCCGCGACCTGTTGCTGACCGACTCGCGCACCGAGCGCGATCGGACGGTGCGCGACGTGACGCGTCCGGTCAAGGCGATGCCGGGCTCGAAGCGGGTGCTGGCGGCGTTGTCGGAGATGCGCCGCGAGGGCCACCACCTCGCGATCGTGGTCGACGAGTACGGCGGCACGGACGGCATCGTCACGCTCGAGGACCTGATCGAAGAGGTCATCGGCGAGATCCGCGACGAGTACGACGAGGCCGTCGCACCGTCGCCGGAGCTGCCGGGCGGCGCGGTCGAGGTCGACGGCAAACGGAACCTGGACGAGGTCGCCGAGGCGTCCGGCTTGGAGCTGCCGGAGGGGCCGTACGCGACGCTCGGCGGTTACCTGATGGCGCAGCTCGGACGGCTGCCCCGGGCCGGCGATCTGGTGGAGTGCGGTGGCTACCGGCTGGAGATCGTCGAGGTCGAGGGCCGCCGCGCCGCCCGCGTCCGGATCACGCCACCGCGCGAGCCCGCGACGCCGCCGAATTCCGTGCCGTCGCAGATGCGAGAATCGGGCGCATCATGAGCAACGCACAGCGTCCCCGCGTCCTGTCCGGGATCCAGCCGACGTCCGACTCGTTCCACCTCGGCAACTACCTCGGCGCGCTCAAGCAGTGGGTGGCGATGCAGGAGACCCACGACGCGTTCTACTGCGTGGTCGACCTGCACGCGATCACCGTCGACCCGGCGCCGCCGGACGTGTTCCGCGCTCGGATTCGCGCGTCGGCGGCGCAGATGCTCGCAGCCGGCCTCGATCCGCAGCGGTGCACGCTGTTCGCGCAGAGCGCCGTCCCCGGCCACACCCAGCTGTCCTGGGTGCTGGAGTGCATGACCGGGTTCGGCGAGGCCAGCCGGATGACCCAGTTCAAGGACAAGTCCTCGCGCAGCACCACCGAGAGCATCACGGTCGGGCTGTTCACGTACCCGGTGCTGATGGCCGCGGACATCCTGCTGTACCACGCCGACGCCGTCCCGGTCGGCGAGGACCAGCGCCAGCACCTGGAGCTCACCCGCGATCTCGCGCAGCGGTTCAACTCCCGCTACGGCGAGACGTTCACCGTGCCCGAGCCCTTCATCCCGAAGCAGACGGCGAAGATCTACGACCTGCAGGAACCGACGGCGAAGATGAGCAAGTCGCTCGGCGACGCGGGCACGATCAACCTGCTGGACGACCCGTCCGCGATCGTGAAGAAGTTCAAGCGCGCGGTCACCGACACCGAGACCGAGATCCGCTACGACCCGGCCGCCAAGCCCGGCGTGTCCAACCTGCTGACGGTCCTGGCGGCCGTCACGGACCGCAGCCCGGAGGCGGCCGCGGCCGACTTCGCCGGGCAGGGCTACGGCGCGCTGAAGGTGGCCGTCGCGGACGCCGTGGTCGCGTTCACCGAACCGATCGCGAAGCGCACCCGCGAGCTGTTGGACGATCCGGCCGAGCTGGACCGGATCCTGGCCGCGGGCGCGGCGCATGCGCACGAGGTCGCGGCGCGAACCGTCGCCGACGTCTACGACCGGATGGGCTTCCTCGTGCCGGGAAAGGCGGACGGGTGACCGCTGGCGCAGCGAGCGGGAGCGGCGACGCCGAGATGATCACCCTCGGTGTCGCGATCGCGATACCGCAGCCGCACGCCACCGTGCTGACGAACTGGCGCCGCGACATCGGCGACCCGTCGGCCGACCTGATCTGGCCGCACGTCACGCTGCTGCCGCCCACTCCGGTGCCGGTCGAGCGGATGGCCGAGATCGAAGAGCACCTGGCCGCGGCCGCGCGCGCGAGCAGCCCGTTCGTCATGCACCTGTCCGGCACCGGCACGTTCCGTCCGGTGTCTCCGGTCGTGTTCGTGCAGGTGGCGCAAGGGTTGTCGAACTGCGAGCTGCTCGAACGGGCGGTGCGCACCGGCCCGTTGCAACGCAAGCTGGACTTCCCGTACCACCCCCACGTCACCGTCGCGCAGGACATCGACGACGCCGGCCTCGACCGCGCGTTCAACGGGCTGTCCGACTTCGTCGCGCGCTTCCCGGTGAACCACTTCGTGTTGTTCTCGCGCGACACGGACAGCCGCTGGCACTGGCGCACCGAGTACCTGCTCGGCGGCGCGGAGAACACCGGCGGGTGACCGCGCGATCGGCGTGGGGTAAGCAGTACGGGTGACCGTGAACCCGCCTGAGGAGCCGGCACGGCCGGGGTGGTTCACGCGGCTCTGGCGGTTCAGCCGGATCCCCAGGGTCAAGGACGCGGTCACCCGGTGGTGGCGCCGGCTCAAGGCACGCCGGGCGTCCGTCCGGCACACGGCCGCGGCCTGGCAACGGCTGCAGGACCACAACGGCGGCCAGTACGCAGCCGCGATCACGTACTTCAGCTTCTTGGCGCTGTTTCCCCTTGTCCTGCTTGCGGTTTCGATCGCGGGCTACGTGCTGCACTCGCACCCGCAGACGCTGCAGCACCTGTTCGACCGGGTTACCGCGAACGTCCCGGGCGAGCTCGGCACGACGCTGAAGAAGTCGATCTCGACCGCGATCAAGGCGCGCACCGGCGTGGGGATCATCGGCCTCGTCGGCGTGCTGCTGACCGGGCTCGGCTGGGTCGGCAACATGCGCGCCGCGGTCGAGGCGGTCTGGGGAAGCAAGCCGAAGGACCACAACTTCTTCATGGCGCGGGTGTGGAACCTACTGGTGCTCGCCGGCCTCGCGCTCGGGCTGATCATCTCGCTGGCGCTCACTGCTGGTGGAACTGCGCTGAGCAACGAACTCGTCAGCGTGCTCGCGCTGGACGGCAAGTTCGGCACCCAGACGCTGGTCACTGTCGTCGGGCTGGCGCTGGCCGTGGCCGGCGACATGATCATCTTCAGCTGGCTGATCGTGCGGCTGCCGGGAGCGGAGGTGGCGCCCCGGGTCGTGGTCAAGGGCGCGCTGCTGGCGTCCGTCGGCTTCGAGGTCCTGAAGATCGCGGGCACCTACACGATCAAGCGCTCGGCGAGCAGCCCGACGGCGGGCCCGTTCGCGAGCCTGGTCGCGATCCTGATCTGGATCCAGCTGGTTGCCCGCTGGATGCTGTTCTGCGCCGCGTGGATGTCGGTGCTCACCGACGAGCGGGCCGTGGCGGACGTGCCGGGCGTCGTCGAGCAGGAAGACGTGCTCCCGGACGTCGAGCCCCGTCCTAGGCCGGCTGCGACCGGCGCGACGATCTTCGGGTTCGGGTTCGTGTCCGGCGCCGCGGTCGGGACGTGGCTGCTCAGTCGACTGCGCTGGGCAGGCCCAAGGTCTGTGCGAGGCCGGACAGCTCGATGATCCGCCGCACGATGCGGGACGGGTTGCGCACCTGAACGGCGCCGACGGCGCCGACGGCCGACAGCAGCGCGGCGATCCCCGAGCTGTCCATGAACGTCAGCTGCGCCAGGTCGAACACGAGCGTGTCGGGCTTGCGGCTGATCGCGTCCTGCACCGCCGTGTGCAGCGCAGGGACGGTGGACAGGTCCAACTCGCCGCTGAGCGTGAGCACGATGGTGCAGTCGGACTCGACCGATTCGGACACCTCCAGGCTCGCGCTGTCCGCCTGGCCCGTCAGCTCTGCCACCGCACCCCCAAGATCGCCGTGTCGTCATCGAACCAGCCCGAACCCGGTGGTGCCAACTCGTCCACGATCGTGCTCAACATGTTCTCCAGCGGGCCGGACGAGCCGAGCGCCGAGGTGCGCAGCTCGTGCAGCCCGACGTCCAGGCTCTCGCCGCGCCGCTCGACGAGACCGTCGGTGTAGGCGAGCAGCGTCGCCTGCGGCGGGACGTTGATGGTGACCGCGGTGTGCGGCTCGCTGTACCGCACCCCGATCGGCGGACCGGTCGGCAGCCGCACGAACTCGCCGGCGGAATCGCCTTGCCCGCGGACCAGCAGCGGTGGCAGATGGCCCGCGCTGGCCAGCGTGATCTCGTGCCGCCCGATGTCCGCGACGCCGCACACCACGGTCGCGAAGTGCTTGTCGCGTCCGACGTCCAGCAGCGCGCTGAGCCGGTCGAGGACCTTTGCCGGGTCGTACCCCTCGCTGACGAAGCCGCGGATCGCGAACAGCAGCGACGCCATGACCGACCCGGACGCGACCCCGCGCCCGGACACGTCCCCGACCACGAAGAACACGCGCTGATCATCCAGCTCGATGAGGTCGTACCAGTCGCCGCCGATCTCGATGCCGTCCACGCCGGGGATGTAGCGCACCGCGAGGTCGAGGCCGGCGATGTCCGGGATCCGCTGCGGCAGCAGGGCGTGCTGCAGCGTCTCGGCGATGCTGCGCTGCTCGCTCAGGAGGTGGCGCACCTCGACGGTCAGCAGCTCGGCCGCGCGGCGACGGCGTTGCAGGCGCTCGGCCACGACCGCGGACGTGACGGCCAGCGCGACGCCGACCAGTGCGACGATCCACCACAGCATCTGGGCGAGCGTGCCGCCGAGCTGCCCGGCGCGCGCCGCGACCAGCGTGACCACGCCGCTGCCGAAGGAGACGCTGGCCCGTGCCGTGTGGCCGTGGATGGGCAGCTGGTCGGTGTTGGCCTCGACCAGTGCCGCGGGCGTGGTCGACCTGCCGAGGTACATCGCGAAGCGCAGCTCGGCGAAGGCGGAGTTCGGCGAGCTGGGTGCGCGCCGTCCCGGTGGCAGCGCGCTCTCGGCGTAGACGACGTAGGTGGGCCGGCCGGCGGACGCGTACGCGAAGCCGAGCCGCGGCTCGTCGGTGCCCAGCGGGCCGAGGATGTCGAACGCGGGCGTCTTCGCGGCGCGGCGCAGGAATGCTTGCTCCTTCGCCGGGTGCGCGAGGAGTTCCGGCGTCCGCCCGACGGACGTGATCAGGTGTGGGCCGCGTCCGTCCACGCGCCACAGCGACGACGAGACGTAGCTGCCCTTTCCGCCCGGAGCGCTGATGTAGCTGTCAATGTAGTTGGTGAACTGCGCGGCGTCGCCGTTGCTGGTCGCGGCGATCTCCGCGGCGGAGGCCAGCGGCGTCTGGAGGACGGGGATGATCGCTTGCAGGACCGTGGCCGCCTGCTTCGTCTGCAGCGACAGCAGCCGGTTCTCGTTGTGCTGGTTGAGGCTGTAGGTCGACCAGGACAGCGCGCCGGTGGCGAGCAGCACCAGCACCAGGAGGACGAGGCTGAACCGGCTCAGCGGCACGAGGCTCGGGCGCGCACGAGTGCTTTGCGGCGCGTGTGTGCCCGAGGGAAGCGCGTCCGTGTCGTCCATGTGACGCGTCCGTCGCACAGTGTCGACCATGAGGCTCTCCGCCCGCGCGCCTCGAGGCCGCTACGGTTGAACGGCGTTCGAGTGCCGAACCGACACTAGCCGACGCGCCGTGAATGGACCCGCCGAAATTCCGGCTTGCGTGCTGTGTTGCGTGCCGAAGACGTCCGCGATCACTCAGACGTCGCGCACGCGCACCCGCGGGGGCGACGTGGTCGCGGTCAGCATGCGGGCGATGAGCAGACGGACCAGCTCACCCGCGCCGACGGCGGCCGAGAGGATGAGCACGACCGCGATCAACAGAACCATGGCCCGCACATACCCAAATCCGCCGCGGTTTGAACAGATCGACGTCTGCCGCGGCCCGGATCGGCGGACGGCTCGGGCATAGTGGAGCGGTGCAGACGGTCGGGCTCAGCTGGGAGCAGTCCTGGGAGGCCGCCGCCGCCCTGGCCGTCGCGGGATCGGGCCTGGCGCTGGCGCGCGGACGCCGGACGCGGGCCGTCGGCGCGTTCGCCCGCGAGACGGCCGTGATCGGATTCTTGTACGGGTTGTGGCAGCTGGCCGGCAAGCTGTCCGTGACCGGCACGTCCGGCGCGATGGCGCGGTCGAGATGGATCCAGCGCTTCGAGCACGACATCGGCCTGCCCTCGGAGCGCTCCGTGCAGCACGCGGTGCTGCACGCTCGGCTCGTCGTCGAGGGCGCGAACCTGTACTACGCGTCGATGCACATGACCGTGATGCTGATCTTCCTGGTCTGGCTGTTCGTCCGGCACCGGGAGAGCTATCGGCCGGTGCGCCAGGTGATGGCGTGGACGACTCTGGGCTGCCTGCTGGTGCAGTTGATGCCGGTCGCGCCGCCGCGGATGCTGCCGGGAATCGTCGACACGGGGATGCTGTACCACCAGTCGGTGTACGCGAACGGGCTTCCGATCGACCAGCTGTCCGCGATGCCGTCCGTACACGTGGCGTGGGCGACGCTCGTCGGGTATTACGCGTGGCGGATCAGCCCGAGCCGGTGGCGCTGGCTCGGGCCGGGGCACGCGGTAGTCACGGTGTTCGTCGTCGTGGTGACGGGCAACCACTGGTGGCTGGACGGCGCCGTCGCGATCGCGATCCTGGTCGTCTGTGCCTGGTCGGTCTTCGGCGTCCGCACCGCGTGGCGCGCGACACGGGCACGCCGAGTGCGTCCGTCCGTGGCCGTTCCCGAGCCGGTCTAGGTTTGCGCTGCGCTTTTCGTGCCGTCAGTACTGCCCGACGACGTCCACGATCAGCACCTCGGCCGGCTGGGCCGGCTGAGCCTGCGCGGTGGCGCTGCCCGGGACGGCCGCGGTCGCGGGCAGGAACACGACGGCGCGGCTGCCGACGCGCTGGCCCTTGAGCGCGTCGGCGACACCGAGGACGCTCTGCGCGGCGGCGGTCTGCGGCGCGCCGTTCCAGGTCGACTGGCTACCCGCGCCGCTGCTGCTGCCGATCGGCGCCTCGACGAACTCCATGACCAGCGACTTGGCGGAGTCGATCTTCGGCCCGGTGCCCTTGACGACGAGCGTGGACTTCGGAGCCTTCGGCGCGGTGACGCCCTTGGTGCTGGTGATCTTCGGTTCCTTGGCCGGGACGTTGCTGAACGTGGGCAGCCCCGCCGGCAGGTTCTTGATCGCGGTTCCCGGGGCCGAGGCGCCGGGGTGGTAGGCCGCGACTAGGTCGACGACGAAGACCAGGGTGTCGGTGCCGCTGATGTTCGCGCTCGGCTGGCCGTTGCTGCCGTAGCCGTCCGCGGGCGGGATCGTCAGTAGGATGCGCGAGCCGAGCTTCTTGCCCACCAAGGTCTTGTCCCAGCCGGCGATGACGTTGCCCGTCCCGATCGCGAAGCCGGTCGGCGCGCCGCGCGAGAACGAGCTGTCGAACACGTTCGGCTTGCCGCTCTTGGGCGCCCAGGTCTCGCCCGCGTAGTTGGCGACGAGCAGGTCACCCTTGGTGATCTTCTGGCCGTTGCCCGTCGAGAGCACCTGCTGGGTGAGCTGCTTCGGCGCGGGTCCGTTCGGGATCGTCAGCGTCGGCGAGCCACCGAACTTCGGGTCGACCCTGATGCCGACGTCGGTGTTCGCGCCCGGCACGCTCGTGCTGGTGCCGGCGGGTGCGCTCGCGGCGTTCGAGCCGGCCGTGGCGTTCGAGCCGGAGTTCTTCGAGCTGGGGCCGCCCGACGATCCGCAGGCGGTGAGGGCCAGGACGGGAAGGACGATCACGGCGGCGAGGACGCGCGCGGGCGCAAGGCGCTTCATGTGTGTGGGGAGCCCCGTTCGGGTGGGCGGTCAGAACCGGTACGTCCCACCGTAACGTGTAGCGCTTGGGCGCCCGTGACGGCGGTCCATTTTGATCTTCGCGTTTTCGTCGTTGAGGTAGTCGGCGCAGATCTGCACCAGCCCGTCCGCCCGACGCTGCGCCTTCGTCCTCGGGTCGTCGGTGGTGCGGATCTGCTCGGCCTTCGCATCGACAGCGGCGGCGACGGTGGCGGCGCCTTCGGCCGGCAGCGGCGCCCCGAGGTACGCCATGCCGTTGTCCTGGGGGATGACCCATACGTCGTGGTCCTCGGCGGCGCGGGCGGCATTCTCCGCCGCCGAGCGCGGGTCGGCGGCGATGCCGGCCTTACGCAGCTTGCGGCGGAACGCCGCCATGGTCGGGGCGGGGTCGCTGATCCGCTCCGGGACCGGCAGCACCGCCGCCTCCACCTCGCGGGCGGCGGTGCCGTCGAGGGTGCGGACGGTGTCCACCACCGCGGACGCGTGCCGCGCCGTCACCCGGCCCTGCTCCAACGCGGTGAGCGTGTCCGGCAGGCGATGCACCGGGTCGGTGGCGGTGTGGATGCGTGCCTGGCTGCCGGTGACGGACTCCGCGAGCGCGGTTTTGACGTCCTCTTCGGCCCACGTGCGGTCCAGCTTCGGCGCCGGGGCCCCGACGTGCGGTTCGTCGATCAGGGCGGTGATCATCCGAGCCTGCACCGCGGCGACCCAGGCTG
>DASRSS010000031.1:0-4298 GCA_035656335.1 Jatrophihabitantaceae bacterium | reverse complement strand
ATCCTCGCGGCCGCGCCGGCGTATCCGCTGCTGCGCGTCGTGGACGCCTGGCTGTGCCTGCGCAGCCTCGTCATGAGCTTCCGCACGACGTCCAGCGGCAGCTGGAGCAGCCCCACTCGCCGCACCGCCGCGCTGCCCGCGGCGAACACCGACCTGACTACCGTTGGAGGAACACCATGAATCGCATCCCACGTCTGCGCAGCGTGCGTACGGCCGGTGTGGTCGCTGCGCTGAGCCTGCTCGCGTCGGTGATCGTGCTACCCGCCGTGCCGGCGGGCGCGGCGACCGCCCCGAAGAAGCCCACCGTCGTCTCGCTGACGTTCGACGACTCGAACGCCGACCAGGCGCCGGCCGAAGCGACCATGCGCGCGCTGGGCATGCACGGCACGTTCTACACGATCACCGGTTCGATCGGCGCGCCCAACTACCTCACGCTGAGCCAGTTGCAGCAGATATACCGGGACGGCAACGAGATCGGCGGGCACACCGTGAACCACCCGGACCTCACGCTCGTTCCCGCGGACGAGGCGCAGCGGCAGGTCTGCCAGGCACGGAACACGCTGACGAAGTGGGGCTTCCCGCAGACCTCGTTCGCGTACCCGTTCGCGAGCGTCACGACCGCGGTGGAGTCGATCGTGAGCGCGTGCGGCTACAACAGCGCGCGCGGCCTTGGCGACATCCAGAGCCGGTTCGGCTGCGCCGGCTGCGACTTCTCCGAGACGATGCCGCCGGCCGACCCGTTCTACCTGAAGGCGCTGGACGAGGTCGACGACACCTGGACGCTCGCCGACCTGGAGAAGACCGTCACGAACGCCGAATCGCACGGCGGCGGCTGGGTGATCCTGACGTTCCACCACATCTGCAACAACAAGTGCGACCCGCTGAGCATCACGCCGGCGCTGTTCACGACGTTCCTCACCTGGCTGTCCGCGCACGACCTGCTCACGCCCACCACGTCCGTCAAGACGGTCAACCAGGTGATCGGCGGCGCGGTCAAGCCGGCCGTCACGCCGCCCGCACCGCCGGCCGTCCCCGGCGCGCTCGCGAACGCGTCCCTCGAGACCGCCGGACCGGACGGTGGCATCAACTGCTGGACGCCGTACAACTGGGGCACGAACACGTCGACGTTCACGTCGGTCGGTTCGGCGCACACCGGCTCGGTCGCCGAGCAGGTGACGATCACCGGCTACAGCAACGGCGCCGCCGGTATCTATCCGACGTTCGACACCGGCGGGTGCAGTCCGGCGGCGATCCAGGGACACACCTACACGGTCAGCGCCTGGTACAAGGCGACCACGGTGGTCCAGTTCGTCGCCTACTACCGCGACCCGCAGGGCGGCTTCGACTACTGGACGTCCGGCCCGTACATCCCGGCGAGCACGACGTGGGCGCAGGCAACCTGGACTACACCGGCACTGCCAGCCGGCGCCTCGGGGATCAGCTTCGGCCTGTCCCTGTTCAGCAACGGGACGCTGACGACCGACGACTACACCTACGCCGACTCGGCGTCGCTCCCGCCGCCGGTGGTCCCGACCGCGATGGGTAACGCGTCGCTCGAGACGGCGGGCATCAACGGGATGCCGTCGTGCTGGACGCCGTCCACGTTCGGCACGAACAACGCCGCCTACGCCGAGAGCACGCCGGGCCACACCGGCAACACCGCGGTCACGGTCACGATCTCGTCGTACACCAACGGAGCGGGCCAGCTGCTGCCGTCGATGTACGGCAGCACGTGCGCTCCGGCGGTCGCGGCCGGGCACACCTACGCGCTGTCGGCCTGGTACCAGTCCACGGCGGTCACGCAGTTCATCGCGTACTACCTGACGACCGGTGGCTCGTGGGTGTACTGGACGAGCAGCCCGTGGCTGGCCGCCTCGTCCAGCTGGACCCAGGCGTCCTGGACGACTCCGGCGGTGCCGGCGGGTGCCACCAGGGTCGCGTTCGGGCTGTCGCTGTTCTCGGTCGGCTCGCTCGTCACGGACGACTACGGCTTCGCGCAAGCGAGCTGAGCAGCGAGGCGACCGCACGGTCGAGCCCGGCGAGTGCGCTCGCCGGGCTCGGCCGTGTTCAGTCCCGGCTCAGTGCGCGACCGGCTCGAGCGCGGGTGTGACGGGCGCCGCGTCGGCCTCTTTGCCACGACTGTTCGTCGTGCGCAGCGCCACGACCGCGGTCGCGAGCACGAACACCGCGCCGGTGAACAGCGCGCGGTGAAAGCCCGACGTCAGCGCGCGCGCCGGTGCCGCGTGCTCGGCGTACAGGTGGTTGGTGCGCGCGGTCGCGACCGCGGTCAGGATCGCCAGGCCCAGCGCGCCGCCGACCTGCTGCGAGGCGTTGAGCAGCGCGGCCGCGAGACCCGCCTTGTCCGCCGGCACGCCCGCGTTCGCCGCGGTGGTGACGGCGACGAACACGCCGCCCAAGCCGAACGACACGATCATCAGGCCGGGGAACAGGTCGGTCAGGTAGCTGCCGTCCACCGGCACCCGCGCGAGCAGCATCAGCCCACCGGCCGCCACGACCGCGCCGGCGATGATCACCGGACGCGTCCCGACGCGCGCCAGCAGCTGCGAGCAGATGCCGGCCGACACGGCGACGCCGCCGCACAGCGGCAGGTACGCGGCGCCGGTGCGCAGCGGTGAGTAGCCCAGCACGTTCTGCATGTACAGCGTCAGGAAGAAGAACATCGCCAGGAAGCCCGCCAGCGCGATCAGCTGCGCGGTGTCCGCCGCCGCGATGCCGCGCACGCGGAAGATCGACAGCGGGACTAGCGGATTCGCGGCGCGCTGCTCGTTCACGACGAACGCGGCCAGCAGCACGCCCGCCGCGACCAGCTCGCCGATCACGCTCGCCGATCCCCAGCCGTGGTCCGGCGCCTCGACGAGGGCGTAGACGAGCAGCAGCATCCCGCCGGTCACCAGCACCGTGCCGAACACGTCGAAGCCCGAGCGCGTCACGTGTTCGCGCCCGGCGGGCAGCAGCGCGGCGACCGCGAGCAGCAGCAGCGCGGCGATCGGCGGGTTGACAAACAGCACCCAGCGCCAGCCCGGTCCCTCGGTCAGGATGCCGCCGAGGAACACGCCGGCGGCCGAGGCGAGGCCGGCGACGCCGCCCCACACGCCGAGCGCGGTGTGCCGGTCCTTGCCATCCGGGAACAGCGTGGTCAGGAACGACAGCGCGGCCGGCAGCATCAGCGCGGCGCCGAGACCCTGCGCGAGGCGCGCCCCCACCAGCGTGCCGCCGTTCTGCGCGAGGCCGCCGACGAGGGACGAGACCGCGAACAGGGCGGTGCCCGTGACGAGCACGCGGCGCCGTCCGAGCAGGTCGCCGGCGCGTCCACCGAGCAGCATGAACCCGCCGTACGTCAGCAAGTAGCCGGACAGCACCCACTGCAGGTTCTGCACCGAGAAGTCGAGATCCTTGCGGATGTCCGGCAGCGCGATGTTGACGATCGACGCGTCGATGAAGTCGAGGAACGCGATCGCGCACAGCAGGGCGAGCGTGAGCTTGCCGCGGCGCGTCGCGAGGAACGACGGGCCGGTCGGGGTTGCCGCCATGGCACACCTCTTTCGTCGAATGGTCTTCGATGAGGTGTCGAATCGCGGCGACCGAACGTGACCGGATGTGATCAGGCCGGACAGCTGTCACGTTCCGCGGCGCCGATTCGTCATGAGGGCAGGACGGGTTCTTGCACGAAGGGCGGCGCGGGTGAACGACGAGATGTGGCTGGTCGAGCAGTTCGAGCAGCACCGATCGCGGCTGCGGGCGGTCGCGTACCGGATGCTCGGGTCGGTCAGCGAGGCCGACGACGCCGTGCAGGAAGCGTGGCTGCGGCTGCACCGGTCCGCCGACACCGAGATCGAGAACCTGGCAGGCTGGCTCACCACCGTCGTCGGACGGGTGTGCCTGGACATGCTGCGCGCGCGCCGCGCTCGTCGCGAGGACTACGTCGGGATGTGGCTGCCCGAGCCGGTGGTCAGCGCCGGCGACGCGGCCAGCCCGGAGGAGCAGTCACTGCTCGCCGACTCGGTCGGGCTGGCGCTGCTCGTGGTGCTGGAGACGCTCGCCCCGCCGGAGCGGCTCGCGTTCGTGCTGCACGACATGTTCGCGGTGCCGTTCGAGGAGATCGCGCCGATGCTCGACCGCACGACCGAGGCGACCCGGCAGCTGGCCAGCCGCGCCCGCCGCCGGATCCGGGGCGCGACCGCGCAGCCGGACCCGGACCTGAGCCGGCAGCGCCGCGTCGTCGACGCGTTCCTCGCGGCCGCGCGGGCCGGTGACTTCGAACAGCTGCTCGAGATCCT
>DASRSS010000030.1:0-7563 GCA_035656335.1 Jatrophihabitantaceae bacterium | reverse complement strand
TTCGGCTCACGTCCGGGTGGTCCCGGCGCCGGCCCGCGCTCCGGTCCCGGTGGCCCGGGGGGCGGCCGCGGTGGCATGGGTGGCGGCAGCCCCTACCGCAGCGCTCCCGGCGGTGGTCCCGGTGGCCCGGGCGGTGGTCCGTACCGCAGCGGCCCCGGTGGCCGTCCCGGCGGTGGCGGCGGCCGTGGTGGCCGTGCGGGCACTGCGGGCGCGTTCGGCCGGCAGGGCGGACGTCCCGCCCGCGGCCGAAAGAGCAAGAAGCAGCGGCGCCAGGAGTTCGACAACATGGCGGCGCCGTCGATCGGCGGCGTGCAGGTCCCCCGCGGGAACGGCCAGGTGCTGCGGCTGCCCCGCGGCGCGTCGCTGTCCGACTTCGCCGAGCGGATCAACTGCGAGCCGGCCTCGCTCGTGCAGGTGCTTTTCCACCTGGGCGAGATGGTCACCGCCACGCAGTCGGTGAACGAGGACACCCTGCAGCTGCTCGGCGCCGAGCTGAACTACCAGGTGCAGGTCGTCAGTCCCGAGGACGAGGACCGCGAGCTGCTTGAGTCGTTCGACCTGTCCTTCGGTGAGGACGAGGGCGAGGAGGAGAACCTCGTCGCGCGGCCGCCGGTGGTGACCGTCATGGGTCACGTCGACCACGGTAAGACCCGTCTGCTGGACGCGATCCGCAAGACGAACGTGATCGCGGGCGAGGCCGGCGGCATCACGCAGCACATCGGTGCCTACCAGGTGCACGTCGAGCACGAGGGCAGCGACCGGCCGATCACGTTCATCGACACCCCCGGTCACGAGGCGTTCACCGCCATGCGTGCCCGCGGCGCGGCCACCACCGACATCGTGGTGCTCGTGGTCGCGGCCGACGACGGCGTGATGCCCCAGACGATCGAGGCGCTCAACCACGCGCAGGCGGCCGAAGTGCCGATCGTGGTCGCGGTGAACAAGATCGACAAGGAGGGTGCGAACCCGGCGAAGGTGCGTCAGCAGCTCACCGAGTACGGCCTGGTCGCCGAGGAGTACGGCGGCGACACGCTGTTCGTCGACGTGTCGGCGCGCAACGACATCAACATCGACGGCCTGCTCGAAGGCATCCTGCTCACCGCGGACGCGGCGCTGGACCTGCGGGCGAACCCGGACCAGGACGCGCAGGGCATCGTCATCGAGGCCCGGCTCGACCGCGGCCGCGGGCCGGTGGCCACGCTGCTCGTGCAGCGCGGCACGCTGGAGGTCGGCGACTCGGTGGTCGCGGGCGACGCGTTCGGACGCGTCCGCGCCATGCTGGACGAGAACGGCGACCCGGTCGACGTGGCCGGCCCGTCCCGTCCGGTTCAGGTGCTCGGCCTCACGTCCGTGCCCGGTGCCGGCGACTCGTTCCTCGTCGTCGAGGAGGACCGTATCGCGCGGCAGATCGCCGACCGGCGGTCGGCCCGCGAGCGCAACGCGCAGCTGGCCTCCTCGCGCCGTCGGGTGTCGCTGGACGACCTGGACAAGGCGCTCGCGGCCGGCGAGGTGCAGTCGCTCAACCTCATCATCAAGGGCGACGTGTCCGGCTCGGTCGAGGCGCTCGAGGACTCGCTGATGAACATCGACCTCGGCGAGGACAAGGCCGAGGTGTCGCTGCGGGTCATCGGCCGCGGCGTCGGCGCGATCACCGAGAACGACATCAACCTGGCGATCGCGTCCGACGCTGTCGTGATCGGCTTCAACGTGCGCCCGGAGGGCAAGGCGCGTGAGGCGGCCGAGCGCGAGGGCGTGGACATCCGGTACTACACAGTGATCTACCAGGCCATCGAGGAGATCGAGGCCGCGCTCAAGGGCATGCTCAAGCCCGAGTACGAGGAGGTGCAGCTCGGTACCGCGGAGGTCCGGGAGGTCTTCCGCGTGCCGCGCGTGGGCAACGTGGCCGGTTCGCTGGTCCGCAGCGGCCTGATCCGGCGCAACGCCAAGGCGCGCCTGATCCGCGACGGCGCGGTGGTTGCCGACAACCTGACCGTCGACTCGCTCAAGCGGTTCAAGGACGACGCGACCGAGGTGCGGGAGGGGTACGAGTGCGGTATCGGGCTCGGCTCGTACAACGACATCAAGGTCGGCGACACCATCGAGTCGTTCGAGCTCCGGGAAAAGCCGCGCACCGGATTGGGCGCTCTGCGCCGGGCCTACGCCCCGCCGTACGGAAGTGCTTTTTTACACGGCGGGGCGCATGCCCGGCGCGCCGCTCACCTTTCGTGGGCGGCTCGGCTGGTCAGACGGCGATGGTGGCAGGCGTTTGCGTGGTGGCGTTGTACGTGCCGACTTCCCTGGGGGTGCGAGTTGGTGGTGGGCGTACTCGTTGCGGATCTGCTCTTAGGGGATGTTCGGTCGCTTAAGGAGAAGCGGTCGGTGGTGCGTCCGATCGTGGCCGAGCTGCGGCGCCGGTTCGAGGTGGCCGCGGCGGAGACCGGCGACCAGGAGCTGTACCGGCGCGCCGAGATCGCCGTGAGCGTCGTCAGCGGCGATCATCGGCACGTGGTCGAGGTGCTGGACGGGTGCGAGCGGATGCTGGCGGACCGTCCGGAGACCGAATTGCTGTCGATCCGACGGCGAATGCTGGACGACGACGACCTGGATTGACATCAAGGAGAGTGACATGGTCGACGCGGCGCGCGCGCGCAAGCTCGCCGGGCGGATCAAGCAGATCGTGGCCACCGGCATCGAGACGCAGATCAAGGACCCGCGGCTCGGGATGGTGACGATCACCGACGCCCGGGTCAGCGGCGACCTGCACGACGCGACCGTGTTCTACACCGTGTTCGGCGACGAGGAGGCGCACCGCGAGTCGGCGGCGGCGCTGGAGTCCGCGCGCGGCGTGCTGCGCAGCGAGGTCGGCCGGCAAACCGGTGTGCGGTTCACGCCGACGCTGACGTTCGTGCTGGACGCGGTCCCGGAGACGGCCAAGCACATCGACGAACTGCTCAGCGCCGCGGCGCAGGCCGACGCGCGCGTGCAGCAGGCGCGCCAGGGCGCCGTCCCCGCCGGCGACGCGGACCCGTACCGCAAGCCGCGCGTGATCGAGGACGAGGCGGACGGCACCGACGGAAGCGGCGAGCTGGAGCGATGACCGACGCTGCCGGGCGGCCGAGTCGTTCGGCGCGTCGCCGCAGCGAGCGGCATTCCCAGCGCCGCCGGCGCCGCCGCAACGCCGGCTGGATCGCGCTGGTGGCGGTGATCGCGGTGCTGGCCGCGCTCGCGGTCGGCTGGACGCTGCGCCGCGGCGATCACGGTGCCGTGGCTGACGCGCCCGCCGGTGCGACGACCGGTGCGCCGCCCAGCGACAACGTCACCGGCTCCTCGCTGGGTGCGGCGTTCACGAACCCGCCGACCGTGGCCACCGTGCTGCTGGACGCCCGGGCCGCCGTGCAGGCCGTCGACAGCTACGACTACCGGAGCTTCGCCCACGACCGGTCGGCCGGGCACGCACTGACCACCGGCGTGTTCCAGTCCGGCTACGACCAGTCGATGAGCGGTACCGTCCAGCAGCACGCGCGGCAGAACCACACCGTCCAGTCCTGCACGGTGCAGCGCGCCGGCATCGTCTCGATGGACTCCGGTGCCCAGCAGGCGGTGGTGCTCGTCCTCGCGGTGCTGTCGGTGACCGATTCGGCGCACCCGGACGCGCAGCGCTCGCCGGTCTCGCTGAACGTGACGATGCAGCGGGTCGGGTCGTCCTGGTTGATCGCGGCGATGGCCGACGCTGGCCAGCTCGTCCAGTCGGACGGAACCGCGCCGGGCACCCCGGACCTGCTCGCCGCCGTTGCTGCCGGGCGCAAGGCCGTCGGCAACCTGATCAACTACCGGCGCGCGAGCTTCGCCGCGGACTTCCAGCGCTCGCTGGCCGGGCTGGGCCCGACCGCGGCAGCGCAGCAGCGCGCCAACGAGTCGTCCATCAAGGACGGCATGACCGCCGGGAACTACGACTTGGTCGGCGACGTCGTGGAGGTCGCGGTGGAGGACGCCGGCTTCGACGCGGCGACGCTGCTGGTGATCGGCGACCGCTACCAGATCTCCGACGACGGCAACCGCACATCGCTGCCCGCGCTGCGAGCCGAGGTCGCGATGACCCGCGCCGGCGACACCTGGCAGCTCGCCCAGTTCACGCAGGTCGGCGTTGACTGAGCCCGGCTCCGCGGTCGCGCCCGGGGCGGCCGACGCGCACACCACCCGGCGGCTGCTCTCGCTGACCGGGTCGGCGTTCGTGGTGCTCGCCGCCGAGCCGCTGTACCTGCTGATCGACACCGCGGTCGTCGGGCACCTCGGCTCCAAGCCGCTGGCCGGCCTCGGCATCGGCGCCGCGCTGATGTCGCTGCTCACGATCGTCGGCGCGTTCGTCGAGTACGGCACGACCGCGCGCGCGGCGCGATGGTTCGGCGCCGGACGGTTCGACGCGGCCGTCAACGAGGGCGTCCAGGCGACCTGGCTGGCGCTGGGCATCGGCGTCGTGGTCGTCGCGGCCGGTGAGCTGCTGGCCGGGCCGCTGACGCACCTGCTCGCCGGCGGTGGTGGCGCGACGCAGCACGCGGCCGAGTCGTGGTTCCGCATCGCGGTGATCGGGATGCCCGGCGTGCTCGCGGTGCTCGCCGGCAACGGCTGGATGCGCGGCATGCAGCGCACCCGCGAACCGGTGCGGATCGTGCTCGCGGCGAACGCGCTCTCGGCGATCGCGTCCCCGCTGCTGGTCTATCCCGCCGGGCTGGGTCTGGAGGGTTCGGCGGTCGCGAACGTCGCGGCGCAGGCGGTCGGCGGGGTGCTGTTCCTGCGCGCGCTGCATCGCGCGGCCGGCGGGCTGCGTCCGGACCGCGCGATCATGCGCGCTCAGGTCGTCGTCGGACGCGACCTGTTCCTGCGCTCGGCCGCCTTCCAGGTCGCGTTCCTGTCCGCGGCGGCGGTCGCGTCCCGCATGGGCACCGCGCAGATCGCCGCGCACCAGATCGGCCTGCAGCTGTGGGAGTTCACCGCGCTGCTGCTGGACTCGTTCGCGATCGCCGCGCAGTCGCTGGTCGGCGCGGCACTCGGCGGCTCGGACGCAGTGGTCGCGCGGCGGCTGGCGTGGCAGGTCGCGCGCTGGGGGCTGTGGGCCGGCGTGGGGTTCGCGGTGATCTTCGGTGCCGGCTCGATGCTGATCCCGCACGCGTTCACCAGCTCGGGCGCCGTGCTGCACCAGGCGCACCTGCTCTGGCCGTGGTTCGTCGCCATGCTGCCCGCGGCCGGTGTGGTGTTCGCGCTGGACGGTGTGCTGATCGGCGCTGGCGACGTGGGCTTCCTGCGCACGCTGACGATCGTCGCTGCCGTGTTGTTCTTCGCGCCGCTGAACGTGCTGGCGTTGGTGTGGCACTGGGGGATCGGCGGGGTGTGGGCCGGGCTGACCGCGTTCATCGCCGTGCGACTGGTCGGCATGCTCGCGCGCACGCGCGGCAGCAGCTGGATGGTGCTGGGAGTGCAGTCATGACGTCGTCCGGCTTGGTGATCGTCGACAAACCGGCGGGCTGGACGTCCCACGACGTCGTCGGCCGGATGCGCCGGCTCGCGCACACCCGCAAGGTCGGCCACGCCGGCACGCTCGACCCGATGGCGACCGGCGTGCTCGTGCTCGGGATCGACAAGGCGACCCGGCTGCTGCACCACTTGGTGCTCGCGGACAAGGCGTACACCGCGACGATCCGGCTCGGTCAGTCCACCGTGACCGACGACGCGGAGGGTGACGTCGTCACGGCCACCTCCGCGGCGGACGTGACCGAGGACGCCGTGCGCGCCGCGATGCTGCCGCTGACCGGCGCGATCGCGCAGCGCCCGTCCGCGGTCTCGGCGATCAAGGTCGACGGACAGCGCGCCTACAAGCGGGTGCGCGAGGGCGAGGCCGTGGAGCTGGCGGCGCGGCCGGTGACCGTGAGCCGCTTCGAACCGGTGCGCTTCGCCCGTCCGGCCGCGGAACTGCTGGACGTGGACGTGGTCGTGGAGTGCTCGTCCGGCACGTACGTGCGCGCGCTGGCCCGCGACCTCGGCGCTTCGCTCGGCGTGGGCGGGCACCTGACCGCGCTACGCCGCACCCGCGTCGGCCCGTTCACGCTCGATACCGCGCGCACCCTGGACGACCTCGCTGCGCTGGACGACCCGGTGACCCTGCCGCTCGCCGACGCCGTCCGCACCGCGCTGCCGGTGCGCGAGGTGAGCGCGGACGAGGCGCGCGCCCTGTCGTACGGCAAGGCACTGGATCCGGTCGGGATCACCGGCACCCACGGCGCGTTCGCCCCGGACGGCTCGGTGGTCGCGCTGCTGGCCGAGGCGGACGGCCGCGCCCGCCCCGTCCTGGTGTTCGCCCCCGCCGGCTGAGCGCCCAGTAGGCTGACTCGACGTGCAGCGCTGGCATGGACTCGAGGCCGTTCCGACCGACTGGGGCAACTGCGTCGTCACGATCGGGGTGTTCGACGGCGTGCACCGCGGCCACGCGGACATCATCGGCAAGGCGGTGAAGCTCGCGGCCGAACGCTCCGTGCCGAGCGTGTTGATCACCTTCGTGCCGCACCCGTCCGAGGTGGTTCGCCCGGGCACGCACCCGCCGCAGCTGACCACAATCGTGCGGCGCGCGGAGCTGGTCGAACAGCTCGGCGTGGACGTGTTCTGCGCGCTGCCGTTCACGCTGGAGTTCTCGCAGATGCCTCCGGACGAGTTCGCGCACCGCGCGCTCGTCGAGCGGCTGCACACGGTCGGCGTGGTCGTGGGGGAGAACTTCCGCTACGGGCACAAGGCGGCCGGCGACGTCGCGCTCCTGCAGCAACTCGGGCAGCGCTTCGGCTTCACCGCGCAGGGCGTCCCGCTGCTGCGCGACGGCGACACCACGCTGTCCGCGACCTACGTGCGCACCTGCGTCAACGCCGGCGACATGCGCGCCGCGGCCGCGGCGCTGGGTCGGCCGCACCGGCTGGACGGCGTGGTCGAGCGCGGCGACCAGCGCGGGCGCGAGCTCGGCTTCCCGACCGCGAACCTGCGCACCGACACCTGGGCCGCGGTTCCCGCCGACGGCGTGTACGCCGGGCGGGTGTGGCGGCTGGACGAGTGGGGCCGGACGGTCCCGGGCGAGCCGCTGGGCACGGCCGCGATCTCGGTCGGCACCAACCCCACGTTCGAGGTGCGGCAGCGCCGCGTGGAGGCGTACGTCCTGGACTTCGAGGGCGACCTGTACGGGCAGGCGATCGGGGTGGAGTTCGTCGAGCGGCTGCGCGGCATGGAGAAGTTCGACGGCGTCGAGTCGCTCGTCGCGCAGATGCACGCGGACGTCGCCCGCACCCGCGAGATCGTCGGCTGACGTCAGGCACGCCGCTGCGGCGGTTCGCGCGGCCTGCTACTGAGCCGTAGCTGAGCCGAGGGCGTCTTTGGCCGAAAACGTTTTGGGTCTACCGCCAGGTAGCTGCTTGGGTATGTGACGGCGCGCACACGGTTCGGTGATCCCGGCAGGCGGCGCCAGACAGCACTCGCGAGCACACCGGCGTGCACGTCCACCTCGACCCGTCAGGATCACCTCTTGCCTCAAGA
>DASRSS010000029.1:0-3647 GCA_035656335.1 Jatrophihabitantaceae bacterium | reverse complement strand
ACCTGTCCGTCCGCCGCGAGGTGAACTACCTCAACGGCGGCCAGCGCCTGCTCGACGAGACGTACGGCTGGGGCATGAACTGGACCGCCGGGCGCAAGTAGCACCTGCGATCCCACGGCTCTAACCGGTACCGTCGCAGCTGCACGGCTCGCTGCACGAGCACTGCAGGACAAGGAGACAACGATGTCCGAGCTCGACCTCGACGCCCCCACGCCGCCCGCCGCCGCGCCCGCCGCGGCCCAGGCCGCGCCCGCCGCACCCGCGCCGATCACCACCAGCACGGGGCTGGTGCTGAACCCGCCCGCGCCGGTTCCGGCCGTCCGCGACGAGGAGGCCGCCGGCGCGATCCCGGTGCCCCCGGAGAAGCAGTCCGAGCTGGCCGCGAAGGCCGCCGCGTTCGCCAACGAGCTGGCCTCGCTCGATCACCGCGCGCCCGAATTCACCCAGAAGGTCGACGCGATCACGTCCATGGGCGACAAGGACATGCGGGCCGTCGCGACCGTGTCGAACCGGATGCTGGACCGTCCCGCTGCGGTGGTGAAGGCGAGCAAGGGCGGCGGCACTAGCGGTGACGCGCAGACACGCGTGGCGAAGACGCTGGTCGACCTGCGCACGACCGTCACCGACCTGGACCCGAACCGTGCCGACCTCACCGGCGCGAAGAAGGTTCTCAAGTGGCTGCCGGGTGGGGACAAGATCCAGCGCTACTTCGCCAAGTACGAGACGGCGCAGACGCACCTGAACGCGATCATCAAGTCGCTGGACTCCGGTCAGGACGAGCTGCGCAAGGACAATGCGGCGATTGAGACCGAGAAGTCCAACATGTGGAAGCTGATGGGCAAGCTGAGCGAGTACAACCAGCTGGCCGGGGCGCTGGACGAGGCCGTCACGCAGAAGATCGCCGAGCTCGAGGCGGCCGGCAAGACCGAGGAGGCGAACGCGCTGAAGTCCGACGCGCTGTTCGCGATCCGCCAGCGCCGGCAGGACATCATGACCCAGCTCGCCGTTTCCGTTCAGGGCTATATGGCGCTGGACCTCGTCCGCAAGAACAACATCGAGCTGATCAAGGGCGTCGACCGCGCGCAGACGACGACGGTGGCCGCGCTGCGCACCGCAGTGATCGTGTCCCAGGCGCTGTCGCGGCAGAAGCTGGTGCTCGACCAGATCACCGCGCTGAACACGACGACGTCCAACCTGATCGAGGCGACGTCCAACCAGCTGCGCATCCAGGGCGGCGAGATCAACCAGCAGGCCGCGAGCAGCACGATCGACATCCAGAAGCTGCAGACCGCGTTCGACAACGTGTTCCAGACGATGGACGCGCTCGACACGTTCCGCACACAGGCCGTCGACAGCATGGCGCAGACGGTCACCGCGCTGGAGGGGCAGATCGAGCGGGCCAAGCCGTACCTGGAGCGCACCCGCCGCGGCGAGGGCAACGAGCAGACCCAGCTCGGTTCGTGATCGCCCGCGCGGCTCACTAGAGTCGGCGTGTGACGTGGTTTCGGCGCCTGCGTGACGACGTCAAGCAGGAGGCGCAGGATTCGGTCGGGCCCGACCCGCAGGACAGCCCGGACGCGTTGCGCGCACGCACCTTCGAGGTGATCGGGTTCATCAACAAGCACTCCGGCGGATTGCCGGGCGAGGCGGTCGTGGTCGCGCGGCGGATCACGGACATGCTGCGCGAGGTGATCGACGGCGCCGATCCGGAGCGGGGCCTGGACATCCACGCCGTCGTGTCGATCCGCGGCATCCTCGAGGACTACCTGCCGACGACGCTGCGCACGTATCTCGCACTCGATCCCGACATCGTCGATGTGCCGCGTCCGTCCGGGCGTACCCCGTCGGCGTCGCTGATCGAGCAGCTCGAGGCGCTGTGGTCCTCGGCCGCTGATCTGCTGGACGCGTCCCGCGCGCACGACGCGGACGCGCTGCTGGCGCAGGGCAGCTTTCTGCGCACCAAGTTCACCGGTTCGGATCTGGATCTGTAGGAGTGACGACGTTGCCGAGGGGAGTGCTGCAGCGCGGCGCGAATGTCGAGCTGACCCGCGAGGTGCCCGGGTTGTCCGGGCTCGTCGTCGGCGTGCAGTGGGACGTCGGCGGCGAGACCGCGCTGGCCGACAACCTGGTGACCGCGGCGCTGCTGTGCGACTCGCACAGCCGGGCGCTGTCCGACCGGCACTTCGTGTTCTTCAACCAGCTCGCCGCTCCGGACCTGTCGGTGCAGCAGTTGGAGCAGGCCGTCGGCGACGACCAGGACCAGATCGAGATCGATCTCGCTGCTGTTCCCTCGGACGTGGAGCGGATCGTGATCGTGCTGTACGTCAACGAGGGGCCGGCGCTGAGGCGCACTCTTGGCCAGTTGCGGCACTGCACCGTTCGCGCGCTGAACGCCGACGGCAACACCGAGCTGGTGCGCTCGGAGGATCTCGCGCCGGCGCTCAGCACCGAGCTCGCCGTCTCGCTGGCCGAGGTGTACCGCCGCGACGCGGGGTGGAAGTTCAAGGTGCTCGGCCAGGGCTACGCGACGGGAGTAGCCGGCGTCCTCGCCGACTACGGGCTGTCGGCGTGATCACCGACCCGCGCTTCGCACCGCGGCGCGATGATCTGCCGTATCTGCGCCGGCGGCGGCGCCCGAGGCAGGTCGAGGAGCCGGCGAAGATCTCCTTCGACCGTCCCGGACGTTCACACGTCATCCCCACTCCGCCACCACCGCCGCCCACTGCGCCGACGCCTCCGCCGCCGCCTGCTTCGGTGACGCCTCCTGCTTCGGCGACGCCACCGCGGCCCGTGTCCACCTCGCTGGACCTGGACGAGCCCGCTCCGCGCGCCGAGCCCGCGCCCGTTCCCGCCGCCGAGCGAGCGCGTGCGCCGCGCGAGGAGCCGCGGCACCGGGCGCGCGACGATGTCCGCGTTGCCGCTGGGCAGCGGGTGATCTTGACGGTGTCCGATCCGACCGTCACCCTCACCCGACTGCAGAGCGCGATCGGTACGTTGCGCGTCGAGGCTGCGGTGTCGGCTGAGGTGGGCGATCTGCAGCTGGGCTGCGCGTACCGGCTGCGGTCGGGCCTGTCGTCCGTGCTGGCGCCCGACGGAGCTCACCGGCTTGCACCGCCCGCGTCCCGTCGTCCGGTGCTGCTGTCCGGGCACGACTCCTTCGGCACGGTCGAGGTGGATCTGCGCCAGTCTCGCGAGCTGGATCGGCTTGCGCTGTATGCCTACTCGGCATCCCGGTCACCGTTGCGCTGGGGCGGCACGCTCGTCGTCGAGACGTTCGGCCAGGCTCGCATCGAGCTGCCGTTGGAGTCGCTACAGGGTGGCGACGTCGCGGTACTGATGTCGCTCTACAACGTGCGCGGCGAGTTCGTGCTGCGCGCCGAGATGCAGACGCTCAACGGCGACGTTCGGGAGGCGTGCCGCGCTTACGGTTACGACCGGATCACCTGGCTGGACAGCCGAACGCCCGTCGACTGACTCGGGCTCGCCAGGCCGCTTGGCTCAGGCGACCGGACGGGTATGTGTGCGCCACAGGTGTATGACGATTTCGCGTTCCAGCGGTGAGGGCGTTCGGCTTCTGGGCAGGGCTGGTGGCCGGCTGGTGTAGCGGTGGCCGGTGGGGGTGATCAGGTCGATCGCTGGTCCTGGTC
>DASRSS010000028.1:0-18153 GCA_035656335.1 Jatrophihabitantaceae bacterium | reverse complement strand
CGGGGACGCTATCGGCCGGCAATGCCAGGTTCAGCCGCGCCAGCAGCTCGCGGGCGTCGTCCGCGGCGTCGGGCGAGATGCCGCCGGCACCGGCGGGAACGACGCCGCCGACCGCGGATGCGCCGCCGCCGCCGAGCACGTGCCGCAGGGCCCGCCGGGCCTGCTCGTCGCCTCGGACCGAGACGACCCGGCGTCCGTCGAAGAAGTGCAGGACGCCGGGCCGCTCGACCAGCCGCACTCCGGGTAGCAGCCGCACCCGCTGGACCGCCTTTCCTATTCCTTCTCGGCGGTTCCGCAGCAGCAGCAGCAACAGCAGCAGGCGGAGCTGTCGGCCGTGGGCAGCAGGCCCGAGCCGGCGATCGCGACCTGCACCTCGGCCGCGCCGATGCGCACCTTCTCGACCAGCGTTCGCGGATTCATTGTGTCTCCTTTCTGAACGGACGTCGGACGCTGGCAGAGTGGCACCGGTCCCGGGCGCTGTCAAGCACCCCGGGTCGAGGCTGTGGATAACCCGTCCGCACAGCGGCTCAGGCCACCCAGGTCTCCGGGTTCAGGCCGGCCCGCAGCCGGGCTCGCTCGGCCGCATCCAGCAGGCGCAGCCGCAGCCGGGCGGTCTCGGTGTCCACCTCGAGCAGCCTGGCCAGCGCGCCCACGTCGTGATCGCCGCCGATCTCGGCGATGGCGTCCGCGAGCGCGGTCAGCGGAACCAGCCGCCGGGCGGCCTCGGCGTGGACCAGCAGCTCCTCCCGGGCCGACCACGGGCCGCCGCAGCTGCCGCCGCGCTCCAGATGGACCAGCTCGTGCGCCAGGGTGCAGCGCTGCTGGGCCGCGCTCGTCCCGGCGCGCAGCGCGATGACGGGAAAGCGCAGCTCGCCGAGCAGGCTGCCGCGCATCGGTTCGTGCACGACCTCGACGCCCGGCCAGTTCTCGGCCAGGTCGCGCCACGGGTCATAGGGCCGATCGGATGCCGCGCCGCGGGGTTCGGTGTCCATGGCCGGCACCGTCGCACCGGGCGGTGACAGCTTCGGCAGGGCCTGTGGATAACGTGCGCGGCCGGCTCACTCGGCCGGCGGTTCGGCCTGTCCGTGCCGGGCCGCGCGGGGCGTCTCGTCGCGCTGGGCGGCGAGTTGCCGCACCGCCGCGCTGCGGCCCCGTCCGCTGCCGCCGCTCGACTCGAGCATCGCCCGGATCACCTCGTCCACCGCACGCCGCTGGCGCCGGCTCAGCCGGCTGGCCTCCGGCGGCGGGATGTACGGCTCGACGCTCTCGGTGGGCAGGTCGGCCGCCGCGCGCAGCGTGCGCAGCGGCACGTTCAGCACGTCGGCGAAGGCGACCAGGGTGGCCTCGTCGGGGATGCCGTGGTCGCCGCGCAGGTAGCGGGCGGCGGTGTCGTGGTTCACCGAGTGGCCGCGTTCCTTGGCCGCGCGCGCGATCGCCCGGGCCGACAGCCCGGCCGTGTTGGCCGCGCCGAGCGCGTCGGACAGGGCGCTCATCGCCGCTGCTCCGTGCCGACCCTGGTAGCCACGGCGTAGACACTACTGACGCCGACGCCCTGCGCGCAGGAGCGGTTGACCCGAATCGTGCAGCCACCGCGCAGACGCCGCCGGCCGCGTCCGCCGGCCGCGCCGGCGCCGCAGGACGTCCGGCTCGGACGGTATAACGGCAGACGTCAGACAGCTGCGGTATGGTCGCCTCTGTCGTGATCAACCTCGAGATGCCGGCCGGGGGAGCGGATGCGGATTCGAGACGTCGTGACGCTGCGTGCCTACCTGCGGCTGCTCGGCTGGTCCGAACGGACCCTCGCCGAACGCGCCGGCGTGGGGCACGCCACCGTCAACCATCTACTGTCGGGACGGCGGACCCGGTGCTCGCCGGGCACGGCCCGGGCGATCGAGTGTGCCCTCGCCTGCCCGCCCGGGCTGTTCTTCGACGCCGAACGGCCGGGCGGGGCGCCCGCGGAGGGCGGCGGATAGGCCGCCGGTAGGCGTTTTGGCAACCGGCACGGCCGCCGGGTAGACTCGGTCGTTGGCGCGTGCCGCCTGTCCTTCGTTGTGCCCGCTGTGGCCGCGGGCGGAAGGACGGAACTCCCTCAGTGGGCAGCGCCGTGCAAGAGCTGTCAGAGCTGTTGCAGCGTACGTAGTAGCGACGAAATGCGGAGGATATGCCCAAGAAGGACGGGGCCATCGAGGTCGAAGGCCGCGTGGTCGAGCCGCTGCCCAACGCGATGTTCCGGGTGGAACTGAGCAATGGGCACAAGGTGCTCGCCCACATCAGCGGCAAGATGCGTCAGCACTACATCCGCATCCTCCCGGAGGACCGCGTGGTGGTGGAGCTCTCGCCGTACGACCTCACCCGCGGGCGCATCGTCTACCGCTACAAGTAAGCCGCTACCGCCGCGCCGCACCAGTAGTTGTCACTGCCACCAAAGAAGGGCATGGGCCGTGAAGGTCAAGCCGAGCGTCAAGCCGATCTGCGACAAGTGCAAGGTCATCCGTCGCAACGGTCGGGTCATGGTGATCTGCGAGAACCTGCGCCACAAGCAGCGTCAGGGTTAGTTCGTAGCTCGCCACCTTCCTAAGCGCGTACCAGCCACGGGTCGTCCCGTGGTCCACCTCCGGACGAAGGCCGGAGCCCTTCCCATGGGCGGGGAGGGAACGGACGCGCACGAAACCTTCGACGAGAGAAACCAGGAGAACGCCCGCATGGCACGTCTTGCCGGCGTCGATCTGCCCCGCGAGAAGCGGATGGAGATCGCGCTCACCTACATCTACGGCGTAGGCCGTACCCGCGCCAAGCAGACGCTGGAGGCCACCGGCATCAGCCCGGACCTGCGCGCCCGTGACCTGACCGACGAGGACCTGGTCAAGCTGCGCGACCACATCGAGGGCAACTACAAGGTCGAGGGTGACCTCCGCCGCGAGGTTGCCGCCGACATCCGACGCAAGATCGAGATCGGCAGCTACCAGGGCATCCGGCACCGCCGCGGCCTGCCCGTCCACGGTCAGCGCACCAAGACCAACGCCCGCACGCGCAAGGGTCCGAAGAAGACCATTGCCGGCAAGAAGAAGGCAGGTAAGAAGTAATGCCGGGTCCGGCACGCAAGGGAGCGGTCAAGAAGGTCCGCCGCAAGGAGAAGAAGAACATCGCGGTGGGCCAGGCCCACATCAAGAGCACCTTCAACAACACGATCGTGTCGATCACCGACCCGCAGGGCAACGTGATCAGCTGGGCCTCGGCCGGCCACGTCGGGTTCAAGGGCTCGCGCAAGTCCACCCCGTTCGCCGCGCAGATGGCCGCCGAGAACGCGGCCCGCAAGGCGCAGGAGCACGGCCTGAAGAAGGTCGACGTCTTCGTCAAGGGCCCGGGTTCGGGACGCGAGACGGCGATCCGCTCGCTGCAGGCCACCGGCCTGGAGGTCGGCACCATCTCCGACGTCACGCCGCAGCCGCACAACGGCTGCCGCCCGCCCAAGCGGCGCCGGGTCTGAGCGTCGGGTCAGAGGGAGAGAACTAAGACATGGCTCGTTACACCGGTCCCGCGACGCGCATCTCGCGCCGTCTCAACGTCGACCTCGTCGGCGGCGACAGCTCGTTCGAGCGCCGCCCGTACCCGCCCGGCCAGCACGGCCGCTCGCGCATCAAGCAGAGCGAGTACCTGCTGCAGATGCAGGAGAAGCAGAAGGCCAAGTACAGCTACGGAGTGCTGGAGAAGCAGTTCCGTCGCTACTACGAGGAGGCCGTCTCCCGCCAGGGCAAGACGGGTGACAACCTGCTGCAGATCCTCGAGTCGCGGCTGGACAACGTCATCTACCGCGCCGGCCTGGCCCGCACCCGCCGCCAGGCGCGGCAGCTGGTCAGCCACGGCCACTTCCTGGTCAACGGCCAGAAGGTCGACATCCCCAGCTTCCGCGTGTCGCAGTGGGACATCATCGACGTCAAGCCGAAGTCGCTGGAGACCACGCCGTTCCTGATCGCGCGCGAGACCTACGGCGAGCGGCCGATCCCTGCCTGGCTGCAGGTCGTGCCGAACACGCTGCGGATCCTCGTGCACCAGCTGCCGGTCCGGGCTCAGATCGAGATCCCGGTCCAGGAGCAGCTGATCGTCGAGCTCTACTCGAAGTAGTCACCACCCCGCGGTTCCGCGGGATTTGTCAGGACGTCATATAGCGGGCGTCCACGACCCACAAGGAGCACCACTGTGCTGATCACCGAGCGCCCCTCGGTCACCGAGGAGCCGATCTCCGACACCCGGTCGAAGTTCGTCATCGGCCCCCTGGAGCCGGGCTTCGGCTACACCCTCGGCAACTCGCTGCGCCGCACGCTGCTGTCGTCCATCCCGGGCGCGGCCGTGACGAGCATCCGCATCGACGGCGTGCTGCACGAGTTCACCACCGTCGAAGGGGTGAAGGAAGACGTCACCGACATCATCCTGAACCTCAAGAACCTGGTCGTCAGCTCCGAGAGCGACGAGCCGGTCGTCATGTACCTGCGCAAGCAGGGCCCGGGCGAGGTCACCGCGGCGGACATCGCGCCGCCGGCCGGTGTCACCGTCCACAACCCCGACCTGAAGATCGCCACGATCAACAAGAAGGGCCGGCTGGAGATCGAGCTGGTCGTCGAGCGCGGCCGTGGCTACGTCACCGCCGTGCAGAACAAGCAGCAGGGCCAGGAGATCGGACGCATCCCGATCGACTCGATCTACTCGCCCGTGCTCAAGGTGACCTATGCGGTCGAGGCGACCCGTGTCGAGCAGCGCACCGACTTCGACCGCCTTGTGGTGGACGTCGAGACGAAGAACTCGATCACGCCGCGCGACGCCGTCGCCAGCGCCGGCCACACCCTGGTCGAGCTGTTCGGCCTGTTCCGCGAGCTGAACGAGGAGGCCGAGGGCATCGACGTCGGCCCGTCGCCGGCCGAGGTCGCCGACATCGCCGCGTTCTCGATGCCGATCGAGGACCTGGACCTCACCGTCCGCTCCTACAACTGCCTCAAGCGCGAGGGCATCCACACCGTGGGTGAGCTCGTCGGGCGCAGCGAGGCGGACCTGCTCGACATCCGCAACTTCGGGCAGAAGTCCATCGACGAGGTCAAGATCAAGCTGGTCGGTCTCGGCCTGGGCCTGAAGGACAGCCCGCCCGGATTCGAGCTGCCGTCCTCCGTCGAGTCCTACGGCGAGGACGAGTACGACATGGGTGGCGACACCGACGGCGACGGCGACTACGCCGAGACCGAACAACTGTAAAGAAACCCAACAGACAACAGCTTCCGTGGTTGCGATCGCGGAGATCTGAGGAGCACGACATGCCTACGCCCACCAAGGGCCCGCGCCTCGGCGGCGGTCCCGCGCACGAGCGGCTGATGCTCGCGAACCTGGCGACCTCGCTGTTCGAGCACGACCGCATCACCACCACCGAGGCCAAGGCCAAGCGGCTGCGTCCCCTGGCCGAGCGGCTGATCACCTTCGCCAAGCGCGGTGACCTGCACGCCCGCCGCCAGGTGATGACGGTCATCCGGGACAAGGACGTGGTGCACAAGCTGTTCGCCGAGATCGGCCCGAAGTTCGCCGAGCGTCCGGGGGGCTACACGCGCATCATCAAGACCAACCCGCGCAAGGGCGACAACGCCCCGATGGCCGTGATCGAGCTGGTCGAGGCGCTGACCGGTGGCGCGTCGGTCGTCAAGGAGGCCGAGAAGGCGCGCGGCACCAAGGTCGCCGCCAAGAAGGCGCCGACCGGTCGCACCAAGGAGATCGCCGAGGACGCGGCTGCCGAGTCCGAGACCGCGGCAGCGGTGGCGGCAGACGGTACAGCCGAGACCGCGGCCGGTGTCGCGGCCGAGGGCGCGGCCAGCGCTGCGGCCAGCGAGGCTGCGCTCGAGGGCGGCGCCGACGAGGGCAGCCTGGCCTCGGTCGGGCTGTCCGACGAGCAGGTCGAGGAGGCCGCCGAGGTCACCGAGGAGCCCGAGGCCGGTGCCGAGCTGGGCACCAACCCGGACCTCGAGGACGCCGCGGAGACCGAGTCCGAGGACAAGTCCGAGTAGTTCGACGCGATGAGTTCGTCCGACGAGCCCGCCGTGCCCCCTGGGTCCGGCGGGCTCGTCCGTGTTCGGTTGGATCTCGGCTACGACGGCACCGACTTCTCCGGCTGGGCGGTTCAGCCCGGGCGGCGGACGGTGCAGGGCGAGCTGCAGGACGCGCTCGGCACGCTGCTGCGCCTGCCGGTACAGCTGACCGTCGCCGGGCGCACCGACGCCGGCGTGCACGCGACCGGGCAGGTGGCGCATCTGGACGTTCCCGCCGAGACCTGGTCGTCCGTGTCGGGCGGTCTGGTCCGGCACCTGGCCGGGCTGCTTCCCGCGGACGTGCGCGTGTTCGCCGCGCGCGCCGTGCCCGCCGAGTTCGACGCCCGGTTCGCTGCGCTGTGGCGCCGGTACGAGTACCGCATCAGCGACACCGACGGCGGACCGAACCCGCTGCGCCGATACGCGGTGCTGTCCCACCGGCGCGCGCTGGACGCGTCCGCGATGGCCGACGCGGCCGCGCGGCTGACCGGGCTGCACGACTTCGCCGCGTTCTGCAAGCGGCGCAAGGACAACGCGGACGCGACGACGGTGCGCACCCTGCAGGAGTTCGCGGTCGCGCGCGAGGGCGACGAGGTGGTCTGCACCGTGCGCGCCGACGCGTTCTGCCACTCGATGGTGCGCTCGCTGGTCGGCGCGCTGCTCGCCGTGGGCGAGGGACGCCGTCCCGCCGAGTGGGCCGCGACGCTGCTCGACCGCGACCGGCGCGCGGACGAGGTCGCGGTCGCGCCCGCGCACGGGCTGACCCTGGTCGAGGTGCGCTATCCGCCGGACGAGGAGCTGGCCGCGCGCAGCACCGCGACCCGCGCCGTCCGCACCCGCACCTGACGAGTGGCCACTTGCAGGTCCGAGTGGCCACTTGCTGTCCCGGGTGGCCACTTGCTGTCCCGGGTGGCCAGTTACTGTCCCGGGTGGCCAGTTATCGCGGAAGTGGCCACTTATAGCTGGCCACCGGTCTCGTAACTGGCCACCCCGTCTCGTAACTGGCCACCTCGTCCCGTAACTGGCCACCTCGTCCCGTAACTGGCCACCCAGTCCGGTAACTGGCCACCGCGCCAACAACTGGCCACTCGATCGGTGACGGGGAGGATCAGCCGAAGACGGCGCGGATCAGCCGTTCGCAGCGGGTGGTCATCTGCGCGGCGGACTGGTCCGGGTGGGCCAGCCACCAGCCAACCAGGGCGTCCACCAGACGCATCCAGACCGTGGACAGCGCGTCGACGTCCAGCGCGTCCACGTCACCGCGCACCTGCAGGAACCGCGCCGAACCGCTGGCCGCGATCTGTTCGGTGCGCCGGCGGTAGTCGCGCGCGGCCGCGGCGATCGGTCCGTCCGCCGGCATGGACGGGTCGTACAGCAGCCGCCACGCGTTCGGCTGCGGCTCCAGCGCCTCGAACACGGCGCGCAACGGGTGGATGCGCGAGGCGACCGTGTCGTCGACCTGCCGCTCGGCGGATTCGAGCCGGTCCAGCAGCGCGTCGGCGACGGAGTTCAGGCAGGCCAGGTACAGCCCGTCCTTGGAGCCGAAGTACTGGTAGATCAGCGGCTTGGAGATCCCGGCGCGGGCCGCGACGGACACGATCGAGGCGCCCGAGTACCCGCGCGCGGCGAACTCCTCGACCGCGACCGCGACGATCTGCTGCTCGCGCTCGGGACGGGGCACGCCCTTGGTCCCGATCGGCGCAGGGCTCGACACGTCCGCGATCTTACCTTACGGTAAGTGACTCAAGGGTCAGTTCGCTCGGAGTCGACGCGAAGGGAGACGGCGATGGACGCGCTGCACGACCCGGTCGTGTACGCCATACCGGCGTTCCTCGTGTTCGTGGTGCTGGAGCTGATCTCGCTGCGCGCGCTGGAGGAGTCCGAAGCCGGCCGGTACGTCGGCTACGAGGCGCGCGACACCCGCACCAGCCTGCTGATGGGAACCGGGTCGCTGGTCGTGAACGGCAGCGCGCGCATCGTGGCGCTGCTCGGCTACGCCGCCCTGTTCACGCTCACGCCGCTGCGGCTCGACACGCACTCCTGGTGGGGCTGGACGGTCGCCCTGCTGACCGTGGACCTGGTCTGGTACCTCTACCACCGCGCGTCGCACCGGGTGCGGATCATGTGGGCCGGGCACCAGGCGCACCACAACAGCCAGCGGTTCAACTACTCGACCGCGCTGCGGCAGAAGTGGAACCCGTGGGGCGAGTTGCTGTTCTGGGTGCCGCTGCCGCTGCTGGGCATCCCGCCGTGGCTGATCTTCACCGCGTTCTCGATCAACCTGATCTTCCAGTTCTTCGTGCACACCGAGCGGATCGGACGGCTGCCCCGGCCGATCGAGTTCGTGTTCAACACCCCGTCGCACCACCGCGTCCACCACGCGAGCGACCCGGAGTACCTGGACAAGAACTACGGCGGCATCCTCATCGTCTGGGACCGGCTGTTCGGCAGCTACGCCGAGGAGGCGTTCCGGCCGACCTACGGGCTGACCACGAACATCGACAGCTTCAACCCGTTCCGCCTGCAGTACCACGAGTACGCAGCGATCTGGCGCGACGTGCGGGCCGCGGGCTCGTGGCGCGAGCGGCTGGCCTTCCTGTTCGCGGCGCCCGGCTGGCGTCCTCCCGCCCAACACACCGACTTTGACCCCGTGGTGGCTGCAAATCGGGCCTGATCACAGCCACTGTGGGGTCAAAGTAGGGTCAGTAGAACGCGAGGTTGTCGCGGTTGCACCAGTCCAGGACGGCCGGCCACGGGCCGTAACCGGCGTCCACGTTCAGGTGCCCGCCGCCGGGGATCACCGTCGTCGCGATCTTGAGCGGACGGGCGTACGCGTCGGCGATGCCTTCCGGCACATAGGGATCGTTGTCGCCGGCCACCAGCACCGTGCCCTCCGACGCGTGCCGCACCACGTCGACGTGCAGCGGCGGCGGGAAGAACGCGGCGATCTCCGGGATGGCCGTGTTCGGTGACGGCGGCGCGACGAGCGCGACCCGTGCCGGCTGCGGCGAGCCGGCCGGCGACTCGACGTGGTGCAGCCACAGCACGGCGCCGAGCGAGTGCGCCACGACGTCGAAGCCCGCCTCGGGCAGCCCGTTCAGCGTCTCGCGCAGCGCACCGAGCCAGGCGTCCGGCTTCGGCTCGTCGACGTCCGGCAGCGTCGGGTAGCGCACCTCGCGGCCGGCCTCGCGCAGCTGATCGGCCAGCCAGCTCTGCCAGTGTTCGGGTTCGGAACCGCGCCAGCCGTGCAGGATCACGACGGGCACGGAGCGGAGCGGTCGGCGCGGCATGCCCGCAGCCTAAAACGTGCCCGCTACAGGGATTTGATCAGGCCGATCACGATCAGAAACTGGGCCAGGTGATACGTGACGATCACCAGCACCGGACCGCGCACCAGCCGGTGCACGAAGCGGTCGCGGGCCAGCACGATGTCGGACGCGAGGAACAGCAGGCCACCGATCGCGGTCGCCACCGAACTCGTCGCGACCGCGAGCACAGCCATCGCGCCGAGCACCGCCGAGTACCCGCCGACGACCACGGCCAGCTCCCGCCCGGCGCGCGCGGCCACCCCGCGCAGCACCGGCGCGAGCGTCAGTGCCGCGGCGCCGCCGACAATGAGGACGCCGGCCAGCGCGAACAGCCAGTGCAGCCCGTGCCGGCTGAACGCCACGATGTAGAACAGGTGGCCGACGAGGAACGCGGCCAGGCCGAGCACGAACGGCGGGTCCGCGTCCGGCCCGCGGCTGAGCAGCAGGCCGATGTCGCCGAGCAGGCCGAGCACCAGCGCCCCGACGACGAACGCCTGGCCGGGGCCGAGGTGGGCGGTGGCCGCCGCGACGATCAGCAGCACCAGCGTGAGCGGCTTGAGCACCGCCTCGAGACGGAAGTAGCGCCGGCCGACCGCCACCCAGTCCCCGACTGCCGCGACGGCCGCCAGGATCAGGAACGTCAGCGACACGGGCGTCAGTATGCCGTTACAGCACGCTTCCGGGGTTGAGGATGCCGTCCGGGTCGAGCGCGTCCTTGATCCGCCGGGTCAGCGCCATGACGTCCGCGCCGAGGTACGCGGGCAGCCACGCCTTCTTCAGCCGCCCGACGCCGTGCTCGCCGGTGATGGTCCCGCCGAGCTCCAGCGCGAGGTCCATCACCGCACCGAACGCGGCGGAGGCCCGCGCGGACGCGTCCGCGTCGGCGGCGTCGTAGACCACCAGCGGATGCGTGTTCCCGTCGCCGGCATGCGCGACGACCGCGATCGTCGTGTCGTGCTTGCGCGCGATCTGCTCGATGCCGCGGACGAGCGCGGGCAGCTGGGGCAGGGCGACGCCGACGTCCTCGAGCAGCAGCGAACCGAGCCGCTGCAGCGCGGGGAACGCGGCCCGGCGCGCGGCCGCGAACGCCTCGCCCTCGTCCTGGTCGTCGGTGCAGTACGCCTCGCTCGCACCCGCCTCGCGACAGGCCCGCTCCATGGCGGCCACCTCGTCCGCGGCGGCCGCACCGGGCGCGTCCGAGCGCGCGATCAGCATCGCCTCGGCGGACCGGTCCAGCCCCATGGGCGTGTAGTCCTCGACGGCGTTGATCGACGTGCGGTCCATCAGCTCGAGCATCGCCGGCCGCAGCCGCGAGGTGATCGCGAGGACCGCGTCCGCCGCGTCGTCGATCGAGGCGAAGACGGCGACCAGCGTGCAGGCCGGCGGGGGAGCGGGCACCAGCCGCAGGGTCAGCTCGGTGATCACGCCCAGCACGCCCTCGGACCCGACGAACAGCTTGGTCAGCGACAGCCCGGCGACGTCCTTGAGCCGCGGCCCGCCCAGGCGCAGCGCGGTGCCGTCGGCGAGCACGACCTGCATGCCGAGCACGTAGTCGGTCGTGACGCCGTACTTCACGCAGCACCGCCCGCCGGCGTTGGTCGCCGCGTTGCCACCGATCGAGCACAGCTCGAAGCTGGACGGATCCGGCGGGTAGCACAGCCCGTGCTCGGCGACGGCGCGCTTCACCTCGATGTTGAGCAGGCCGGGCTGCACGACCGCGACGCGCGACACGGGATCGACCGCGATCTCGCGCATCCGCTCCAGCGTGAGCACGATGCCGCCGTCCACCGCGGTCGCGCCGCCGGACAGGCCGGAGCCGGCGCCGCGCGGCACGACGGGCACACGGTGCGCGCTCGCCCAGCCCAGCGTGGCCTGGACGTCCTCGGTGCACGTCGCGCGGACGACCGCCAGTGGCCAGCCCGCGTTCGGGTCACGTGCCCAGTCCTGCCGGTAGGACGCGGTCAGGTCCCGGTCGGTGAGCACCGCACCGTCCGGCAGGGCGGCGAGCAGCTCGGTGAGCGGGGCGGGATCGCCGGTCATGCCCGCGATTGTGCCGTGGATCCGCCCGGACGGCAGCGATCGGCAGCGATCAGTCGTGCGCGGGCGTGACCGGGCCGCCGGAGCCGCCCGCCAGCACGCCGTACGCGACGATGTTGTCCAGGTAGTTGCCGGTGCTCTGGTCGAACGGCCCGCCGCAGGTGATGAGCGCGAGCCGGCCCGCGACCTGCTGGTCGAAGATCTCCGCCCAGGGCAGCTTCTGCTTCGAGTACGTCTGCACGCCGGTGACCGTGAACGTCAGCGTCGCGCGCTTCCCGTTCCGCATGCCGTGCACGATGATCTTGTCGCCCGGGTTGAGCCGGCCGATCTCGCCGAGCGCGCCGGCGACACCGGCGTAGTTGATGTGACCGGTGATCACCGCGGTGCCGACCGTGGCGCCCGGCTTGGCGCCGTACTTCCACCAGCCGACCTTGGTCGGATCCTGCGGCGGCTCCAGCTCACGGTCCGCCGTGGTGCCGATCTCGAGGATCGGCGCCTGCGCCTTGATCGCCGGCACCTCGATGCTGTACGGCGAGATCGAGATGTCCGGGGCGTGTGCGTCGACCGGGCTGGCCTTGGTCAGCGGGACGGTGCCGACGGTGCGCGGCGCGGCGATCACGTTGTGCAGGCCCCAGTTCGGCGCGGTGACCCAGGTGATCGCGGACGTCGCCAGCAGCGCGATCGCGGCCAGCACACACAGGAACGGAACCCAGCCGTCGTACGCGGACGCGATCGGCATCGGACGCCGCCCGCCCGCGCGCCGGTGACCGCCCCCACTGCGCGCGGGCAGTAGGCCCCGCAGCCGAGGCGGTGGGTTCATCGCGCGGGGTCCTGTTCTGTGCGGGAAGCTTGTACCGACCATAACGAGTAAAACACCGGTGAGGTTGCGCCCGGCCGAGCAGATTTGGAACGGATCTGGCCCGGCCGGTAGAGTGGGCGGCTGTGCGTGGGAACCCCCACGCGCGCAGGCCATGCCCCGGGGTCCGCTGCACCGCAGCCCAGGACCGCGGGGGCGCCGCCCGGATCGCCGCTTCAGCGCGGCGCGGACGCGGCGTGAAGACCGAGAAAGTGATGCGATCCATGCCGCAGACCGGCACGTACACGCCCAAGCCCGGTGAGGTCGAGCGCCGCTGGCACGTCATCGACGCCAGCGACATCGTCCTGGGCCGGCTGGCCAGCCAGGCCGCCACGCTGCTGCGGGGCAAGCACAAGCCGCAGTTCGCCAACCACATCGATGTCGGCGACTTCGTCGTCGTCGTCAACGCCGAGAAGGTCGCGGTCGCCGCGGCCAAGCGCGACGAGTTCCGCTACCGTCACTCGGGCTACCCGGGCGGTCTGTCCAAGCGGACCGTCGGCGAGCTGCTCGACACCAAGCCCGAGCGCGTCATCGAGCTCGCGGTCAAGGGCATGCTGCCCAAGAACAGCATCGGCCGGGCCCAGCTGAAGAAGCTGAAGGTCTACGCCGGCCCCGAGCACCCGCACGCCGCGCAGAAGCCCCAGCCGTTCGAGATCAAGCAGGTGTCCCAGTGACCAGCCCCGCCCCTACCGTCGGCCGCCGCAAGGAAGCCGTCGTCCGCGTCCGCCTCGTCCCGGGCACCGGCGAGTTCAAGCTCAACGGCCGCAGCCTGGAGAGCTACTTCCCGAACAAGGTGCACCAGCAGCTCATCCGTGAGCCGTTCGTGACGCTCGAGAAGGACGGCCAGTTCGACGTCATCGCGACGCTGTCCGGCGGCGGCGTCACCGGCCAGGCCGGCGCGCTGCGTCTCGGCATCGCCCGCGCGCTGATCACGCTCGAGCCCGAGGACCGCCCCGCGCTGAAGAAGGCCGGCTTCCTCACCCGTGACCCGCGGGTCAAGGAGCGCAAGAAGTACGGCCTGAAGAAGGCCCGCAAGGCGCCCCAGTACTCCAAGCGCTAAGCCCTTGCGGCGGCTGTTCGGGACCGACGGCGTTCGCGGACTCGCGAACGCCGACCTGACGCCCGAGCTGGCGATGGCCGTGGCCGGTGCTGCCGCGCGCGTTCTCGTTGCGCACGACGCCACGCACCGGCCGGTAGCCGTCGTCGGCCGTGACCCGCGCGCCTCCGGCGAGATGCTGGAGGCCGCGGTCGTCGCCGGGCTCACCTCCGCCGGCGCGGACGTGCTGCGCGTCGGCGTACTGCCCACGCCGGCCGTCGCGTTCCTGACCGCGTCCTACGGCGCGGACCTCGGTGTCGTGCTGTCCGCGTCGCACAACCCCATGCCCGACAACGGGATCAAGCTGTTCGCGCGCGGCGGGCACAAGCTGCCCGACGACATCGAGGCCGAGATCGAGGCCGCCGTCGGTGTCGGCCCGTCGATCCGCCCGACCGGTGAGCTGGTCGGACGCGTCCGCGACGCCGAGGACGCGTCCGAGCGCTACCTCGAGCACCTGCTGGCCGCCGTCCCGCAACGGCTGGACGGCGTGCACGTGGTCGTCGACTGCGCGCACGGCGCGGCGTCGCTCGTGGCACCCGAGCTGTACCGGCGCGCGGGCGCGCGGGTCACGGCCGTCGCCGCCGAGCCGGACGGGCTGAACATCAACGCCGGCGTCGGGTCCACGCACCTGGACGTCCTGGTCGAGGCGGTGCGGCAGCACGGCGCGGATCTCGGCATCGCGCACGACGGCGACGCCGACCGCTGCCTGGCCGTCGACGGCACCGGTGAACTCGTCGACGGCGACCAGATCCTCGCGCTGTGCGCGCTGTCGCTGCGCGAGGCGGGTCAGCTTGCCGAGAACACCGTGGTCGCGACGGTGATGAGCAACCTGGGCTTCCACCACGCGATGCGCGACGCGGGGATCGCGGTGCTGACGACCGCCGTCGGCGACCGGTACGTGCTGGACGCGTTGCGCGCCAACGGACTGAACCTCGGCGGCGAGCAGAGCGGGCACGTCGTGTTCACCGACGCGGCGACGACCGGCGACGGCCTGCTCACCGCGCTGCACGTGATGTCGCGGATCTCGGTCACCGGCGAGTCGCTGGCCGCGCTCGCGTCCGTCGTCCAGCGGCTGCCGCAGGTGTTGATCAACGTGCCGGTGAGCGACAAGGCCACCGTCGCGCAGGCGCCCGCCGTGGACGCCGCGGTCGAGGCGGCGCGAGCCGAGCTCGGCGACAGCGGACGGATCCTGCTGCGCCCGTCGGGCACCGAGCAGCTGGTGCGCGTGATGGTCGAGGCGGGCACCCAGGCGCACGCGGACGAGATCGCCGAGCGCGTGGCGAAGGTCGTCGCCGCGGTCTGACCGCCAGGCGTCGATCAGAGAGCGCTGATCGTTTAGGCGTGGGCGAAGCGGGCGACGGCGGCCGCGCGGCTGGTAACGCCCATGGTGGCGTACACGTTGTCCAGGTGCTTGCGCACGGTGCCGACAGACAGCCCGAGCCGCGTCGCGATGTCGGCGTTCGTGTAACCGTGCGCGACCAGCGAGAGGATCTGCCGCTGCCGCGCGGTCAACGCACCGCGCCGCCGCAGCCCGTCCTGGTACACGGCCTCCAGGTGCGGGCGCAGCACGCCGATCAGCAGCCGCTCCTGCGGGTCGAAGTCGCGGTCGGCGCGGCAGAAGACGACCCGGGCCGTGGCGGCGATCTCGACCTGCACGGCGTGGTTGGTCGCGTGCGCGCGGAAGTACGCCGCCCGCGGGTTGCGCGCGTGCTGCGCCGGGTCGGCGTACACGTCCGACAGCGTCGTGACGCCGTAGCGGTCGCCGACCGCACCCGGGTTGGCGCACGGCGGGCAGTCGGCCAGGTGCAGCCGGTAGCCCTCCGCGTAGGCCACCTCGTCGGGCACGTCCAGTCGCGGGTGCTCGCGGTGCGCGATCAGCCGGCCGGCGGAATCGAGTTCCAGCAGCGAAATGCTGTCGCACGGCACGGCCCGGTGCAGCACGGCAAGCAGTGCCGGCCACCGGTCGCCCTCGTCGTCGCCGTACGCCACGTCCATGACGGCGCGCAGCCGTCGTTCCAACAATGCGTCCATCGCGTCCCTCCCGCGTCCCGCGCCGCGGCATGACCAGCGGCGGACGGGACGTCGGCGCAACCTACGTCGAATGACGTATACCGCCTGCGGGGCAGCCAGGGGAAGATCGTCGACCGGGAGGGTGGCCCTGGCAACTTGGGCCATATTTGATATGCCGTTTTCTGCGTTCTTTGCCCGTCTTGTTCCGTCCCGCCGTGTGATCGCGTCCGGTTCCGCGCTAGTGGTCGTGGCCGGTGGCCTCGCCGCGGTCACCGAGCCGTCCGCGCACGCGAGGGGGACGCGTCCGTCGTACGTCACCGTCGCCACGGTCGACCAGGACTCGACCATGGCCGTGGACGCGGCCGGCACGCGCGTCGCGTACACGAACAGCACCGCTAGCGGTCGGCAGGCGTACCTGTACGACGAGTCGACCGGCGTCTCCACACTGTTGACCGCGGCTGCCGGCGGCACGCCCGCGACCGGCGACAGCGACTCGGTCGCGATCGACGCTGACGGCAGCGACGTCGCGTTCACCTCCGCGGCCACCGACCTGGACGCGTCCGGCGCCGAGCTGGTGAGCGGCACCCCGCAGGCGTACGTCGCGCACGTCGCCGCCGACGGCACGGTCACGCTGACGCGGCTGCCGCTGCCCGCGGGCGCGACGTCCGGAGCGAGCTCGATCGCGATCAGCGCGGACGGATCGCGCGTCGCGTTCGCGGGCAACGCCGGCGCCTCCGGCACCGGCAGCGCGTACGTCGACGACTGGCAGACCGCGGGTGCCACGCCGCGCCCGGTCGACGTCACACCCTCGGCCGACAGCACGCGGACGGTCGTCGACCAGCTGACGCTCAGCGGCGACGGTTCGACGCTCGCCGCGGTCGTCGACGACGGCACCGCGACCGTCGCGGACGGTGCACGCGTGGTGCTCGCGTCGCTGGACGGCTCGGGCGCGGGCACCGCCACGACGATGCCGGACACCGAGGCCGACCGCGGCACGCCCGTGGCGCTCGACGGCAACGGGACCCGGGTGCTCGTCGCCCCCGCGTCCGCCGCACCGAGTTCGCCGCCGAGCGGCTGGACGCCGCCGGACTACCTGGTGTCGTGGCAGTGGCGCCAGTCCGGGTCGGCGCCGCAGCACGTCGGCATCAACGGTCACTCGATCGTCGGCCGGCCCAGCCTGTCCAGCGACGGCGAGCTCGTCGGCTACTCGCTGAAGTACGACGACCAGGACGGCTACCTCGTCGACGTCGGCCAGTTCCCCGACTTCACCTATCCGTACGTCGGCATCTCGGTCGACGACAGCGACTACGACTCGCCCACCACCGGCTACGGCAGCAGCCCGGCGCTTGCCCGCTCGCTGCCGATGCTGTCCGCCGACGGGCTGCACGTGGTGTTCCGGTCGAACTCGACCGACCTGCCCAACCCGCCCGCGTCCGGCAAGACCACGCTCTACCTCGCGACGCTGGACGATTCGCAGGCGCCCACGTTCGGCAGCCGCACCGTGTCCGCCGAGGACATCGAGAACGACTCGGTCGAGCTGTCGCTGCCGGAGGCATCCGATGACCTGTTCGTGACCGGCACAACGCTCGCCGACAACGGCACCCCGGTGGCCGACTACGACGGCAGCGACGACTTCACCGTGAGCGGGCTGACGCCCGGCAGCAAGCACGTGTTCACGTACACCGCCCGCGACGAGAGCGGCCACACCACAAGCCAGTCGGTCACCGCGTGGACCGGCGCCGATCCGGTCGCCGGCAGCTTCGACTCGTCCGAGGTCAGCACGCTGCCCGCCGGTACGACCGGGGTCGGCATCCAGGTCGACGGCGACGCGGCCAACCCCGTGATCAGCGGCGACGGCCGGTACGTCGCGTACGTGGGCGCGGTGATCGCCGGCTACGACTCCAACGGCGATCCGGTCGCCGCCGACGGCACCTCGCTGGGTGACGGCGGACCGCTGCCCGGCGACCAGGTGTTCCTGACGGACACGCTGACCGGCAAGACCACGCTGGTGACCCACCAGTCCGGCGGCACCGCCCCGGCGGGCGACCCCGAGCCGACGTCGGTCACGATCAGCGCGGACGGCCGCTACCTGGCGTACGCGGCGACGGGCACTGACCTCGCGCCCGGTGTCACCGGCGCCGATCCGCATGCGTACGTCTACGACCGCACGACGGACAGCTCGGTGGCGGTTCCGACCGACTACCCGATCGACTCGCCGGCCTCCTCAAGCGGGCCCTCACGGCTCGCCGCGACCGCGGCGCCGATGGCGATCGGCCCGTCCGGCGAACCGGTGGTTCCGATGCTCGCGCTGAGCGCGGACGGCAGCCGGCTGGTCGCGCTGACCTACAACCCGGACGGCTATCTGCAGCGCTACGCCCAGATCGTCGACTGGCAGGGCGGCGGGAGCACGTCCATCCCGTTCGAGATGGTCGGGTTCAGCGGCCTCGCGCTCAGCCCGGACGGCGGCACGCTCGCGGTGTCCGGCGGCAACGGTGACGGCGACCAGACCGAGATCTTCGACGTGGCGAACCAGACCACCCTCGCCGACTTCGACTTCGTCACGGCGGCACCGCTCGGGTTCGACGCCGACGGCTCGCACCTGCTGCTCGACGGCAGCGACCCGTTCGGCGGCTCGCCGCTGACGCTCGAGTGGAGCGCTAGCGAACCGAACGCGCTGGTCGACTTCGGCGGGCCGGAAGCGACCAGCTTCGCCGCCGACGGCACGCATGTCGCCCAGTCCGGATGGGACGACAACACCGGTGCCCCGGTCGTCTACCTCGACACGCT
>DASRSS010000027.1:0-2495 GCA_035656335.1 Jatrophihabitantaceae bacterium | reverse complement strand
GGGGCGATGACGCTCTGCTGTGCCGACGCCAGGTTCTTGATGTCGGAGCCCGCCTTCGACAGCGCCGCCGCGGCGACCGAGGTGGAGGCGATGGCCACCGCTGCGAGCAGGCCCACCGCGAACAGCACCTTGGTGCGAACGCCGCGGTTCGCGAACCAGCGGCCGACGACGGCGAACCGTCCGGACATGGACGGAGCCGCAACCGCGACCTGCGGCGGCGACATCGTGAGCGTTGACATGGATGTCCTTCCAGTTGAGTACTGACGAGCGGTGAGCAGAGCGGGATCAGGCAGCGACTGCGGTGTCGACGTCGAGGCCGAGCAGCAGCTGGCCCTCGAGCTTGTAGGCGCCGACCACGAGCTCGCGGACGGTGCCGGTGAGCGTGTCCGGCGGCGGCTCGAACTGGTCGTCGCTGACGTCCACGACGCCGCCGATGCGGTCGACCAGCAGCGCGATCGACTCGCCGGCGACGAGGACGACCAGCATCGGCTGGCTCTCCTCGTTCTGCGTGCGCAGCTGGAGCCGCTCGCGCAGATCGACGGTGGTCACGACCTGGCCGCGCAGGTTGATCAGCCCGGCCACGGTCGGCAGCGCGAGCGGCACGCTGGTGATGTCCTGCTGGCGCAGCACCTCGCGGACGCGCTCGACCTCGATCCCGTACAGGCCGTTGCCCAGCCAGAAGGTCGCGTACTGCTTGGTCATGCCGTCACCGCCGAGACGAGGTCGCCGTGATTGGGCCGGTGACCGTTCGTGCGGCTGCCGCCGTGCCGAACCGGCGAACCGGCGTGGGAATCGAGTTGCCGCTGGACGTTGAAGAAGTCCGGGTCGGCCGCGAGGATCGTCTGCTCGACGTCGAGCAGCCCGACCACGTGGTCCTTGACGACCACCGAGCCGACGAAGCCGTGGTCGTCGACGTCGCTGCGGACGTCGTTGTCCTGCTCGACGATGTCGATGATCTCGTCCATGACGATCGCGACGCTGTGCCCCTCGCGCGAGTAGACCGCGACGGGCAGTTCGGCCCGCTCGGTCTCGTGCGTGCCGAGCAGGCGCGCGAGGCGCACCAGCGGCACGATGCGGCCGCGGTACTGCACCACCTCGCGGCTGCCGACGGACTCGATGGTGTCGGCCGAGATCATCTCCAGGCGGGTCACCATCGACATCGAGATCGCGACGCGGCGGTCGTCGCCGACTCCCGCGATGAGCAAGCGCTCCGGCTCGCGGACGGGCTTCGCGCTGTTGTTCGCGAACGCCTCGGCCGCGCGCTCGGCCGCGTCCGAACGCAGCGCCCGGCGGGCCAAATTCTGCACGTCCAGGATCAGCGCGACCTTGCCGTCGCCGAGGATCGTCGCGCCGGAGTACACGCCGATGTTCTTCAGCCGCGCGCTGAGCGCCTTGACCACGATCTCCTCGGTGTTGACGACGCGGTCGACGAGCAGTCCGAACCGGCGGTTGCCCGCCTGCAGCACGGCGATCACCTGATTGCCCCGGACGCCCTGGTCCGCGTCGTCGCGCGGCACGCCGAGCACCTCGGCCAGGTCGATCAGCGGCAGCAGCACGCCACGCAGCCGGTAGACCGGCGCGCCCGCGACCTCTTCGATGGGCGATCCGGCGTGCCCGCTCTCGAGCGCGACGAGTTCGAGCAGGCTCACCTGCGGGACGGCGTACCGGCCCGAGCCGCACTCGACGGTCAGCGCCGGCACGATCGCCAGCGTCAGCGGCACGCGCAGCCGGCAGGTGGTGCCTTCGCCCGGCGAGGACTCGATCTCGATCGCGCCGCCGATGGCCTCGATGTTGGTCTTGACGACGTCCATGCCGACACCGCGGCCGGAGACGTTGGTGACCGCTGCGGCCGTGGAGAAGCCCGGCTCGAAGATCAGCTGCAGCAGCTCGGCGTCGGACATCTCGGCCAGCTCCGCGGACGAACGCAGGCCGCGCTCGGCCGCCTTCGCCGCGATCTTGGCCGGGTCGATGCCGGCGCCGTCGTCGGCGACCTCGATCACGACCTGGCCGCTGTTGTGGTACGCGCGCAGGCTCAGCACGCCCTCGGCGGGCTTACCCGCGGCCTCGCGATCGGCCGGCGCCTCGATGCCGTGGTCGACGGAGTTGCGGACCAGGTGCGTCAGCGGATCCTTGATCGCCTCCAGCAGCGCGCGGTCCAGCTCGGTGTCCTGACCGGTCATGGCCAGGCGCACCTGGCGGCCGCACTGCGCGCCCAGGTCGCGGACGACCCGCGGCAGCTTCGACCAGATGTGGTCTATCGGCTGCATCCGGGTCTTCATGATGCTTTCCTGCAGATCCGTCGTGATGACGCTCAGCCGCTGCGCGGTGCGAGTGAGTGCCGGGTCGGACAGCTCGCCGACGCCGCGGATCAGCTGGTTGCGGGTCAGCACGAGCTCGCCGGCCAGACGCATCAGCGCGTCCAGGACGTCGACGTCCACGCGCAGCGAGCTCTCGGCCGCGCTGCGCTTGGTCTCCGGCTTCGGCGCCGGCGTGCT
>DASRSS010000026.1:0-3434 GCA_035656335.1 Jatrophihabitantaceae bacterium | reverse complement strand
CGGGCACACCAGCGCCGAGAACCTCGCGCCGGCGTGCAAACGCAGCCACGACGGCAAAACCGCCGGCGCCTGGCACCTCGACCGCCACCCCGACGGCACCTACACCTGGACCTCACCCACCAGGCACCAATACCGGTACCGCCCACCCGAGCTACCCGTACCCGAACCCGACCAGCCCCACGACGAACACCCGCACGACCACAACGACGACCCGCCGCCGTTCTGACTCGCGGCGTCTCAGTTCCGCTTGCCCGCAAAGAAAATTCGCCTGCGGCGGCTCGGCAACGCTGACAAGGTCGAGCGGTGAGCAAGCGAGATCACGTCGACACGCCGGGACGGCCGCCCAGGCCACAAGTGCGCGTCGTGCACCTGTCGGAGCCGGTCTTCCGCGCGCTGGCCGGCGGTGACTTAGCGGCTGCAAACGCGGCGAGCCCCGTGCCTCTCTCGGCCTACTTCGCGGGCCCGGAGTGGAGAGGGCTTTGGCAAAGGCGCAGCGAGCAGGTCCGGCAAGATTTCTGCAGCGCGGCCTGGGTCACCGGTGTCATCTGGGACGAACGGGAGCAGGTGGCAGTCGGCCGGGCCGGGTATCACGGTCCGCCGGACCATGCGGGAATGGTCGAGATCGGGTACGCGGTCGATCCGGCATACCGACGACGCGGCTACGCCAGGGCCGCGCTGGAGGCACTGCTTGAGCGAGCCGCCCGAGAACCGCAGGTACACACCGTGCGGGTGACCATCAGCCCGGAGAACGTCGCTTCCTACGAGCTTGCCGTGCAGTACGGCTTCACCGAGGTCGGGGAGCAATGGGACGACGAAGACGGACTGGAGATCGTCTACGAGTTCGACGCCGGCGAGCGATAGCAGCCACGGTCCACATACCGGAAATCACGCGCGCAGCGCGGCGAGGAACTCGTCGTGCAGCAGGCCATTGCTGGCGGCCGCGTTGCCCTGACCCACACCGTCGGTGCCGTCCAGGCCGGTGAACCGTCCGCCCGCTTCGGTCACGATCGGGGCGAGCGCGGCCATGTCCCACAGCGACAGCTCCGGCTCGGCGGCCAGGTCCACCGCGCCCTCGGCGAGGAGCATGTACGACCAGAAGTCACCGTACGCACGGGTGCGCCAGACGCGGTCGGTGAGCGCGACGAACGCATCGCGCCGTCCAAGCGCTGCCCACCCGGACAGCGACGAGAACGACAGGCTGGCGTCCGCAAGATCCGAGACCGCGGACACCTGGATCTGGCGCGGCTCGCTGCCGAACGCACTGCTCCAGGCGCCGCCACCGCGGCAAGCCCACCAGCGCCGTCCGAGGGCGGGCGCCGACACCACACCGACGACCGGTGTGCCAGGCCCGTCCACGAGCGCGATCAGGGTCGCCCACACCGGGACGCCACGCACGAAGTTCTTCGTGCCGTCGATCGGGTCGATCACCCAGCTCCGCCCGGACGGCACGGCGACGCCACCGAACTCCTCGCCGAGGACGGCATCTCCCGGACGGACCTCGCCGAGCTGCTCGCGGATCGCCTGCTCGACGGCGCGGTCGGCGTCGCTGACCGGCGTGAGGTCCGGCTTCGTCTCCACCCACAGATCCGCCGCACCGAACCGATCGGTCGTGATCACGTCGGCGCGGTCGGCAAGCTCGAGCGCGACGCGCAGGTCGTCGGCATAGTCGTTGGTCATCGCCACGGCGCGCACGTTACCGTCGAGCCGTGAGTGCGGAGCGACGTGCGGAGCCGGCAGCGCGGCCGGAGCCGAGTCCGGATCTCGTCCTGTCGCGCTACTTCGACGGAGATCGGCTGAACGTCAGGCCGCGGGCCGGACGCAAGCGCCGCATCGTTCTGGAGCACTTGGCGACGTGGTTCGAGCCGGGCGTTCGCTATTCGGAGATCGAAGCGAATCGAGTGCTGCGCCCGGCCCACGACGACGTGGCGATGCTGCGTCGCTACCTCGTCGACGCGGCACTGCTGAGCCGCGACCAGGGTGAGTACTGGCGCAGCGGCGGACCGGTGGAGGTCTGATGAGCTCCGCCGACGGCGTCACGCGCCGCAGCGACGTCGACCCGTTTCGCGTCATGCGGGTGATCGACGCCGTCGTCGCGCGCCGCACGGCCGGTCTGCCGGTGTACGACCTGTCCGCGGGGCAGCCGTCCACCCCGGCGCCGGCGGCCGTCCGCAAGGCCGCGCACGAGGCCCTGGACGTCGACAAGATCGGCTACACGAACGCCCTGGGCATCCCGCCGCTGCGCGAGGCGATCGCCGCCCACTACGAGCGCATGTACGGCGTGCAGGTGGCGCCGCGCTCGGTGGCCGTCACGACCGGATCGTCCGGCGGCTTCCTCTACGCGTTCCTCGCCGCGTTCGAGGCCGGCGACACCGTGGTGATGGCGCGTCCGGGCTACCCGGCCTACCGCAACATGCTCACGGCGCTGGGCTGCCGGGTCGTGCAACTGCAGTGCGGACCGGACACCCGGTTCCAGCCTACGATCGCCCAACTGGACGCGCTGCCGGAACCGCCCGCGGGCCTGGTCGTCGCGAGCCCGGCGAACCCGACCGGAACGATGATCACGCCCGAGGAGCTCGCCGCGCTGAGCGCGTGGTGCGAGCGCCACGGCACCCGGTTGATCAGCGACGAGATCTATCACGGCATCACGTTCGGTGAGCGCCCCGACACCGCATGGCGGTCCGGGCAGCAGTCGATCGTCGTCAACTCGTTCAGCAAGTACTTCTGCATGACCGGCTGGCGGATCGGCTGGCTGCTCGTGCCCGACGAGCTGCTGGACGCCGTCGACCGGCTGGCCGGGAACTTCACCATCTGCCCGCCGGCGCTGTCGCAGTTCGGCGCGGTCGCGGCGTTCGACGCGTACGAAGAACTCGACGCGAACGTCGCGCGCTACGCGGCCAATCGCGCGCTGATGCTCGAGCGGCTGCCGCAGATCGACCTCGACCGGCTGGCTCCGGCCGACGGCGCGTTCTACATCTACGCGGACGTCTCGGCCTGGACGGACGACTCGCTGACCTGGGCCGCGCGGCTGCTGGACGAGACCGGTGTCGCCGTCGCGCCCGGCGTCGACTTCGACCCGGTCGACGGCGGCCGGTTCGTGCGCATGTGCTTCGCCGGCGACGGCGAGACCCTCGCGGCCGCCGTGGACGTGCTCGGCACGTGGCTGGCGCGCCAGCGTCCCTGAATCGGAGTCAGAGAGACGGTGCCGGGTCCGTGATACGGGCGAACGGCGCGGCGGCCTCGAGGTAGAAGGCAGCCGCCAGCAGGGTGCGCTCGTCGCCGTGCGCCGCGGACAGCTGCACGCCGATCGGCACGCCCTCGTCGGCCGTGCCGAGCGGCAGCGAGATCGCCGGCGTGCCCGCGATGTTGTTCAGCGGCGTGAACGCGACCCACCGCTCGAGCCGCGTGATCAGCTCGTCGAACGGCACCGTGGGGCT
>DASRSS010000025.1:0-15615 GCA_035656335.1 Jatrophihabitantaceae bacterium | reverse complement strand
CGTGGCGCTGGAGTCCTGCAGCAGCGCGTGCGGGGCTCCCCCGACGTTGTTGACCAGCACGTCCAGGCGCCCGCGCCGCGCGACGATCCCGTCGATCAGCGCCGCCATCTGCTCGGTGTCGCGGACGTCGGCGACGGCGTACTCGACGCCCTCGCGCGGCCGCTCGGGCTCGTGCCGCGCGCAGGTGATCACGGTGGCGCCGGCATCGGCCAGCACGTCGACGATGCCGCGGCCGACCCCGCGCACGCCCCCGGTCACGAGCGCGACCGCTCCGGCCAATCCGACGTCCATCGCACCTCCCGCGTGCTACCCTACCAAGCACTTGCTTGCTTGAGGAAGGCGGCTCATGGGCATCACCACCTCGACGGCCGGCGACGGGATCACCGTCGTCACCGTCGACTACCCGCCGGTCAACGCGCTGCCGGTCGCCGGCTGGTTCGAGCTCGGCGACGCGATCACCGCCGCCGGCAAGGACGCGTCCACGCACGTGGTCGTGCTGCGGGCCGAGGGCCGTGGCTTCAACGCCGGCGTCGACATCAAGGAGATGCAGCGCACGGCCGGCTTCGACGCGCTGATCGGCGCGAACCGCGGCTGCTACCACGCGTTCGCCGCCGTGTACGACTGCGCGGTCCCGGTGATCGCCGCGGTGCAGGGCTTCTGCCTCGGCGGCGGCATCGGGCTGGTCGGTAATGCGGACGTGGTCGTGGCCGCCGACGACGCGACGTTCGGGCTGCCCGAGGTCGACCGCGGCGCGCTCGGGGCGGCCACGCACCTGGCCCGGCTCGTCCCGCCGCACCTCATGCGCGCGCTCTACTACACCGCCAGCGCGATCGACGCGCAGACGCTGCACCAGCACGGCTCGGTGTACCGCGTCGTCCCGCGCGCGGAGCTGGACGACGCGGCGCTGGCCGTCGCGCGCGACATCGCCGCGAAGGACACCCGCGTGATCCGGGCGGCCAAGGAGGCGATCAACGGCATCGACCCGGTGAACGTCCACACGAGTTACCGGTTCGAGCAGGGTTTCACGTTCGAGCTCAACCTGGCCGGTGTGGCCGACGAGCACCGCGACGCGTTCGTGGCGGGCACGAATGGCTGACAAGATCACCACGATCGACGCGGTCGTCGCCGAGATCGAGGACGGCATGACGATCGGCATCGGCGGCTGGGGATCGCGGCGCAAGCCGATGGCGTTCGTCCGCGCGCTGCTGCGCTCCGACGTCACGGACCTCACCGTCGTGTCGTTCGGCGGCCCGGACGTCGGGCTGCTGTGCGCGGCGGGCAAGGTGCGCGAGGTCGTCTTCGGCTTCGTGTCGCTCGACTCGGTGCCGTACGACCCGCACTTCGGCCGGGCGCGCACCGAGGGCGCGATCACGGTGCGCGAGTTCGACGAGGGCATGGTCGTCTCCGGGCTGCGCGCCGCGGCGCAGCGGCTGCCGTTCCTGCCGATCCGCGCCGGCCTCGGCTCGGACGTGCTGACGTACAACCCGGACCTGCGCACGGTGCGTTCGCCCTATCCCGACGCGGAGGAACTGGTCGCGATGCCCGCGCTGAACCTCGACGTCGCGCTGGTGCACCTGAACCGCGCCGACGCGCGCGGCAACGCCGCCTACCTCGGCCCGGACCCGTACTTCGACGACCTGTTCTGCCTGGCCGCGAAGCGCCGCTTCGTGTCGTGCGAGCAGGTCGTGCCGACCGAGGAGCTGGTGAAGTCCGTGCCGCCGCAAGCCCTGTTGCTCAACCGGATGATGGTCGACGGCGTGATCGAGACGCCGCGCGGCGCGCACTTCACCTCGTGCGTGCCGGACTACGGCCGCGACGAGGCGTTCCAGCGCGACTACGCGGCAGCGGCCAAGTCGGCAGGCACCGACGAAGACACGTGGGCGGACTTCGCACGGACGTACCTGGCGGGCGACGAGGCGGCGTACCAGCAGGCGGTGATCGCGCGTGGCTGACCGAACCGCGAGCCGGGCCGACGTCTGCGCGGTCGCGTGCGCCGACCTGTTCGCCGAGGACGGCGAGATCCTGGTCAGCCCGATGGGCACGATGCCCGCGATCGGCGCGCGGCTCGCGCGGCTGACCAGCGCGCCGGACATCCTGCTGTCCGACGGCGAGGCGTACCTGATGGCCGAGACGCCGGCGCTGGGCGCGAGCTCGCCGATCGAGGGCTGGCTGCCGTACCGCGCGGTGTTCGACGTGGTCGCGGCCGGAACGCGGCACGTGGTCATGGGCGCGAACCAGCTGGACCGGTTCGGCAACCAGAACATCTCCTGCTTCGGTCCGCACGACAAGCCGACGCGGCAGATGTTCGGCGTGCGCGGCGGTCCCGGCAACACGATCAACCACCGCACCAGCTACTGGGTGCCCAAGCACTCCCCGCGCGTGTTCGTCGAGCGCGTCGACATGATCTCCGGCGTCGGCTGGGACCGCGTCGACCGCAGCGCGGCGCGCTACCTGGACGTCCACCGCGTCGTCACCAACCTCGCGGTGCTCGACTTCGGTGGACCGGACCACTCGATGCGGCTGGTGTCCGTCCACCCCGGCGTGAGCGTGGACGAGGTGCGCGCGCAGACCGGTTTCGAGCTGCACGCCGAGGACGTTTCGACGACCCGCCTGCCGACCGACGCCGAGCTCGAGCTGCTCGCCGAGCTCGACCCGAAGGGCCTGCGCGGCAAGGAGGTTCCGGATGCTTAGCACCCCGCTGACCGAGCTGGTCGGCGTCGCGCACCCGATCGTGCAGACCGGCATGGGCTGGGTGGCCGGCCCGCGGCTGGTGACCGCGACCGCGCAGGCCGGCGGCCTGGGCATCCTCGCCTCGGCCACCATGACGTTCGACGAGCTGGCCAAGGCGATCGCCGAGGTGAAGTCGCGCACCGACCGGCCGTTCGGCGTGAACCTGCGGGCGGACGCCGCGGACGCGTCCGACCGCGTCGACCTGCTCATCCGCGAGGGCGTCAAGGTCGCCTCGTTCGCGCTCGCGCCGAAGCAGGAGTTCATCGAGCGGCTCAAGGCGGCCGGCAGCGTGGTCGTGCCGTCCATCGGCGCCGCGAAACACGCGCGCAAGGTCGCCGCCTGGGGTGCCGACGCGGTGATCGTGCAGGGCGGCGAGGGCGGCGGGCACACCGGCGGCGTCGCGACCACGCTGCTGCTGCCGTCCGTGCTCGACGCCGTCGACATCCCGGTGATCGCCGCCGGCGGCTTCTTCGACGGACGGGGCCTGGCGGCCGCGCTGAGCTACGGCGCCGCGGGCGTCGCGATGGGCACCCGCTTCCTGCTGACGCGCGAGAGCACCGTCCCGGACGAGGTGAAGCAGGCCTACCTGCAGCGCGGGCTGGACGGCACCGTCGTGACCACGCGCGTGGACGGCATGCCGCACCGCGTGCTGCGCACCGAGCTGGTGGAGCACCTCGAGCACGCCTCGCGCGTCACCGGCCTCTACCACGCGGCACGCAACGCCGCGCGGTTCAAGAAGCTGACCGGCCTGCGCTGGAAGGACATGCTCAGCGAGGGGCTGGCGACCAAGCACGGCAAGGAGCAGACCTGGTCGCAGATGATCATGGCCGCCAACACGCCGATGCTGCTGCGCGCCGGCCTCGTCGAGGGACGGACCGATGCGGGCGTGCTCGCGTCCGGCCAGGTGGTCGGCATGCTCGAGGACCTGCCGAGCGTGGCCGACCTGATCGAGACCATGGTCGCCGACGCCGAGAAGATCATCGGCCGGCTGCAGGGCTATGTCAGCCTGTAGCGCTCAGCGCGCGGCCGAGCACTCCGCGCAGCGGCCGAACAGCTCCAGAGTGTGGTCGACGTCGGTGTAGCCGTGCTCGGCCGCGACGGTGGCCGCCCACTTCTCCACGGCCCGGCCCTCGATCTCGGCGGTGCGCCCGCACTCGCGGCAGACCAGGTGATGGTGGTGGCCCTGGCCGGCCTCGCCGCAGAGCCGGTACGTCGTCTCGCCCTCGGGCGTGTGGATCACGTCCACCTGGCCGGCGTCGACCAGCGACTGCAGATGCCGGTACACCGTGGACAGCCCCACCGCATCACCCTGCGAGCGCAGCGCCGCGTACACGTCCTGCGCGCTGCAGAACCCACCGGCCGAGGTCAGCGCGTCCTTGACCGCGCCGCCCTGGCGGGTGCTGCGCTGCCGTGCCGGTGCCATGCCCCCAGCCTACCGGTAATGATTACCAGTTAGCGCTGGCTTCCGGCGACCTACTCGCGTCGGATCCCGCGAGCGCTTACCCGCTACGCGTACGCGTCCACCGGCGGGCAGGCGCAGACCAGGTTGCGGTCGCCGTAGGCGCCGTCGATGCGGCGCACCGGCGGCCAGTACTTCGACCGCGGGTCGACGCCGGCCGGGAACGCCGCGACCGAACGCGGGTACGGGTGCTCCCACTCGCCGGCCAGGCACTCGGCCGTGTGCGGCGCGTTCACCAGCGGGTTGTCCTGCGCGGGCCACTCGCCGTTGGCCACCTGCTCGATCTCGCCGCGGATCGCGATCATCGCGTTGACGAAGCGGTCGAGCTCGCGTAGGTCCTCGGACTCGGTCGGCTCGACCATCAGCGTCCCGGCGACCGGGAACGACATGGTCGGGGCGTGGAAGCCGTAGTCGATCAGCCGCTTGGCGACATCGTCCACCGTCACGCCGGTGCGCCGGGTGATCTCGCGCAGGTCGAGGATGCACTCGTGCGCGACCAGCCCGTGCGCGCCGCTGTAGAGCACCGGGTAGTGCTCGTTCAGCCGGCGCGCGACGTAGTTGGCGGACAGGATCGCCGCGCCCGTCGCCGCGGTCAGCCCGGCGCCGCCCATCATCCGGATGTACGCCCAGGTGATCGGCAGGATGGACGCCGAGCCCCACGGCGCGGCCGCGATCGCGCCGCTGCCGGTGGCCGGGCCGGCCGCGGGCTGGATCGGGTGGTTCGGCAGGTACGGCGCCAGGTGCGCGCGCACCCCGATCGGCCCGACGCCCGGGCCGCCGCCGCCGTGCGGGATGCAGAACGTCTTGTGCAGGTTCAGGTGCGAGACGTCCGCGCCGAACTTGCCCGGGCGGGCCAGCCCGACCATCGCGTTCAGGTTCGCGCCGTCGACGTACACCTGGCCGCCGGCGTCGTGCACGAGCCCGCACACCTGGCCGATGTGCTCCTCGAACACGCCGTGCGTGGACGGGTAGGTGACCATGACCGCGGCGAGTGCGTCAGCGTGCTCGGCGATCTTGGCGCGCAGGTCGTCGAGGTCGATCTCGCCGGCGTCGGCGCTTGCGCCGCCATTGGCATCAGCTCCCCCGGTCTTGACGACGACGACGCGCAGCCCGGCCATCACCGCGCTGGCGGCGTTCGTGCCGTGCGCCGAAGCGGGGATCAGGCACACGTTGCGGTGCTCGTCGCCTCGCGCGCGGTGGTAGTTGCGGATGGCCAGCAGGCCGGCGAACTCGCCCTGCGACCCGGCGTTGGGCTGCAGCGAGATCGCGTCGTAGCCGGTGATCTCGGCCAGCCAGGTCTGCAGGTCGCCGATCAGCTGCGTGTAGCCGGCGAACTGGTCGGCGGGCGCGAACGGGTGCACGTTCGCGAAGCCGGGGTTGGTGACCGGCTCCATCTCGGTGGCCGCGTTGAGCTTCATCGTGCACGAGCCGAGCGGGATCATCCCGCGGTCCAGCGCGTAGTCGCGGTCGGCCAGCGCGCGCAGGTAGCGCAGCATCGCGGTCTCGCTGTGGTGCGCGGAGAACACCGGGTGGGTCAGGTACTCGGTGCCACGGACGAGCGCGGCGGGCAGCTCGGCGGCCGTGTCCAGCCGGTCGACGTCGGCAGCGGTCAGCGACGTGCCGAACGCGGCCCAGACGGCGAGGACGTGCTCGCGCGCGGTGGCCTCGTCGCACGCGATGCCGACGGTGTCCGCGTCGACCAGGCGCAGGTTGACGCCCGCGTCCCGGGCCGCCGCGACGACGTCGGCCGCCCGACCGGGCACGCGCGCGGTGACCGTGTCGAAGAACGGCTCGGCGCCGACGTCCACGCCGGCCTCGCGCAGGCCCGCGGCGAGCAGGGCCGCGTACCGGTGCACGCGCTGGGCGATCGTGCGCAGCCCGTCCGGCCCGTGGTAGACGGCGTACATCGACGCGATCACGGCGAGCAGCACCTGCGCGGTGCAGATGTTGCTGGTCGCCTTCTCGCGCCGGATGTGCTGCTCGCGGGTCTGCAGCGCCAGCCGGTACGCGGGCGCGCCGGACGCGTCCACCGAGACGCCGACGAGCCGGCCCGGCAGCTGGCGCTCCAGGCCGCTGCGGACCGCGAGGTAGCCCGCGTGCGGGCCGCCGAAGCCGAGCGGGACGCCGAAGCGCTGCGTGGTGCCCACGGCGATGTCCGCGCCGATCTCGCCGGGCGAGCGCAGCAGGGTGAGCGCGAGCAGGTCCGCGGCGACGATCACCAGCGCGCCGCGCTCGTGCGCCGCCTCGACCACCGGTGCGAGATCGCGTACCGCGCCCGACGCGTCCGGGTACTGCGCGAGCACGGCGAACGCGGCGACGTCCGGCAGCGGCTCGGACAGGTCGTGCACGAGCACGTTCAGGCCGAGCGGCTCGGCGCGGGTGCGCACGACGTCCAGCGTTTGCGGGAACACGCCCGCGTCCACGACCAGGGTGTCGCCGGTGCGCACCGCGCGGTGCGCCAGCGCCATCGCCTCGGCCGCGGCCGTCCCCTCGTCCAGGACGGACGCGCCGGCGACCGCGAGCCCGGTCAGGTCCTCGACCATCGTCTGGAAGTTGAGCAGCGCCTCGAGCCGGCCCTGGCTGATCTCCGGCTGGTACGGCGTGTAGGCCGTGTACCAGGCGGGGTTCTCCAGCACACAGCGGCGGATCACCGCGGGCGTGAGCGTGTCGTAGTAGCCCAGCCCGATCATCGAGGTCAGCACCTGGTTGCGGCCGGCCAGCGCGCGCAGCTCGGCGGCGGCCTGTGCCTCGGACGCCGCGGGCGGCAGCGCGAGCGCCAGCTTCTCGCGGATGCTCGCCGGGATCGCGTCCGTCAGCAGGGCGTCCATGGACGGGTAGCCGATCGCGTCCAGCATGCGGGCCTGCTCGTCCGCGGCGGGGCCGATGTGCCGTTCGGCGAAGGGGTTGGCCTGCTCCAGATCGGTCAGGCTGCGCTCGTTGCTCACCGCGTGCTCCCGTGCGAGTTCTCGACTGCCGGTGAAGGCCGAACACCACGCCGGTGCCCGGTCTCCCCGTCTGTCGGGACGCGCCCTTCAGAGCGGCCTGCTCCGCACGGTCCTGGGTGCCTGAGAGGTTCCGGGGAGGTTGCCCCTTCGGCGCCGCGACTGCGGACTCTCCCGCACGGGATGGACGGCCAGTTGCGACGGTATCAGCCCGGGCGCCCGGGTGCCGCCTCGGCGTGCCGCGTCAGCTCAGGGTGTCAGGCGCTGGCGGAGCGGCGCTGGCGGCGCAGCGAGAGCTCGTCGTTGCCGGCGGCGCTCGGGCCGGTCTCCTCGCTGCCGTCGGCCCGCTCGCCGGGCAGCGTCGCGAGCGAGCCGACCAGCTCGCGCAGCGCGCCGCTCACCGCGATGCCGAACACGCCCTGGCCGCCGCGCAGCAGGTCGACGACCTCCTCCGAGGAGGTGCACTCGTAGACGGTGGTGCCGTCGGACAGCAGCGTGATCCGGGCCAGGTCCTCGACGCCGCGGGCGCGCAGCGCGTCGACGGCGGCGCGGATGTTCTGCAGCGAGACGCCGGTGTCCAGCAGCCGCTTGACGACCTTGAGGACCAGGATGTCCTTGAACGAGTAGAGCCGCTGGCTGCCGGAGCCGCTGGCCGAGCGGATGGACGGGACGACCAGGTCGGTGCGGGCCCAGTAGTCCAGCTGGCGGTAAGTGATGCCGGCGGCCGCGCACGCGGTGGGGCCGCGGTAGCCGACCAGCTCGTCGGCCGCCTCGACCGTCGGATCGGCGAACAGGGCGCCCTGCTCCGGCCGCTGCGGTTTCCCGTCCAGTCGGTCCACCTGCCACCTCCGCACTAGAACCCGCAGACATCTCGATCCGGCAGGACCAGAATGCCACTAAACTCGCCGGTAACCTTCCGCGACCCGGCCGGAAATTGCACCGTCGTGATTCGCGTCCCCAGACCGTAGGCGTCGGGGTGCCGACCGGTCAACGCGACGCGCCGACGATAGCTAACCCTCACGTTCAGATTGAGGGCAGAGCGCCGGTCAGCCGGCCGCGAAATCCTCGGGCGAGATGTTGTCGAGGAACTCGCGGAACCGCTCGACCTCGTCCTCCTGCTCGTCCGGGATCTCGATGCCCGCGGCGTCCAGGACGGCGTCGGTGCCGAGGATCGCGACGTCGCAGCGCAGCGCCAGCGCGATCGCGTCCGACGGCCGCGCGCTGACGCTGACGCCGCCGGCGAAGCGCAGCTCGGCGTAGAAGATGTCCTCGCGCATCTCGGTGATGTGCACGGCCTCCAGGCTCGCGCCGAGACCGCTGATCACGTCGCGCAGCAGGTCGTGCGTGAGCGGCCGGACGGTCTGCACACCCTGTTGCTGGAAGGCGATCGCCGACGCCTCCACCGCACCGATCCAGATCGGCAGATAGCGCGCGCCGCCCTCCTCACGCAGCAGCACGACGGGCTGGTTCGCGGGCAACTCGACCCGCACCCCGACTACGCGCAGCGGATGCACGAGCAGACCTCCGAGACCTCGACTTCCGTCGCCCTCGACGCTACACCGCGGGTGGGCGTCCGCCAGCCGGTGACGGCGTCAGCCGACGACCTCGCGCAGGCCGATCTGCACCAGCGCCGCATGCAGCCGGACGGACAGCGCGGCCAGCTCGCGGACGGTCTCCTCGGCGCGGGCGCGCGCCTCGGCGCTCTTGCGCCGCGACGTCGGGCCGACGACCTGCGAGAACAGCCCGACCTCGCGCTCGGCGGCGGTGCGGAACGCGCGCAGGTGGCGCGGCTCCAGCCCGAACCGGGCGAGGTCCGCGACGATCTTGGCGACGGCCAGCGCGTCGTCGTCGTAGTGCCCGCCGGGCCGCGCGGTGATCAGGTTGAACTGCTCGATCTCGCGCAGCTGCTCGTCACGCAGGCCGGCCGCGTTGAGCAGCTCCTCGCGCGACAGCCGCATCGGCGCGGGCGCGGGACGGAAGTGCTCGGCGGTCGGCGCGTTGTCGGCGATCGTGGCGAGCGTCGTGTGCGCGGCGCGCGGGGTGTCGGTGCCGACGCCGGGCGGCACGAGACCGCGGTCGATCGACTCCAACTGGTCCTTGATCACCTTCAGCGGCAGGTAGTGGTACTTCTGCTGCGCGAGGACGTACTTCAACCGCGCCACGTCACCGGCGGAGAACTTCCGGTAGCCCGACGGCGTGCGGTCGGGTTGGACGAGTCCCTCCTGCTCCAGGAAGCGGATCTTGCTGATCGTCAGGTCGCCGAACTCGCCCTTGAGCTGCGCGAGAACGTCCCCGATGGTCAGTGTGGCGTCGCTGCGGCCGCGGCGGGCGGCTCCGGTTGCCGTCATGCCGGGTTACCGACGCCGGCGCGCACGGCCGCCGTCAGGTACACCAGCCGGAACTTCCCGATCTGCACCTCGTCACCTCCGGACAGTGGCGTTGCGTCGATGCGTTCACGATTGACGTACGTGCCGTTCAGCGAGCCGACGTCGTGCACCGCGTAGCCGTTGCCCTCGCGGCGGAACTCCGCGTGGCGGCGCGAGACGGTGACGTCGTCGAGGAAGATGTCGCTGTCCGGGTGGCGGCCCGCAGTGGTGACGTCCTGGTCGAGCAGGAACCGGCTGCCGGCGTTGGGGCCGCGCTTGACCACGAGCAGTGCCGAGCCCGGCGTCAGCGCGTCGACGGCCCCCTGGTGCGCCTCGGTGGAGAACTCGGTGTCGACGTCCGGGACGGAGCCGGTCGTGGTGATCGTGCTCGTCACGTCCGGGCCGGCGGTCGGCACCGGCAGCGCCGCGCCACAGTTCGCGCAGAAGCGGTTGCCGGCGGGGTTCTCGGTGCCACAAGCGGTGCAGAACACTGCGTCGCCCTTCACTTGCGTTGAGCGGTCAGTCGGTTCGCCGAGCCTAGGCCCGGCGAGTTGCGAGGGTCAATCGAAGGTCGAGCCTAAGGCGTGTCTCACTGCGAGAGCGTGCCGTAGGCGGCCGCGTCGAGCAGCGCGTCCACGTCGGCGCCCTCGGCGAGTTCGATCTCGACCAGCCAGCCCTCACCGTACGGGTCGGAGTTGATCAGGTCCGGGGTGCCGTCCAGCGCCTCGTTGCGCGCGGCCACCGTTCCGGCGACCGGCGCGTAGACGTCGGACACGCTCTTGGTGGATTCGATCTCGCCGACCGCGTCCCCCGCGCCGACCGTCGCGCCGAGCTCGGGCAGCGACACGTACACGACGTCACCGAGCGCCTCCTGCGCGTAGTCGGTGATGCCGACGCGGACGGTGTTGGACCCGTCGGTGACACGCACCCACTCGTGCTCGGCGGTGTAGCGCAGGTCGTCGGGAACCTCGGCCATGGCGTGCCTTCCTTGCGGTCGATGGGGCTGATCTGCGTGAGCTGCTGAGACCTTACCCGCGTCGGCTCAGTGTCCGGAGGGAACGGCGAACCGCGGCGTCGGCAGCGTCCGGGTGACCGTGATCGTCAGCTTGCCGCGCTCGCTCACGCGCAACTCGCCGCCGTCCGCGCGGATCGCCGCGGCGACGCCGCCGGGGATGTTCAGCGCGGTGTCCAGCGTCTTCGGCTCTCCGATCGCGAGGACGGTGTACGGCTGCTGCAGCGGGTCGCCGTCGACCGCCACCGTGCCATCGACGTCGCTGAACGCGGTGTCGGTACTCACCCGCACGCCGTCGAAGTCGATCGCCTCCGCGCCGGCGCCCCGCAGCTCCTCGACCACGTCCAGGACGTCCTCGCCGTGCAGCTTGTGGTTGGGGTCGTTGATCTGGACGATCACGCCCGGCCCGGTGGCCGGCAGCGTCCCGAGCAGCACGCCGAGGGCCTGCGCCTGCTGCTGCGCCTGGTGCCGCGCGGCGGCGGCCGCGTCCCCGCTGTTCTGCAGGGAGCGCAGCGAACGCTGCAGTTCGGCGATCTGCTGGCGCAGCCGGTCCGCGCGCGCGTTCTGGTTGTCGAGGATGCCGATTAGGTCGTCCTCGCGCAGGCCGGCGAGGCTGTCGGACTTGGAGTTCGCGTGCACCTGCACCGCGATCGCGAAGCCGAGCAGCGCGGTGAGCACGCCGATCAGCGCGCCGGCGCGAATGCGGTGCGCGCGGCGCGGACGCTCTGGCTGCGGCTGCTCGGTGCCGTTCGGCTCGGTGCCGTTCGGCTCGGCGTCGGTGGGCTCGATGTCGTTGGGCTTGTCGGACACGGCAGCGACCTAGGCCCGGAACAGGTGGCGCCGGATCGCGGCGGCGTTGCTGAAGATGCGGATGCCGAGCACGACCACGACCGCCGTGGACAGCTGGCCACCGACGCCCAGCTTGTCGCCGAGGAAGACGATCAGTGCCGCGACGACGACGTTGGACACGAACGACACGACGAACACCTTCGCGTCGAAGATGCCGTCGAGCCGGGCGCGCACGCCGCCGAACACGGCGTCGAGCGCGGCGACGACAGCGATCGGCAGGTACGGCTCCATCCAGTTCGGGACGGTGGGGCGCAGGATGAAACCGACCACCACGCCGATCACCAGCGCGAGGAACGCGATCACCGGGTGCCCTTCGGCTTCGGCGTAGCGGGGACCTTCGCGAAGCGCGGCGCGACCGCGGGACTGGCCGGCAACGAAAGGTCCTTCTGCTCGCTGAACGTGAAACCGATGCCGTCCACGCCGACGAGCGTCTGGTAGCGGCTGGCGACCGGGCTGGACGCGAACTCGGTGTCCAGCTGTTCGGACGGGCCGACCGCCCGGATGACGTACGGCGATGCGATCGGCTGGAAGTCGACCAGGACCGCCTGGCCCGCGAAGCGGATCGCCGACGTCGGCGTCAGGCGCACGTTGTTCACCGAGATCGCCTCCGCACCGTCGGCCCACAGCTCGTTGACGACGATGCGCACATCACGGTCACTGAGGATATGCGTCGCGGTGATGGGCACCGTCCCGCCGCGCCCGGGGGCGGCGGTGCCGGACGGCGTCGGCGGCTCGGACAGCTCGACCTGCAGGCCGGGTCCGCGGACGGCGACCTGGCCGGCCAGCAGCTCGTCCAGGTTCAGCTCGTCGGTGAGGGCGCCCGCACCGGTGAGCGCGTTGCCGCGCAGCGTGTTCAGCTGGTCGTTGAGGGTCCGCGCGCTGCTGGCCAGCGCGTTGCCGCGCGACTCGGCCGCGTGCACCCGGGTGATCAGGCTCTGCCGCACCTTGGCGGTCTCGGGCGCGGCGCGGTGCGTCTGGACGTACGCGAGCACGAGCACGAAGCCGATGACCGCGCAGCCCGCCGCGACCAGCGGCGCGTCGTACCAGCGCCGGCTCGGCTCGCCGCCGCGCCGGGCCGCGGCGGCCTCGTAGCCGGGGTCGCGCGGATTCGTCACCAGCTCGATCAGCAGCTGGGCGACGTGCCCTTGATCGCCCCCGGATCGGTCCGTCATTGCGTGCGCCGAACCAGCCGGACGATCTGGCCGAAGTAGACGGCCCCGGCCCACAGGTACAGCGCGGTCCCCCAGATCGTGAACGCCCACGCGATCGGGCGGGCAATGTCCGGGACGGTGCCGTGGTGCGCGCCGATCAGCAACAGCGGGAACGCGTACAGCAGGCAGAACGTGGCCGCCTTGCCGAGGTAGTGCACCTCCGGCGGCCCCCAGCCGTGCCGCTTGAGCAGCCACAGCCCACCGGCCAGGATCACGTCCCGTCCGACGATCACGACCGCGAGCCACCACGGGATCACGTGCCGCAGCACGAGCCCGAGCAGCGTCGCCAGGATGTAGAGCCGGTCGGCGAGCGGGTCGAGCATCGCGCCGAAGTCGCTGAGCTGGTTCAGCTTGCGCGCCAGCCAGCCGTCCGCCCAGTCGGTGATCCCGGACAGGCCCAGGACGAGGATCGCCCACCCGTCCGCGTGCGGGCCGAGCATCAGCCACAGGAACAGCGGCACGCCCAGCAGCCGCAGCACGCTGAGCAGGTTGGGGATGGTGAGCAGCCGGTCACCCGCGACCCCGCGCTCACCGGCCTGCCGCGACTCCGGCGCTGCCGTCACGCTGGATGACCCCCTCACGGATCCCCGTGCCCGGCTCGACAAAATTTGTCGGGACGACAGGATTTGAACCTGCGACCCCTTGACCCCCAGTCAAGTGCGCTACCAAGCTGCGCCACGTCCCGGTCGCTGGAATCCTACCGTGCCCGCTTCTCGCGCACGCGCACGGAGATCTCGATGGGCGTGCCGGTGAAGTCGAAGTCCTCGCGCAGCCTGCGTTCGAGGAAGCGCCGGTAGCCCGCCTCCAGGAAGCCGGTGGTGAACAGCACGAACCGCGGCGGCCGGGTGTCGGCCTGCGTCGCGAACAGCACCCGCGGCGCCTTGCCGCCCCGCGGCGGCGGCGGGGTCTGCCCGACGACCTCGGTCAGCCAGCTGTTCAGCCGGCCGGTCGGGATGCGCCGGTCCCACGAGGCGAGGCTGGTGCGCAGGTGTGCCGGCAGCTTCTCCACGGCGCGCCCGGTCTTTGCGGACACGTTGATCCGCGGCGCCCACGCGACGCGTGCGAGCTCGCGGTCGATCTCGCGCTCGAGCCGGTCGTGCCGGTCCTCGTCCAGCAGGTCCCACTTGTTGAACGCGATCACCAGCGCGCGCCCGGCCTCGAGCACCTCGCCGATCACGCGCTGGTCCTGCTCGGTGAGCGGCTCGGACGCGTCCAGCAGCACGACCGCGACCTCGGCGGCCTCGATCGCGGCGGCGGTGCGCAGGCTCGCGTAGTACTCCATCCCGCTCGCCTGGCGGACGCGGCGGCGCAGCCCGGCGGTGTCGACGAAGCGCCACACCTCGCCGCCGAGTTCGACCAGGCTGTCCACCGGGTCCACGGTGGTGCCCGCGACCTCGTCCACGACCGAGCGCTGCTCGCCGGTGAGCTTGTTCAGCAGGCTGGACTTGCCGACGTTCGGACGGCCTACCAGCGCGACGCGCCGCGGCCCGCCCGCCGTCTCGACCTCGGGGGGAGCGTCGGGCAGTGCGGCCAGGACGGCGTCCAGCAGGTCGCCGCTGCCGCGCCCGTGCAGGCCGCTCACCGGGTACGGCTCGCCGAGCCCCAGCGACCACCACTCGGCGGCGTCCGGCTCGGCCCGCTCGTCGTCGACCTTGGTCACGGCCAGCACCACGGGACGGCCCGAGCGGCGCAGCGTGCGAGCGACCTCCAGGTCGGTCTGGGTCGCGCCGGTGCGGCCGTCGATCACGAACAGCACCAGGTCCGCGGTGGCGACCGCGCGCTCGGCCTGCGCCGAGACCATCGCCTGCAGGCCGCGCGCGTCCGGCTCCCAGCCGCCGGTGTCCACCAGGGTGAACTGCCGGCCGCCCCAGACGGCGTCGTAGGCGACCCGGTCGCGCGTCACGCCGGGCACGTCCTGCACGACCGCCTCGCGCCGGCCCAGGATGCGGTTCACCAGCGTCGACTTGCCGACGTTCGGACGGCCCACGACGGCGACGACGGGAAGCGCGCCGGCCGCCTCCTCGGTCATCGCCCCGCCTCGGAGGCCGATGGCGTCATGTCGACAAGTCGCTGAACCACCTCGTCGATACCGAGCGCGGTCGTGTCCAGCTCCACCGCGCCGTCCGCGCGCGCGAGCGGGCTGGCCGCGCGGGTGCTGTCCAGCCGGTCGCGGCGCGCGATGTCGGCGGCGACCGCGGCCACGTCCACGCCACTGCCGAGCTCGCCGGCGCGCCGCTGCGCGCGGGCCTGCGGGCTGGCCGTCAGATAGACCTTGGGCCGGGCTTGCGGCCAGACCACCGAGCCGATGTCGCGGCCCTCGACGACGATCGCGCCGGCCGCGGTGATGATCTCCCGCTGCAGCGCGACGAGCCGCTCGCGCACGGCGGGCACCGCGGACACGGCGCTGACCGCCGACGTCACCTCCGCCGAGCGGATCTCGGCGTCGACGGCGTCGCCGTCCAGCGTGATCGCGGGCGCCACCGGGTCCGTCGAGATGGACACCTCGGCGGCGCGGACGGTGGCGGTGATCGCCGCGGCGTCGTCGAGCGCGGTGCCCGCGCGAAGCACGGCGAGCGTCGCCGCGCGGTACATCGCACCGGTGTCGAGGTAGCGGGCGCCCAACCGCTGCGCGAGCCGGCGCGCGACGGTGGACTTGCCGGTGCCGGACGGGCCGTCGAGCGCGATCACCCCGGTGAACGGGCCGGAGTTCGAAGTCACCCGCTGAGGATACGGACTGCCCGCTGCCACCTCGTCACTGCGGCAGGTCGGTCCTCAGCGCGGCCGCACCGCGCAGGTACACGTGCCGGATGTGGTCGCGGGTCAGCTCGGTGTCGATGTGCGCGAGCAGCCGCAGCACGCGCGGCATCGCGCCCGGAACGGCGATCTCGGTCGCGCACATCAGCGGTACGTCCACCAGGCCGAGCTGGCGTGCCGCGTACGCCGGGAAGTCCGCGGTCAGGTCGGGCGTGGCCGTGAACAGGATGCTGATCAGGTCGTCCGGGCCGAGCCCGTTGCGCTGCAACACCTCGGTGACCAGCTCCGCCGC
>DASRSS010000024.1:0-10588 GCA_035656335.1 Jatrophihabitantaceae bacterium | reverse complement strand
CGCAGCCGCGGCCACGTCCCGGCGAAGCCGTAGTGCAGCGGCAGCGCCTCGACCTCGTCGATCGGCCACCAGCGGATCGCGATGCTCTCGGCGTTCACCGGGCGCGCGTCCAGCTCGCCGAGCCCGTCGAGCGCGCGGGCGAGCACGGTGGTGTAGCTCCAGCCGCCGTGGTCGTCCACCAGCTCGCGGTACGGCTCGATCCGGTTCAGGTCGACGTCGGTCTCCTCGGCCGCCTCGCGCAGCGCTGCGGTCATCGCGCTCTCGTGGCTGTCGCGGGCACCGCCGGGCACGGCCCACGTGCCACCCTCGTGCGTCCACGCGGCACGGTGCTGCAGCATCACCTGCAGGCCGTCGGTGATCAGGACGCCGGCGGCGCCGAAGCGGCCCCAGTGCCGGTGCCCCAGCGAGCACTGCACCCAGCCGTTGCCGCTCTCGATCACCGACCCGCCGATTCGCTCATCGCCCGTCCCTGCCCGCCGTCCGATGTGGGCGTCGACCCGCCAGGTCGCCTCTCGGCGGAAGGCCGCTCGAAGCGGCGAATGTGGGACCGGGGGCCATGGATCGGGCCGACGCCGGTGTCCACGGTACCGGGTGTTCGTCCGTGTCGCCGCCCGGCGCAGCTGCGCGGGACGGCCCGGTACGGGACGTATCGTGGGAATCGTGACCCACGAGCCTGCCCGCGGGCGGACCCGGTGACCCAGCCGGATCCGAGGCCGCGCCGACCCGCGCACTACGCGGACCTGACCGACCTGATCGACGCCGCCGGCGGCAGCACGCCGCAGTCGCGCGCAGAGGTCGCCTCGGCCACCGCGGCGATGCTGGTCCACGCCGGGCGCGAACTCGGCGCCGACGATCGCTTCATCGACCTGGCCGACCGGGTGGGGCTGGAGACGCTCGCCGAGCTGTGGCGCGAGGCCGATCCGGTCAGCCTGCCGGGCGCGCTGTGGGCGCTGTACCTGCTGCGCCAGTGGTGCCGCTCCAGCGCCGACGAGGTGGTGCGGCTGTGGCGGGCCGGCGAGCCGGTCGCCGCGGCCGACGCGGTCGTCGCCGGCGTGGCTCCGCTGGCGGACGTCGGCTCGCTCGCGCGGGTGGCCGACGACGTGCTCACCGGTGCCTACCGCGGCGATTTCGCGGTCGCGCTGGAGCGGGCCGCCGCGCTGTTCCGGGTGCTGGCCGCCGGGCGGCGCGAACTCGCCGGCTCGCGTACGGACCTGGGCGCGTCCGGGCCCGACCCGGCGGCGGTCACGCTGGCCGAGCGCAACGAGCGAGCTGCCGCCGACCTGGCCGCGTCCGCGCGGCGCTGGCGGGCGGGAACACTGCACTAGCGGCTGGCCGGTAGCACGCGGCACCGACAGGCCGTGGCCGCTGTCCACAACGCGGCGTGTCGTCCACAGATCGAGCCGGCCCGGCCCGTTGCGCCGGGAAACGCGGCAGCCTCGGTGCATGCGCAAGCCGACAATGCGAATCAGCGGACCGCCCGACGTCCTGCAGGCGGTGCCGTACCTGCTCGGGTTCCACCCCACCAACAGCCTCGTCCTGCTCGGGCTGGCCGACCGCGAGCTCGTCGTGACCGCGCGGGTCGACCTGCCCGAGCTGGCCGAACCGCGTGCGCTGAGCCGCCTGATCGACGCGCTGGCGCGCGGGGGAGCGAGGGACCTGCTCGCCGTGGTGTACGGCGACGGCGGGCCGATGCCGGACATCTCCCGCGGCCGTAACGGGCCCGGCTGGCAGCTGCCCTGGGCCGGCCTCGTGCCCGCGCTGGAGGAGGAGTGCGAGCGGTGCGGCTGCGAGCTCGGCGAAGCGCTGTACGTCGCCGGCGGGCGGTGGTGGTCCTATCTGTGCGACGGGAACGGGTGCTGCCCGCGCTCCGGCACGCCGCTTCCCGAGGCGCCGTCGGAGTTCGTCGCCGAGGCGACGTTCGCGGGCATGGTGGCGCTGCCGGACCGCGCGGCGGTCGAGGCGATGTTGGACCCCGTAGCGCAGGAGCGCCTGGCCGCGGTCGCGGAACTCGTCGCGGCGGAGGATCGGCGCGGCGTCGCCGAGATCGTTGCCGGCCGCGGCGAGCGCGCCATCCGCTCGGCCAAGCGGGCGATCTTCGCGGCCGCGCGCAAGGCGGACGCCGCCGCCGAGGCCCAGGGCGAGTGGGCGCTCAGCGACGCGGAGGTAGCCCGGTTCGGGTCCGCCCTGATGCAGACCGAGGTGCGCGACGCGGTCTGGAGTGCGGTCGACGGCGGTCGCCTGGACGGCCGGCCGCTGTGGCGGGAGCTCGCCCGGCGGCTGCCCGGCAGGTACGCGGCGGCGCCACTGTTCCTGTTCGGCTGGGGCAGCTGGCGCGCGGGCAACGGCGCCCTCGCCGTGATCGCGGTCGACCGGACCCTCGAGCGCGATCCCGGCTATGGCGCGGCGGACCTGCTGCGCGCCGCTTTGACCTACGGGCTGAACCCGAACCAGGTGCCGAAGCTGGGTTCCCGGCGGAAGCGGGTCGCGTGAACGGCGGCGCCGGTCGGCTAGAGCGACACCGCGTGCGGCCGCACCGGGGTCGGCAGGTCGCTAGCGCCGGTGAGCAGGTCGTCGACGGCCGCGGCGCAGGCCCGGCCCTCCGCGATCGCCCACACCACCAGCGACGCCCCGCGCGAGGCGTCGCCGCACGCGTAGATCCCGTCGGCGCTCGTCCGCCACCCGTCGTCGACCACGGCGGTGCCCTTGACCGGGTCGCGGCGCACGCCGAGCGCGTCAAGCAGGTCCGGCACGTCCGTGCCGACGAAGCCGGCCGCCACCAGCACCAGGTCGGCGGGCAGCTCGCTGCGCGATCCGGGCACCGGGTGGAACACGCGCTGGCCATCCACGCGGACGATCTCGACCTCCTCGACGACGACCGCGCGCACCGCGCCGTTCTCGTCGCCGAGGAACTCGACCGCCTCGCGGGACCAGGCCTCGTGCACGCCCTCGTCGTGTGCGGGCGAGACCCCCCGGCTGCTCGGTGCCGAGGGCCAGACCGGGTTGACCAGGCCGACCCGCGGTTCCGGCCGGGGATTGTGGTCCAGCACGGTCACCGAGAGCGCACCCTGCCGGTTGGCCGTGCCCAGGCAGTCGGCCGCGGTGTCGCCGCCGCCGATGATCACGACGTGCTTGCCCGCGGCGTCGATCTCGGGGGTGTCGACGTCACCGGCGAACACGCGGTTGCCCCACGGCAGGTAGCTCATCGCCTGATGGACGCCGGCCAGCTCGCGTCCCGGCGTGCGCAGCTCGCGCGGAGCGAGGGCGCCGACGGCCAGGATGACCGCGTCGAAGTCGGCGCGCAGCCGCTCGGCGTCGGCGGGTCCGATCGGGGTGCTCGGCCGGAAGACCGTCCCCTCGGCACGCATCTGCTCCAGGCGGCGGTCGATCACGTCCTTGGGCATCTTGAAGTCCGGGATGCCGTAGCGCAGCAGCCCGCCTATCCGGTCGTCCCGCTCGAACACGGTGACGTCGTGACCGGCGCGGGTGAGCTGCTGTGCGGCGGCGAGACCGGCGGGTCCGGACCCGATCACGGCGACGGTCCGCCCGGTGCGCTCGACCGCCAGCTGCGGTGTGACCGTGCCGTCGGCGAAGGCCTGCTCCACGATGCTCAGCTCGACCTGCTTGATGGTCACCGGGTCGGTGTTCAGCGCGAGCACGCAGGCGGCCTCGCACGGCGCCGGGCAGATCCAGCCGGTGAACTCCGGGAAGTTGTTGGTGGCGTGCAGCCGCTCGCTGGCGGTCCCGTAGTCGTCGCGGGCGACGAACTCGTTCCACTCCGGGATCAGGTTGCCCAGCGGGCAGCCGTTGTGGCAGAACGCGACGCCGCAGTCCATGCAGCGCGCGGCCTGCTCGTTGACGGCTTCGCGCTTGGGCCGCAGGTAGATCGGCTGCCAGTCGCGCACGCGCTCGGCCGCGGGCCGCTTGGGCGTGTCGACGCGGGCATGCTTGAGAAAACCGTGCGGATCGTGTGCCACCGGCGTGCTCTTTCTACTCGATCACGGCGGGCGCCCCAGTGAGACGACTCTGTGCGGCGCCGGGCGGCGAGGCTGCGGTGGCTCGCTCCGTGGAAATACTACCGAACGGCCGCGACCGGTTCGCTGCGCACGAAGATGTGATCGCTCACGTCCCGCCCGGCCAGCAGGGTGTCGCCCGCGGTCGCGATCTCGACCGAGCCCTCCCGCGGGGTGAGCTTGACCAGCCGGCCGGGCAGGAGGCCGGCGCCGGCGAAGCGGTGCATCATCGCCGCGTCCGACTGCAACTGCTCGCTGATCCGCTCCACGACCACCTCGCTCGCGCCGGCCAGGACGGCCGCGCTGATCGTGATCAGTCCGGCGTGATCGTCGGTCGCGGCGAACGGCAGGCCGAGCTCGTCCAGGCCGGGGATGGGGTTGCCGTGCGGGCAGACGAGCGGCTTCTGCAGCAGCGCGACGATCCGGCGTTCCACGGCGTCGCTCATCACGTGCTCCCAGCGGCACGCCTCGATGTGGACGTCCTCCCAGTCCAGCCCGATGATGTCGACAAGGAGACGTTCGGCCAGCCGGTGCTTGCGCATCACGGCGGTCGCCTGGTGCCGGCCTGCTTCGGTCAGCTGCAGGTGGCGGTCGTCGGCCACGTGCAGCAGGCCGTCGCGCTCCATGCGGGCCACCGTCTGGCTGACCGTCGGGCCGCTCTGCCCGAGCCGCTCGGCGATGCGGGCGCGCAGCGGGACGACGCCCTCCTCCTCGAGCTCGAACACGGTCCGCAGGTACATCTCGGTCGTGTCGATGAGGTCGCTGTGATGGCTCACGGCCAGATCTTATCCGCGCAACGCCCCTCTTCGACCGCCCCAAAGAACGGACTGGGGGCGCCCCCGTCAGTGAAGGCGTAGCCGGCGGGGGAGGATCGCGCGAGTCGCACCGCAAGCTCGCTCCGCTCGCGCGGGCGCGGGCTCTTCGCGCAGATGGGGGTCCCCCCGAGTGTTAGGGCGTAGCCCGCGGGGGAGCTCATCGCGCTCAATCCAAAAAATCGCGGAGGACCTGGGCGCGGGACGGGTGGCGCAGCTTGGCCATCGTCTCGCGCTCGATCTGCCGGATCCGCTCGCGGGACAGCTTGAACTCGCGGCCGATCTCGTCCAGCGTGCGGGGCTGGCGTCCGTCCAGGCCGTAGCGCATGCGCACGACGGCTGCCTCGCGGGCGTCGAGTGTGTCGAGCACCGCGCGCAGCTGGCCGCGCATGAACTGCTCCTCGATGGAGGCCTCTGCGGCCGAGGTAGTCTGCTCGTCGGCGATGAAGTCACCGAGCGAGGCGTCGTCGTCGGCGCCGACGGTCTGGTCCAGGCTGACCAGGTCGCGAGACCTGTCGATCAGCTCGCGCACGCGGTCCTCGGTGAGGTCCAGCTGCTCGGCGAGCTCGGCGTGCGAGACTTCGCGGCCGAGTTCCTGGCCGAGTTCGCGGCGCACCCGCTGCAGCTTGTTGACCTGCTCGACCAGGTGCACGGGCAGCCGGATCGTCCGCGACTGGTCGGCCATGGCGCGGCTGATCGCCTGCCGGATCCACCACGTCGCGTACGTCGAGAACTTGAAGCCCTTGGTGTAGTCGAACTTCTCCACGGCGCGGATCAGGCCGAGGTTGCCCTCCTGGATCAGGTCGAGGAACGGCATGCCGTGGCCGGTGTACCGCTTCGCGAGCGAGACGACCAGGCGTAGGTTCGCGCGCAGCAGGTGGTCCTTGGCGCGCTGCCCGTCGACGGCCAGGGCACGCAGCTCACGCTTGCGGGTGGCGCTGATCCGGCCGCCGGCGTCGAGCAGGTGCTCGGCGTACAGGCCGGCCTCGATGCGCTTGGCCAGCTCGACCTCGTCGGCGGCGGTCAGCAGCGCGACCTTGCCGATCTCGTTCAGGTAGACGCGCACCAGGTCGGCGGACGCGGCGACCTCGTCCAGGTCCGCGGCGGCGGTGGCCGGCGCCTCGTCGACCTCGGGATCGGCAGCGGTCGTGTCGACGGCGGGCGTCTCGACGGCGGTGGTGTCGGTCAGGGTCTCGGTGGTCGCAGCCTCGGTCGCCTCCGGCGTCGGCTTGCCCTTGCGCGCGCTGCGGTGCGCGCGGGTCGCGATGTGCGGCTCGGAGGTACGGGTGGTCGCCGCGGCGCCCTTGCGGCGCGACGGCGTGCGGGGGGACGTGCTGCGCGATGTAGTCACAGTCGGTGAAACCACCTCGGTGTCGGTGCTACCCAGGACTTCGTCGTCCGGGGCCTTTCGGTTCACCGGTAGAACGTGTCGGAACGCTGTTGGTGTTCCCGATACCCGCGGTTTCCATGCGAGGTACTCAGGTTCGACTCAAGGAATCGGCAGCCCCCGGGCCGATTCAAGCCCCGGTCAGGCCTCCAGCAGCAGCGTGACCGGCCCGTCGTTGACCAGGTCCACGGCCATGTCGGCGCCGAACACCCCGGTGCGGACGGTCGCCCCGAGCCCTCGCAGCGCGGCGACGAAGGCGTCGACCAGCGGCTCGGCCACCGGTCCCGGCGCCGCGGCGGACCAGGACGGGCGCCGGCCCTTGCGGGCGTCGCCGTACAGCGTGAACTGGCTGACCACCAGCACGCCCGTGCCGGGCACGTCCGCGACGGACTGCTCGTCGCGCAGGATCCGCAGCGTGTGGATCTTGCGGGCCAGCGCCTCGGCCTGCTCGCCGGTGTCGGTGTGCGTGACGCCGAGCAGCACGAGCAGGCCGGTCTCGATCGCCCCTACCACCGTGCCGTCGACCGTCACCGACGCGCGGCTCACCCGCTGCACGACCGCCCTCACGCCGGCTGCCCGTCCTCCGCCGCGACGGCCGGGATCAGGAAGCCACGCTGGACCAGGTCGCGCAGCACCGGCAGCAGCGCCGCGGCAACGTCACCCGGCTCCTGGCCGAGCGAGGACGCCAGCACGGCGACCGGAACCGCCAGCGGTGTCGCGCCGTCGCAGGCGGCGACGAGCGCCGCGACGGCGTCGTCCACCTCCAGCTCCCAGCGCATCCCGTAGCTCTGCCGCAGCCGGCTCAGCGCGGTGCGCCAGCCGGCGCCGGACTCGTCGCGCAGGTCGTCGCGCACCCGCACCACCCCGTCCGCGCAGCGCGGCTTCGCGGCGAGCAGCGCGCCGTCGTCGGTGGCCGCCAGCCAGCGGGTGCGTTCGATCCACCCCGGCAGGTGCGCGCCGGCCGGCTGCTCCACGGCCTGTGGGACGTCCTCGCACACGACGACCGGGTCGGCCGACTCCGAACGCCACAGCGTGACCAGGCCCATGCCGACGGCGGCGACCCCGGACGCGGCGAACCAGTCCATCCAGCGCGTGTAGCGGGCCCGCCAGCGGTCGGTGCCAGGCTGCTCGCCCGCGTCGCGCAGCCAGAGGGTGACGTACTCGCCGGGCTCGGCCACCTCGCGCTGCCACACCCAGGCGTCGCAGCCGCCTTCGTCCAGCCACCCACCGATCCGGCCCTGCCAGTCGCCGTCCGGCGGGACGATCCAGTTCGCCAGCAGCTGCGCCACGCCGCCGGGCGCTAGGTGGGCCGGCAACTGCCGCAGCAGCGCGCGGCTGACCCCGTCGCCGGCGAGCCCGCTGTCGCGGTAGTCGAACAGGTCCTCGCCGGCGTCGGCGCCGGGGGAGACGACGAACGGCGGGTTCGCCACGATCAGGTCGAACCGCTCGCCCGCGACCGGTTCCAGCAGCGAGCCGGCCCGCAGATCCCAGTCCATGTCGCTGAGCGCGGCCGTGGTGGCCGCGAGCGCGAGCGCCCGCTCGCTGACGTCCGTGGCGACGACCGAGCGGCAGTGCTCGGACAGGTGCAGCGCCTGCACGCCGCAGCCGGTGCCGAGGTCCAGGGCGCGGCCGACCGGCGTGCGGATCGTCGCCTGCGCCAGCGTCAGCGAGGCACCGCCGATGCCCAGCACGTGATCGGCCGCCAGCGGTCCGGGACGGACGTCGCTGCCGAAGTCGGACACCACCCACCACGAGCGGTCCGCATGCGCCGCCGCGTACGGCCGCACCTCCAGCTTCGCGCGCACCGCATCCGGGCGGACGTCCAGCAGCGGCCCGGCCTCGGCCGGATCCAGCGGCGCCAACGCCAGCCGCGCGCGCTCGGGCGCAACCGGCAGGCCGAGCAGGAACAGCCGCACCAGCGTCGAGAGCTCGTCGTCGCCGAGTTCGCGCTCCACGCCGAGCAGGTCACCGCGCTGGTGCGCGGACTGGCCGACCGGCCCGATCAGCTGCTGTACCGCGTCCGGCGTGAACGGTTCGAGCGCGCGCCGCAGCCGGCCGAGCGGATCCGCCGCGAGGATCGGCACTCGGCGGGGCGGCATGGTGCAAGTATGGAGGTATGCGCCGTACCCATCATGATCGACCGGCGCTCATCACGACCGCTCCCGAGAATCCCGACGACGAGTTCGACCGCCGACGCAAGCGCTACGCGATCATGATGGCGATCCGCGCCGCCTGCGTGCTGGCGGCGGCTCTGACGTATCGCTTCTCGATCATCCTCGCGCTGCTGTGCCTGGTCGGCGGCGCGGTGATCCCGTGGTGCGCGGTGATCCTCGCCAACGACCGTCCGCCCAAGCGCAAGCTGCAGCGGCCGGGACGGATCGAGAACGCCGAGCGGCAACTGCCGGCGCCTCCGCCGGACCGCACGATCGATCAGTAGCGCATGCCGCGGTGGCACAATCGACCCCGTGACCACTACGCAGACGCTGGAGCAGCCGCGCACGTCGGACACCGACACCGGGGACGAGATGTTCCACTACGTGCGCAAGGCCAAGATCGCCGAGAGCGCGGTGATGGGCACGCTGGTCGAGGCCCTGTGCGGCGAGGTGTTCCCGGTGACCAAGGCGCCCAAGCCGGGTTCGCCGGTCTGCCCGCGGTGCAAGGAGATCTACGACAGCTTGTCCGGTTGACCGTCCCCGTCGTCGGCACGATCGTCCTCGCCGTGCTCGACGTGCCGCCAGGCACGCGGGTCCAGCACGCGGGGCGGCTTGACCGGCGTCGGCGCGAGGTGCTCGATCGCCGCGTTGAACTCGGCGCCGAGCAGCACGCCGAGTGCGAGGACGAAGAAGTACAGCAGCGCGGCGATCGGTGTCGCGAGCGTCGCGTACGCGTGGTTGTGGTCGAGGATGAACTGGATGTACGCGCGCAGCGCGACCGACCCACCGAGGAACACCGCGATCGCCATGACGGCGCCTGGCGCCCCGCGGTGCCACGGCAGCCGTCGCGGCGGCGCGAGCCGGTAGAACGTCGTCAGGCCGATGAACAGCAGCCCGACCAGCACCGGGTAGTAGCCGATCGCGAGCAGCTGCGCGACCGTGTGCTGCCACCGGTCGGGGAACGCGTGCTTGAGCAGCTGCGGCCCGAGCACGAGCATCGGCAGCACGATCACGCCGAACAGCACCGAGCCGAGGAACAGCCACAGCGCGAGCAGCCGGCTGCGGACCGCGCCGCGCATGTCGCGCATGCCGTACGCGATGGTGATCGTGTTGACGAACGTCGAGGTCGCCGACGAGCCGGCCCACAGCGCGAGCACGAAGCCGATGCTGATGATGTCGGCGCGGCCGCCATGCAGCACCTCGTGCAGCATCGGCGCGATCACCTGATCGCTCACCTGCTGGCTCAGCGCCCTGCCGAGCGTTGACTCGATCTGGTGCTCGGTGCGGTTGACGGTGCTCTCGCCGAACCAGCGTGAGACGTAGCCCAGCGTCGCGACCAGGGCGAGGAACAGCGACGGCAGGCTCAGCATCTGCCAGAACGCGGCCTCGGCCGACAGCCCCAGCACCCGGTCGTGCCACGCCTGGGCGACGGTGCGGCGAAGCAGGTACGGCAAGTGGCGCAACGCCCGGCCCACGCGCCGTCCTGGATTCACGAGACAACAGTGTGCCCGGTGACCAAGATCGCCGCGTCGGGCGCGCCGCGTCGGGCGCGTCGGATGCGGCGGTTATGGTGACGGGCAGATGCCCTGCGGCGAACGCCTCGGGGCATCTCGTCACGACAGGGACCGAACGAACGAGGAGGGGTGGCCGTGGCCGCGCCGCGCGAGCTGCCCGATCCGGGCCCGGCGGCGGGTGGACGGCTGCGGGCCTGGCAGGCCGAGGCCCTCGCCGTGTACGAGGCGGAGAACCCGCGGCGCGACTTCCTGGTGACGGCGACGCCGGGCGCCGGCAAGACCCGGTTCGCGCTCGCGCTGGCCCAGCGGCTGCTGCAGCGCCGCGCGATCGACCGGCTGATCGTCGTGTGCCCGACCGACCACCTGCGCACGCAATGGGCGGACGCGGCGGCGCGCGCGGGCATCCCGCTGGACGCGGCCCTGTCCAATGCGACGGGGCCGGTGCGCCCGGACCTGACCGGCTACGTCACGACGTACGCGCAGGTCGCCGCGAAGCCCGCGCTGCACGCCGCCCGCGCGAACGCCAAGCGCAGCCTGGTGATCCTGGACGAGGTCCACCACGCCGGCGACGGGCTGTCCTGGGGGGAGGCGGTGGCGACCGCCTTCGACCGCGCGGCGCGTCGACTCTGCCTGACCGGCACACCGTTCCGGACCCGTCCCGACGAGCGCATCCCCTTCGTGCGCTACGAGACCGATGGTGCAGGCGGGCTGC
>DASRSS010000023.1:0-10653 GCA_035656335.1 Jatrophihabitantaceae bacterium | reverse complement strand
CGCCTCGACCTGGATCGCTCCGCGTACCGCGCGAACCGTCACCGCAGAGTCCTCCTGATCCTCGTCATGGTTGGGTCTCGACCAGCCGGAACAGCTCGCCCAGCTCGTCGCGGGTCAACTCCCGAAGCGTGCCAGGGCGCTGACCGCCGAGCCGCACCGGGCCGATCGAGGTCCGCACCAGGCGCTGCACCGGATGGCCGACTGCGTCCAGCATGCGGCGCACGATCCGGTTGCGGCCCTCGTGCAGCACGACCTCGACGATCGCCCTGATGTCGTTCCCGCTGCCCTCCTGCTGGACGACGCGGAACGCGTCCACGCGCACCGGGCCGTCCTCGAGCTGCACGCCGTCGCGCAGCCGGCGGCCGAGCGTCCGCGGCACCGGGCCGGGAACGGTGGCGAGATACGTCTTGGGCACGCCGAACCCCGGGTGCATCAGCCGGTGCGCGAGCTCGCCGTCGTTGGTGAGCAGCAGCAGGCCCTCGGTGTCCGCGTCGAGCCGGCCGACGTGGAACAGCCGCTCCGGACGGTCGGCGACGAGGTCCGCGACGGTGCGCCGGCCGCGGTCGTCGGACATCGCGCTCAGCACGCCGCGCGGCTTGTTCAGCGCGAGATACACCAGGTCGGCCCGGACGTTCACCCGCTGCCCGTCGACGTGGATGACGGCTCGCGCGGGATCGACCCGGCTGCCGAGCTCGGTGACCACCACGCCGTCGACGGACACCCGGCCGGACGCGATCAACTCCTCGCAGGCGCGCCGTGACCCGAGGCCCGCGGCGGCGAGCACCTTCTGCAGGCGGACCGGTTCGCCGGCGGGGAGAGCGGGAGTGCTCATAGGCCTTCGTCGAGTTCGAGCCCGTCGATCTCGGGCAGCAGCGGCGCGAGCGAGGGCAGCTCGTCGAGCGTCTCGAGTCCCATCCGCTCCAGGAACAGCTCGGTCGTGCGGTACAGGCCGCCGCCGGTCTCCGGGTCCGAGCCGACCTCGACGATCAGCCCGCGCGAGAGCAGCGTGCGGACCACGCCGTCGACGTTCACGCCGCGGATCGCGGACACCCGGCCGCGAGTGACCGGCTGGCGGTAGGCGATCACCGCGAGCGTCTCAAGCGCCGCCTGGCTCAGCCGGGTGCGCTGGCCGTCCTGCAGGTACGCCTCGACGTGGTGCGCGTACACCGGACGGGTGAAGATCCGCACTCCCCCGGCGACCTCGCGGACCTCGATGCCGGCGTTGCGTTCGTCGTAGTCGGTGCGCAGCCGCTCCAGCGCCTGCTCCACCTGCGCGGTCGGCTGCTGCAGCGCGGACGCCAGCGTGGCGACGGTGACCGGCTCGTCCACGACGAACAGGACGGCCTCCAGCGCGCTGACCAGCTCGGCCGGGTCCAGCGCGGCGGGCGCGGACTCCTCGATCTCCTGCTCGACCGGCGCCTCGGCCTCGTGCTCGGTCTCCTGCTCGGCCGGGGCCTCGTGCTCGGTGTTCACCCGTACTCCTCATCCACGTCGGGGCCGGTGGCGGCCCCGTCTGCGTTGTCGCCGTCGGCGTCGTCCGAGCCGTCGCCGGTGGCGGTCCAGCGCACCCGCAGCTCGCTGAGTGCCGCCGCCTGGTCGAACGCGACCGACCCGTCCCGGTACAGCTCGAGCAGGGCGAGGAAGCGGCCGACCACCTCCAGCGTGGTCGCGCAGTCGCTGACGAGCGAGCGGAACGTCGCCGCACCGGAGCGGCGCAGCCGGTCACGCAGGATCGCCATCTGTTCGCGCACGCTCACCCGCGGCGCGTGCACGTGGTCGGTGGCGACGGTCGGCACCGGCTTCGGCGCCATCGCCAGCACCGCCAGCTCGGCGAAGCGCTGCGGCGTGACGCCGATCGAGACCTGCGGCAGCAGTTCGGCGAAGCGCGGCTCCAGCTCGACCGACCGGCCGTGGCGGCGCCCCTGCTTGCGCTCCAACTCGGCCAGGTAGGCGGCCGCCAGCTTGTACGCGCGGTACTGCAGCAGCCGGGCGAACAGCAGGTCCCGCGCCTCCAGCAGCGCCAGGTCCTCCTCGTCCTCCACCTCGGCCGCGGGCAGCAGCCGCGCGGTCTTGAGGTCGAGCAGGGTGGCGGCGACGACCAGGAACTGGGTGGCCTGGCCGAGATCCCACTCCTCGGCCGCGGCCAGGTAGGCGATGAACTCGTCGGTGACCTGCGACAGCGCCACCTCGGTGACGTCCAGCTGCCGCTTGCTGATCAGGTTCAGCAGCAAGTCGAACGGTCCCTCGAAGTTGTCGAGCCGGACACTGAAGCCGCCCGGTTTGGTCTCGATCTCGACTGCCTCGCCAGTGGTCTGGCTCATCACGCTTCGCGCAGCCGCCGAACGAGCGTCGAGTCCGCCCCGGCGTCGTCCAGCTCGGCGAGCACGATCGCGAGCGCCTCACGCACGATGCGCCCGCGGTCGACGCCGACCCCGTGCTCGGCGCGCAGCCGGAGTCGCGCCGACTCCAGGTCGAGCAGCTCCTGCGCCGAGACGTAGACGGTGATCTTCTCGTCGTGGCGCTCGCGGCCGCTCGAGCCGCGCCGCTCGCGCGCGGGCGACACCACGGCGCGGACGGGCGATTCGTCGATCCGCGCGGTGCCGGTGCTCGTCGCCCCGGTGGTGCGGAACAGTTCGGCGGCGCCGGGCAGACTGGCCCTGCGGGTCATCGTGCTTCCTCCTGGGCCTGCCGGCCATCTGCCGGTACCGAGCGGGCGAGCACTTCGCGCGCCAGGTTCCGGTAAGCGGTGGCCCCGGTCGAGTTCGAGGCCCACGTCGTGATCGGCTCGCCGGCCACGGTCGTCTCGGGGAAACGCACCGTGCGGGCGATCACCGTGTCGAACACCTTGTCGCCGAACGCCTCCAGGACGCGGGCGAACACCTCGCGGCCGTGCAGCGTCCGTCCGTCATACATGGTGGCCAGGATGCCGTCCAGCACCAGGTCGGGGTTGAGCCGCTCCTGCACCTTGTCGACCGTGTCGATCAACAGCGCCACACCGCGCAGGCTGAAGAACTCGCACTCCAGCGGGATGATCACGCCGTCGGCGGCGGTCAGCGCGTTGACGGTGAGCAGCCCGAGCGACGGCTGGCAGTCGATCAGGATGAAGTCGTAGTCCGCGACCGCCTCGCGCAGCACCCGCTTGAGCGTCTGCTCGCGGGCCACCTCGCCGACCAGCTGCACCTCGGCGGCGGACAGGTCGATGTTGCTCGGCAGCAGGTCCAGGCCGGCGACGCTCGTCTTCAGCCGGACGTCCTCGAACCCGACGCTGCGCTCCATCAGCAGGTTGTAGACGGTGCGCTCCAGCTGGTGCGGCTGCACGCCCAGGCCGACCGACAGCGCGCCCTGCGGGTCGAAGTCGACGAGCAGCACGCGGCGGCCGAGCTCGGCCAGCGCCGCGCCGAGGTTGATCGTCGAGGTGGTCTTGCCGACGCCGCCCTTCTGGTTGCACAGCGCGATCGTCCGGGCCGGGCCGTGCTTGTCCAGGGGCGGCGGCTCGGGCAGCACCCGCTTGCGGCGCGCGATCGCCGGATCCGCCGGCTTGGCACTGCGGCCCGCTCCGTCCTGCACGGAGAACAGCTGGCCGGAGTCCGGCCCACCGTCGGGACGTGTCGGCTTGGCCATGAATGCGCATCTCCTCGTTCCCGGACGCTGGCGAGGCTACCCCAGCGCGGCGGCCGCGGCGACGAGGCACCCGGCGCGCCGCCGACCCGCGCTGGCGGCGCGGTCAGCGGGCGCGTGGATGGGCGGTCGAATACACCTCGCGCAGCTTGTCGACCGTCACCAGCGTGTAGATCTGGGTGGTGGTGACGGACGAGTGGCCGAGCAGCTCCTGCACCACGCGGACGTCCGCGCCGCCGTCCATCAGGTGCGTCGCGAACGAGTGTCGCAGCGTGTGCGGCGAGATCCCGGCGGCGAGCCCGGCCCGTTCGGCCGCGGACCGCAGCACCAGCCAGGCGGACTGGCGCGACAGCGGCCCGCCGCGCGAGTTCAGGAACAGCGCCGGCGTGCCGCGCCCGGCGGCAGCCAGTTCCGGCCGCACCTGGACGAGGTACGCCTCGACCGCGCGCGCGGCGTAGGAGCCGAGCGGGACCCGGCGCTGCTTGCCGCCCTTGCCGGCCAGCAGCGCCGTGCGATCGGTCAGGTCCAGGTCGTCGACGGCCAGCCCGACCGCCTCGGAGATGCGCGCGCCCGTCGCGTAGAGCAGCTCCAGCAGCGCGCGGTCGCGGATGGCCAGCGGGGTGCGTGCGTATCCGGCCGCGTCCAGCAGCCGCTCCACCTCGTCCGGCGTGATCGCCTTCGGCAGCCGGCGCGGCGGCGCGGGTGGTTTCACCTCGCGGGACACGTCCACGTCGACGAGGCCGTCGCGCAGCGCGAACCGGTGCAGGCCGCGCACCGCGACGACGCCGCGCGCGGCCGAGGTTGCCGACAGCGGCGGGTGGTCGGCGTCGCCCTCGCGCAGGTACGCGAGGAACGCGGCGATCGTGTTCGCATCCACCGCCGCGATCGAGCCGATCTTGCGGGCGGCGAGGAACTGCAGGTAGCGGCCGAGGTCACGCCGGTAGGACGCGAGCGTGTTCGTGGCGACGCCCCGTTCAACCGCCAGGTGGTCGAGGTAGGAGCGCACGACTCGCTCCGGCGCCGCGACGTCGTTCGCCGGACGGGACGCTGTCCGGGCCACTACCGCCTCGATCGCGACGGCCAGGGCGCGTCGGGCGGGCGCAGTCCGCGCCAGCCGTCGGCGGCGGCGTGCGCGGCGGCGAGGACCCCGGCCACGGCCGCCGCGTTCATCAGCTCCCCCGCCAGCGCCATCCGGACCGCCTCGGCGAGCGGCACGCGCCGGACGGACAGCGTCAGCTCCTCGTGCTCGGCCTCGAAACCCTCCGGCCGCTCGGGGCTCAGCCCGCGCGCGAGGAACACCCGCACCGACTCGTCGGTGAATCCCGGCGAGGTGTGTAGGTCGACGAGCACCTGCCAGTCGCTCGCGGCCAGCCCGGCCTCCTCGGCGAGCTCGCGGCGCGCGGCGTCCAGCGGCGGCTCGCCGTCGACGTCGAGCAGGCCGGCCGGCAGCTCGTCCAGGCGCCGTCCGACCGGGTGCCGGTACTGGTTGACGAGCACGACCTGCTGCGCGTCGTCCAGCGCGACGATCACCACCGAGCCGGGGTGATCGACGACCTCGCGCTCGGCGACGGCGCCGTCGCTCATCCGCACCGAGTCGACGCGCAGCCCGAGCACCCTGCCGGTGTAAACCCGCCGCGACTCGACGACGTCCGATTCAGTCACCGCGCGGCGACCGGTTCGTCGGACACGTGTCCGGTCAGCTCCTCGTCCGGGATCTCGACGGGCAGCCGCTCGGCCGCGTTGTAGTCCAGCGCCGCGCCGATCAGGCCGCGGAACAGCGGATGCGCGCGGGTCGGGCGCGACTTCAGCTCCGGGTGCGCCTGCGTCGAGGCGTAGAACGGGTGGACGTCGGCGGGCAGTTCGACGAACTCGACCAGCCGCCCGTCCGGCGACGTGCCGCTGATGCGCAGCCCGGCCGTTTCCAGCCGCTCGCGGTAGGCATTGTTCACCTCGTAGCGGTGCCGGTGCCGCTCGGACACCTCGGTGCTGCCGTACGCGGTGGCGACGACGGAGCCGGGTGCCAGCTTCGCCGGGTACGCGCCGAGGCGCATCGTCCCGCCGAGGTCGGCGTTGCCGGAGACGATCTCGACCTGGTCGGCCATGGTCGCGATCACCGGCTCGGGCGTGTCCGGCTCGAACTCGGCCGAGTTCGCCTGCTCGATGCCGGCGAGGTTGCGCGCCGCCTCGATCACCATGCACTGCAGGCCGAGGCACAGCCCCAGCGTGGGGATGCCGCGCTCGCGGGTGTACTTCAGCGCGCCGACCTTGCCCTCGATACCGCGCACCCCGAACCCGCCGGGGATGACGACGCCGTCGACGCCCGCGAGCGCCGCCGCGGCGCCCTGCGGGGTCTGGCAGTTGTCCGACGGCACCCACTTGATGTTGACGTGCGCGCGGTGCGCGAACGCGCCGGCGCGCAGCGCCTCGGACACCGACAGGTACGCGTCGGGCAGGTCGATGTACTTGCCGACGAGGGCGATGGTGATCTCGCACTTCGGGTGGTGCACCCGCTCCAGCAGGTCGCCCCACACCGTCCAGTCGACGTCGCGGAACTGCAGCCCGAGCCGGCGCACCACGTACGCGTCCAGCCCTTCGGCGTGCAGCACCTTGGGGATGTCGTAGATGCTCGGCGCGTCCGGCGCGGCCACGACGGCCTCGGCCTCGACGTCACACATGAGCGAGATCTTGCGCTTGAGGCTGTCCGGGATCTCCCGGTCGGCGCGGCACACCACGGCGTCGGGGGTGATGCCGATGCTGCGCAGCGCGGCGACGGAGTGCTGCGTCGGCTTCGTCTTCAGCTCGCCGGACGGAGCCAGGTACGGGATCAGGGACACGTGCAGGAAGAAGCAGTTGTCGCGCCCGACCTCGTGCCGCACCTGGCGGGCCGCCTCGAGGAACGGCAGCGATTCGATGTCGCCGACCGTGCCGCCGATTTCGGTGATCACGATGTGCGGCGACTGGCCGTTCGGGCCCGGGTCGGCCATCGCGCGGATCCGCGCCTTGATCTCGTTGGTGATGTGCGGGATCACCTGGACGGTGTCGCCGAGGTACTCGCCGCGGCGCTCCTTGGCGATCACCGACGAGTACACCTGGCCGGTGGTGACGTTCGCGGAGCCGACCAGGTCGGTGTCCAGGAAGCGTTCGTAGTGGCCGATGTCGAGATCGGTCTCGGCGCCGTCCTCGGTGACGAAGACCTCGCCGTGCTGGAACGGGTTCATCGTTCCCGGGTCGACGTTCAGGTAGGGGTCGAGCTTCTGCATGGTCACGCGCAAGCCGCGTGCCTTGAGCAGGGAACCGAGGCTGGAGGCCGTCAATCCCTTACCGAGCGAGGAGGCGACGCCTCCGGTGACGAACAGGTGCTTGGTTGCGTACGGCGTCCGATCCACGGAAGTCCACGCTAACACGGCGCGCGGCACTTGCCCGCATCGTCAGCCCGCCACGCCGAGCACGTCGAGCGTCTGCTCCGCCTCCTGCTCGCTGAGCAGCCCGCTGGCGTGCACCTGGCGCAGCAGCCGGGCGCGCGCGTAGGACGTCTGCGCGAACGGCGCGGCGGCGGTGACGATCACGGTGGCCAGGTTGCGTGCCGCACCGCGCACCGATTCGTCGTCGTGCGTCGCCGCGGCGTCCAGTCGCGCGAGCAGCGGAGCGAGCGTGTCACCGACGCCGGCGATGCGGCTGCGCACGAAGGACGCCAGCGCCGCTACGGCGCTCTGCGGTGTGGGCAGCTCCATACGCCGCGACCCTAGCTGTTCGGGCTGGGGAACAGCGCGTCGGCGCCGGGTGTCGTGCCGTAGTGGCCGATCTGCGCGTTCTCCGCGTCGGCCAGCGCGAGCACCGTCGACACCTGGCCGAACGCGGTGTCGGCGTTGTCGACCGTGGACACCGACGACTTGGCCGAGCCGGCGCGCACCAGCGCCACCAGGCCCGATCCGGTCGCCGAGCCGGTGTCGCCCGCGACGACGACCTTGCCGCCGTCGGCCTGCAGCGCGGTCACCAGGTCGAGGCCGGCGTCCGCCGCGTAGTCGCCCTTGGCGATCGTGCCGCTGCCGACCACCACGACGGACGATGCCGGCTCCACGCCGCTCGCGTCGGACGCGAGCATGTGCAGGTTCGCGAACGCGCTGAGCACGGTCTTGACGTCGCTGTCCTGGCCCTTGCCGCTGAGCACCCAGGCCAGCGTCTCGGCACCGAGGACGCGCGCGTCGCTCGTCTGCGTCAGCGTGAGCCCGATCGGCTGCAGCCCGTTCTGCGTGACCAGCGACGTGATCTTGCTGGCCTCGCTCTGCGCCACGTAGTCGTGCGCGAGGTTCAACCGGCCGGTGATCTGCGCACCCGCGGCGGAGATCTGCGCGGCGATGCCGTCCTCCATGCCGCTGGCGACCCCGGGCAGCCCGACGATCAGCACGGACTTGTCCTTGAGCTTGCCGGCGACGAGTTGCGAGCCGAACGTGGACGCGAACTGCCCGGCGTCGTCGACCTGGCCCTGCAGCGCCTTGACCTGGTTGCTCAGCGTCGAACGGTCGCCCTTGAGCGAGTTCACCTGGTGCCGCAGGTCGGTGGTGACCGGGCCGTTCAGCGCGGTCGTGCCGACGACGATGCCGACGGCGAGCGCCAGGAAGACGGCGATGATCGAGACGAGGTGATAGCGAAAGGAGATCACGAGAACAGGTCCTGTACCCAGCGGACGAAGTCACGCCAGCTGTGGTCGAAGTTGGTCAGGTACGAGCGGCCGGGGTCGGAGACGGCGATGGCGGCGGCGACCGCGAGCAGCGCGGCGATCACCAGGATGAGCAGCGCGGCCGAGGAGATCCGGTTGCGGTACAGGCGAGACACGCCCTTGGCGTCGACGAGCTTGCCGCCGACGCGCAGCCGGGTGAGGAACGTGGACGCCATCCCGGAGCGTCCCTTGTCGAGGAACTCGGTCAGGGTGGCGTGCGTGCCGACGGCGACGATCAGTTCGGCGCCCTTCTCGTCGGCCAGCAGCATTGCGACGTCCTCGCTGGTGCCGGACGTCGGGAACGTGATCGCGTCGATGCCGAGGTCCTGCACGCGCGGCAGTCCCGGCGCGCGGCCGTCCGGGTAGGCGTGCACGATCACCTCGGCGCCGGTGGCCAGCGCGGCGTCGGACACCGCGTCCATGTCGCCGACGATCATGTGCGGTTTGTGGCCGGCCTCGAGCAGCGCGTCCGCGCCGCCGTCGACGCCGACGAGCACCGGCTTGAACTCGCGGATGTAGTGCTTGAGCTCCTTGAGGTCGCGCGCGTGGTCGTAGCCGCGCACCACGATCAGCACGTGCCGTCCGGCGAAATGCGTCCGCACCTGCGGCACGCCGACGCCGTCGAGCAGCAGCTCGCGCTCGCGGCTCATGTACTCGGCGGTGTTGACCGCGAACGCCTCGAGCTGCGCGGACAGCCCGGACTTAGCCTCGACCATCAGCGCGGCCACGGTGTGCGCGTCCTGCGCGGTGCCCTTCGCGACCGGCATCTCGCCGACGAAGACGAGGTCACCGTCGACGCGGATCTTGGTGCCCTCCTTGACCGCCGCGAAGATCTCGCTGCCAACGTTGTCCAGCAGCGGGATGCCGTTCGCGACGATCACTTCCGGTCCCAGGTTCGGGTACCGGCCGGATATGCTCGGCTGCGCGTTGACGACGGCGGCCGGCTTCGCCGCGACCAGGGTCTCGGCGGCGACCCGGTCCAGGTCCACGTGGTCGATGATCGCGATGTCGCCGGGGTTCAGCCGGCCGGCCAGGCGACCGGTGCGGCGGTCCAGCCGGGCGACCCCGCTGATGCCCGGCAAACCGTCCGAACGTCGGCGCAAGGTCGCAATCCTCATGCCTGCCATGGTGCCATCCGGTCACTGCGTCGCAGCCGTCCGCCACGCGGGTCAGGACCGTTGTTTCACAGACTTTCCTTTGCGCGCCGGCCTGGTTGCGGTCGCGGACGTGCCACGCCGGTCCGGCCGCGCCGCGCGTTCTGCCTGGGCGGTTGCGAGCAGCTCCGCGGCGTGTTCGCGGGCTGCTCCGGAGTCCGAGCCGCCGAGCATCCGCGCCAGCTCGGCGACGCGTTCCTCGCCCTCGACCGGGTGGACGTCGCTGGCCAGCACGCTGCCCGCCGGGTCGGTCGGCTTCGCTACGACGACCTGGCTGTCGGCGTACGCCGCGACCTGGGCCAGGTGGGTGACGACGATGACCTGCCGGTCGCGCGCCAGCCGGGCCAGCCGTCGGCCCACCTCGACGGCCGCGCGCCCGCCGACGCCGGCGTCGACCTCGTCGAACACCATGGTCGGCACCGCGTCGCCCGCGGCACTGTCGGCCAGGCACACCTCGAGCGCAAGCATCACGCGGGACAGCTCACCGCCGGACGCGCCGCGGCCGAGCGGCAGTGGCGCGGTGTCCGGGTGCGGTTGCAGCCGGAACTCGACCTCGTCGGCGCCCTCGGGCCCGACGTTCAGCTCGGTGTCGCCCGCGCGCAGCACGGCCGCGGCTGCGGACGATCGGGGCCGGACGTCGATCAGCAGGCGCGCTGTTCCCATCGCCAGGCCGGCCAGCTCCGCGGTGACCGCGGCGGCCAGCCGCTCCGCGGCGGCGGCCCGCGCGGCGGTCAGCTCCCCGGCCAGCTCCGCTACTCGCCGCGCGGCCGCGTCCCGCTCGGCCACCAGCGCGGCGATCGCGTCGTCGGACACGTCGATCTCGGCGAGGCGCGCGGCGGCCCGCTTCGCCCAGTCGAGGACGGCGCTCGTCTCGTCGCCGGGATCGCCGGTCGGTGGCCCGTCGGCGTACTTGCGGGCGAGCCCCGCGAGCACGGCGCGGCGTGCCTCGACCTCCTCGAGCCGGGCCGGAGCGGCGTCCCGCTGCTCGCCGTACGCGCCGAGGTCGGCGGCCAGTTCCGCCGTGATCGCGGACAGGTCCGTCAGCCGCTCGGCCAGCGCGTCCAGCTGCGGGTCGGCGCCGCTGACCGCGGCCACGGAGCGGACGGCCGAGCCGATCAACCCCGCGACGTCCGCGGTGTCGGCCATCGGGGTGTCCGCGTCGCC
>DASRSS010000022.1:0-3743 GCA_035656335.1 Jatrophihabitantaceae bacterium | reverse complement strand
GATCGTGCAGATGCCCGCGGGCGTCCCGGTGGCCACGGTCTCGATCGGCGGTGCGCGCAACGCCGGGCTGCTCGCGGTGCGCATCCTGGCCGCGTCCGACGACGCGCTCGCGCAGCGGATGGCCGCGTTCCAGCAGGAGCTTGCCGACACCGCGCGCGCGAAGGACGCCGCGTTGCAGCAGCGGATCGCGCAGCCCGACGCCTCCGGCTGACACGCGGCGCATGGCCAAGTTCACCTTCCGCACCGGTAACGCTCAGGCGCTGCGCCGGCTGCCGCTCTACCTGCTCGGCGCGATCGCGACGCTGCTGGTGCCGCGCACCGATCGGGTCTGGACGTTCGGCTGCGGCATCGGTCCCGGCGAGGGCGCGCTGCCGCTGTACCGGCTCGCGCGCGAGCGGCTGGGGCCGAACGTGCGCACGGTGTGGCTGGCGACGACGCCGGCGGAACTCGAGCGCGCGCGCGAACTCGGGATGGACGCGGTGCTCAAGCTCAGCGCGCTCGGGCTTTGGCTGACGCTGCGCTCGCGCGTGTGCGTGGTGACGCATGGCCTCGGCGACGTGAACCGGTACGGCGTGCGCGGGGCATTCGTCGTCCAGCTCTGGCACGGGGTGCCGCTGAAGAAGCTGCACCTCGACTCGCCGGCGGCACTGCATTCGGCCGTGCTCGGCAACAGCCGGCTGGTGCGTGCGCTGCTGGCCCGCGGCATCCGGGCGGCGGGCGCGCAGATCCGGCTGTTCCCGGTTGCGTCCGAGCGGATCGTCGGACGGATCTCGTCGGCGTTCGGTGTGCCGCCGGACCGTATCGCGGTCACCGGCGACCCGCGCGACGACGTGCTGCTCGCCGGCACGGCGGACGAACGGCGCGCGGCAGCGATCGCCTTGCTCGAAAAGGCGATCGGCGCGCTACCGGCGGCCGCGCGAGTGGTGCTGTACGCGCCGACGTGGCGCGACGGCGAGCGCGACCCGTCCGCGCCCGACGCGTCCACGTGGGACGAGATCGCCTCCTGGCTGGACCGCACGAACACGGTGCTGATCGTGCGCGTGCACCCGCTCGGGCACGGTGACTACGCGGCGGGTCTGACCCGGTCGCCGCGCATCCGGCTGCTGACGGCCGAGATGATCAACGACGTCAACCCGGTGCTGCCCGCGGTCGACGCGATCGTCACCGACTACTCGTCCATCGCGTTCGACTTCGCGCTGCTCGACCGGCCGACCGTGTTCCTCGCCCCGGACCTGGACACGTACACCAGGTCCCGCGGCATGTACGAGCCGTACCCGACGTTCAGCGGCGGCCGGCACGTCGTGGCGTGGACGCACGTGCTCGAGCAGCTGGACGCGCTGGCGGACACGTCGCGTGACGGCGGGGCGTTCGCCGCGCAGGTCGCCGCGCACACCCGCCGGCTGCGCGAGGAGCACTTCGACTTCACGGACGGGCACGCGACCGAGCGGGTGTTCGCCGAGATCCAGCGCAGGCTCTAAAGCCCTGGGGGGTCGCGCCGGCACTAGGGGTGGCGCGAGGTGTCCACGGCGTCACGGGCACCCTGCGCCGCGCCGCGGATGAAGCCGGTTCCCCACGCGAAGTGCATCGTCGCGAGGACGGCCGCGTACCGCACTCGGTCGGCGAACGCCCCGCCGCCGGCCAGCGCGATCGCGATGAGCAGCAGCAGGTACGCGATCGGGGCGAGCGCGACGAGCGCGAACAGCCCCCACCAGCCGGGCAGCAGCCCCGCGCCCCACAGCGGCGGCAGCACCAGGCTCAGCGCGGTGGCCAGGACGAGCACCGGCGGGGCGAAGAACCGCAGCGGGTTGTCGCGCCGCAGCCGGCGTACCAGCTCGCCGCGCCAGACGCCGGTCGAGTAGAACTGCCGGGCGAGCGCGTCCAGGGTCCGCCGCGGCCAGTAGTTGACCTTCAGGTCGGGGTCCAGCCAGACCAGGTGTCCGGCCGCGCGCAGCCGGTGGTTCAGCTCGCAGTCCTCGCCGCGGCGCACGCTCTCGTCGTAGCCGCCGATCTCGGCCAGCGCGTCCGCGCGCATCACGCCCAGGTATGCCGACTCGGCGGGACCGGCCTCGACGTCCGCGCTGTGGTACGCGCCGCCGCCGAGACCCAACGGGCTGTTGTACGCGCGCGCGGCCGCGGCCTGCACGCCCGGGTGCCCGACCGCGGCCATGATCCCGCCGACGTTCGCCGCGCCCGTCCGCAGCATCGTCCGCACCGCGCGCAGCGTGTAGTCGGCCGGCAGTTCGGTGTGCGCGTCCACCCGGACGATCACGGGGTACCGGCAGTCGCGGATCGCCAGGTTCAGTCCGTGCGGGATGTGCGCCTGCGGGTTGTGGACGGCGCGGATGCGCGGATCGCGCTCGTGCAGCCGCTCGACGATCGCGTCCGTGCCGTCGGTGGACGGTCCCAGGGCGAGGACGATCTCGGTCGGCGCGGGGTAGTGCTGGGCCAGGATGCTGGCGACCGCGGCCTCGATGTAGTGGGCCTCGTTGAGCACCGGCATCACGTACGAGACGCCCGGCAGGGTCTCGTCGTCGGCGCCTGCGGTCACCGCGGTGAGGTTACCGGCTCGGTGTCCTCACTCGGCGGAGCGGGCGCGGGCCCGGTACGCGGCCACGGCGACCCGGTTGCCGCAGCCGCGCGCGCAGAACCGGCGGGACCGGTTCTTCGACAGGTCGACCACCACGTCCTCGCAGTCGTCGGCCGCGCAGATGCGCAGCCGGTCCAGTTCCTTCATCCGGATCACGTCGACGAACGCCAGCGCCGCCTCGACCGCCATGCGGTCGGCGAGCGGCGCGTCCGCGGACGTGGCGTGCAGGTGGTAGTCCTCCCCGTCGTGCTTGACCAGCTGCGGCAGCGCGTGCGCCTCGCGCAGCAGCCGGTTGGCGATGTCGACCGCGGTGTCCTCGTCCGCGTGCCACACCGCCCGCAGCCGCGGACGCAGCGCGAGCACGGCCGCCTGCTCGCGGCGGTCGTGGGTGCGGCGGCCGGTCCAGCGCCACTCGGCGACGAACGCCTCGAAGTCCTCGCGCGCCGCCAGCTCGTCCCCACCGGGCTGGTCGGTGTTGACCAGCGCGGCCGCGGCGTGGAGGGCCACCTCGGTGTCATGAGCAAAAATCACCTTGACTCCTTACCGTTGCCGCGCCTAGCGTTGACATGACCATAGGCCATTTGACTCATTACAGGTAGGAGCTGCCGTGCGCGCGTCCGGAGCCACGGGACTCGGGCTGGCCGCGCTGTCGGCGGCCACGTTCGGGACGTCCGGGTCGTTCGCGTCCTCGCTGATGGACGTCGGCTGGACGCCCGGCGCGGCCGTGACCACGCGTATCGGCGTGGCCGCGGCGATCCTGACCGGGCCGGCCCTGGTGCAGCTGCGCGGCCGATGGCAGCTGCTGTGGCGCAGCGCCGGCGCGGTGCTCGCGTACGGCCTGGTCGCGGTCGCCGGCAGCCAGCTGTTCTTCTTCAACGCCGTCGAGCACCTGTCCGTCAGCGTCGCGCTGCTCATGGAGTACTCGGGCACCGTGCTCGTCGTCGCCTGGCTGTGGGCGCGGCACGGGCAGCGTCCGGGCCGGCTTACCGTGTTCGGCGCGATCGCCGCGGTGGCCGGGCTGATGCTCGTCCTCGACCTCGCCGGCGGCCAGCGCGCCGACCTGACCGGCGTGCTGTGGGGGCTCGGCGCGGCGTTCGGGCTGGCGTTCTACTACGTGCTCTCGGCGCGGACGGACGATCTGGTCCCGCCGATGGTG
>DASRSS010000021.1:0-8004 GCA_035656335.1 Jatrophihabitantaceae bacterium | reverse complement strand
TGATCGGGGACGGGCCGGAGCGTTCCGAGGTCGAGCGGACGATCGCCGCGTGCGGGATGCGCGACCGCGTCGAGCTGACCGGTTTCGTCGACGACCCCTATCCGCTGCTCGCCCGCGCCGGCGCGTTCGTGCTGCCGTCGGCCGCCGAGGCCTGCCCGATGGCGCTGCTGCAGGCGATGGCCGCCGGGTTGCCGGTGGTCGCATCCGCGGCCGGCGGGATCCCCGAGATCGTCCGGCACGAGGTCGACGGGCTGCTTGTTCCGACCGGTGACGACACCGCGCTGCGCGGCGCGCTGCGCCGGCTCGCCCGGGACACCGGGCTGCGCTCCGCGCTGGGTGCGGCCGCGCGACAGCGGATCGCGGACGAGTTCACCTTGCGGCGCTGCACCGAACGCCTCGTCGCTGTGTACGAGGACGCCGCCACGAAGGACGCCGTGACATGAAGATCCTCACCGTCATCGCAACGATGGGTACCGGCGGCGCCGAGGCGATCGTCACCGCGCTGGTCACCGAGGCCGACTCGCGCGTCGAGCACGCGTGCGTGGCAAGTGCCGGCGGCTGGCGCTCCGAGCTGCTGGCCGGCGCCGGCGTCGAACAGCTGCCGGTCCCGCTGGGCACGCGCAGCCTCCGCGTCCTGAGGTCCGCCGTGCTGCGGCTGCGCTGCTGGATCGGCGAACACGCGCCGGACGTGATCCACGCGCACAACGTGAAGGCGACCGCGGTCGCGGCGCTCGCCCGCGGCAGGTCCGCCGCGCCGATCGTGACCACGCTGCACGGCCTGTCCGGCTACGCCGCCGCCGCGCGAGTCCTGGCGCGCTGCAGCGACGTCGTCGTCGCGGTGTCCGAGCACGTCGCCGGCGAGCTGAGCGCGCGCGGGTATCCGGCCGCGCGGCTGCGGGTGATCGAGAACGCGATTCCTCCGTTGCCGGTTCACGACCGTGGCCGCGCACGTCGCCGCCTCGGCGTCCAGGACGCGTCCCGGGTCGTCGTCTCCCTCGCGCGCTTCGCGCCACAGAAACGGCACGACCTGTTGATCGACGCGTGGCGCGCCGTCCGTCCGGACGCGATGCTGCTGCTGGCGGGCGACGGTCCGACCCGGGTCGACGTCGAGCGGTCCGTCGTCGCGGCTGGGCTCGAGCGGCGCGTGCGCCTGCTCGGTGAGCGGCAGGACCCGGACTGGCTGTTCGCGGCAGCGGATCTCGCGGTGCTCGCGACGGACTGGGAAGGGCTGCCGGTCAGCCTGCTCGAAGCGATGTCCGTCGGCGTGCCGGTGCTCGCGAGCCGGGTCGGTGGAGTGGCAGAAGGCCTTGCCGGTGCGGCCTGTCTGGTCGAGCCGGGATCGGCCGCCGCGCTCGCGTCCGGGCTGAACTCGCTGCTGGACGACGCGGCGGCACGCGCCGAACTCGCCGCGCGCGGCCGCGCGCTGGTCGCCGACAGGTTCGACCCACGGCGGATGCTCGCCGCCTACCGCCAGTTGTACGAGGGCGTGTGCGGCAGCGACCTGGGGAGCACACGATGAAGCGGTTCGTACTTCTCGCGCTGCTCGCACTGGTCGTCGCGGGATGTTCGCCGTTCCCTAGTCACCATTTGCCGACGCGCACTGGTCCGCTGCCGTCGCCCACGATCGCGAGTACCGGTGTCGCGGGGGAGCCGTCCGACGGCGATCTGCGCGCGCCACCCGGGCCGGACGTCGTCAGGTTCGGCGTGCACGCCGGCATGCTCTTCCTCGAGGTCGAAAACCGGTCGACGGAGTCGATCAAGGCGGCGCGAGTTCTCGTCACGGCCTTCGGCGCGACCGGCGACACGATCGTCGCGACGACCGGCCGCCTCGGTTCGCGGTGCTGCACGATCTACGGGCTGCCGCCCGGCAGCCGGTACGGACTGTTCGTGAGCCTGCGGGGCAGCACCGAGCCGGTCGCGTCCGTGCAGGTCACCTACGTGGACCGCAGCGTCGTCGCGAGCCACGGGCGGGCGCCGCGCGTCACGGTCCGGCACCCGGTGCTGCGGATCGGCGGCGGCGACGCGGTTGTGCGCGCCACGCTGACCACGCGGCGCGGCACCGGCCCTTACGTCGTCGGGCAGGCGTTCCTGGCCGACACCAGCGGACACCTGGTCGGCGTGATCTCCGGACGGTTCTACTGCTTCCGGCCGCACGCGCCCATGACCGTGTTCATGCACCTGCTGCATCCGGTCCCGCGGGGCACCCGCGTCGTCGGCACCGCCGCGTACTCGGTGCCCGCCGGTGAACCGTCCGGCGTCGGCTTCCGGTGTCGGTCTTGAGAGCACAACGCACAGGAGGGCTGCTGCCATGAACCTGCGAACCTTCGCCGCGGTCATGTGGCGCCGCCGCGTGCTCGCGCTGGCCGTGCTCGTCCTGGAACTGGCGGCCGTACTGCTCGGCCTGTCGCGCGCTCAGCGCATGTACACCGCGGTCGCGACGGTGGCGGCCACCCCGCAGGCGACCGTGCCGGCTGCCAGCAACGTGGACGAACTGCTCGCGACGCTGGCCCGCGTCGCGTCGTCCCGTCCGGTGCTGGCCGACGTCAGCGCGGCGCTCGGCGGGCTGCGCAGCGCGGACCGGCTGTCGCATGAGGTGAGCGGCAGCGTGATCGACGGGACGTCGCTGGTCCAGGTGACGGTCGTCGACCGCGATCCGCGGGTCGCCGCGCTGGCCGCGAACGCCGCGGCACAGGCACTGCCCGCGCGCGACCCTAGCCGCGCCTACCTGAGCCTGGCGACGACCGAACCGGCCACCGTGCCGACGACGTTCAGCTCGCCGAACGTCAGAATCGTGCTGCTGGCCGGCATCGCGCTGGGTATCGCGCTCGCAATCGCGGCGGCGCTCGTGCGCGACCGGCTGGCGCGCACGGTCGAGACCGCCGAGGAGATCGGCGAGCTGACCGGGGCAGGCGTACTGGGCGTGATCTCCCGGCCGGGCGATCCGCGGTCGCTGCCGGCCGTCGACGGCCAGAGCCCGCAGTTCGAGCCGCTGCGCGGGCTGCGCGTCGCGCTCGAGTTCGCCGGCAGCGAGCGGCCGACGCGCACGCTCGTCGTGACCGGCGCCGCGCCGGAGCCGTGGGCCGGCTGGCTCACCGTGAACCTGGCGGCAGCGCTGGCCGATGTCGGGCACCGAGTGCTCCTGGTCGACACGGTCCGCGACGAGCGGCACCGGCACCCCGTCCTCGACGCTCCGGGAGCGCCGGGCTTCTACGACATGCTCTCCGGCTCCGCGACGCTGGACGCGGCCGCGCTGGCCGGGCCGGTCGACGGCGTGACCGTCGTGCCGCTGGGCAACGCGGATTCGGCCGCGCCGAGCCTGCTGGAGATGCGGGTGCGGCAACTGCTGGACGACATCGACGAGAAGTACGACGTGGTTCTCGTGCGGGCCGCGCCGCTGACCGAGTCCGACGACGCGCGGATCATGGCTATCGGCGGCGGGGTGCTGCTCTCGGTGCCGGCGCGCAAGCTCAAGCCGCGGACGCTGGCGCGCGTCGCGTCCGAGCTGCGCGAGATCCGCATCCGCGTGGTGGGCAGCGTGCTGCTCGGCACCAAGCCGGCTCCGCTTCCCGCCCGGCGCTGGTCGCGCCTGGTCGCGCGGATGAGCGGTCAGTAGGCGCCGCGGCCGGACACCACAGCGGCAACCGTGCGCAGCAGGATCCGCACGTCCAGCGCGAAGGACCAGTGGCGCGCGTAGTAGAGGTCTAGTCGCACGCTCTCGTCCCAGCTCAGGTCGCTGCGGCCGCTGACCTGCCACAGGCCGGTGAGGCCGGGCTTGACCAACAGCCGGCCGTACACCGGCAGCTCGTACCGCGCCACCTCCTCGGGCAGTGCCGGGCGGGGGCCGACGAGCGACATCGTGCCCGTCAGCACGTTCCACAGCTGCGGCAACTCGTCCAGCGAACAGCGCCGCAGCACCCGCCCGATGCCGGTCACGCGCGGGTCGTCCCGCACCTTGAACAGCGGGCCGGTGGGAACGTCGTTGAGCGGCAGCAGGTGCCGGCGAATCTCGTGGGCACCAACGTGCATGGTGCGCAGCTTGTACACGGTGAACGGCCGGCCGAAGCGTCCGATCCTGGTCTGCCGGTAGAACGCCGGGCCGCGGCTGGTCGCCTTGATCACTAGCGCGAGTCCGCCGAGCAACGGGACCGCGACGACGAGCCCGATTGTCGCGGCCACGATGTCCGTAGCTCGCTTCGCCACCGCGGCCAGCGCCTGCGGACGGGACGCCATGAGGACACCTCTCGATCACTTATCTCTCCAGTGCCGCAGATCGGACCAATTGATCCCGCCGATCCCGATCAACCGCATTTCGCCATGAGATCGGCCGAGGGCCGCCGTACGATGCCGATGATCTAGGCGCGCGGGGAGCGCCCGGATGCATCGGCTGTGGGAGTTGGTGGCGGGATGACCGAAGGGCGCAGCCACTTCGTCCGCCACCGCGACGGATCGGAACCGCCACCGAGTGACGCGGAACTGCTCGCGCGGTGCCGTGCCGGTGGCGCGGCGGCGTGGGACACGCTGGTCGGGCGGTACGAGCGGTTGGTCTTCACCGTGGCGCTGCGCAACGGCGTCTCGCGCGAGGACGCCGCGGACATCACCCAGAGCACGTTCGTCGCGCTGCTCGACGCGCTCGATCGGATCCGGGACGACGAACGCCTGCCGTCCTGGCTGATGACCGTCGCACGGCGGAACGCGTGGCGGGTGCGCGGCGCGTCCCGCCGCGAGGTGTCTTTGGACGGGGTGGAGGATGTGGCCCACGAGCCGACGGTCGACTGGGAGACGTACCTCGCGCTACACGAGGCGCTCGGTCAACTGGGCGGCAACTGCCGGGAGCTGTTGGTGGCGCTGTACTTCGACCCCGCCGAGCCGAGTTACGCCCAACTCGCCCAGCGGTTCGGGCGTTCCATCGGCGGAATTGGCCCGATGCGTGGTAGATGTCTCGATCGTCTGCGTAGCATTCTCGGTGAGGAGACGTTCCTATGAGCGAGGACCAATCACCGTCGTTCACCGATCTGCTCGACTGGGTTGAGGGCCGGGCGGACGAGACCGTCGCCGCGCGGGTCGCGGCGGCGATCGGTGCGGGTGATCAGCGCGCGCTCGGGATCGTGGAGTGGATCAGGAGCTTCCGTCGCTCCGCGGCGCAGATGGCCATGGCTACGCCACCACCGCTCGTCCGGCAGAACCTGCGCCTGCAGTTCGCGCGGCGCATGGCCGGCGAGCTCGCTGTCGCCCCGGACTTCGTCGACGGCGAGCTGGCGTTCGACAGCAGGCGCGACCTGAGCCGGGCCGGCACGCGCGGTGCCTCCAGCGACGCGGACGGCGTGCACCTGATGTTCCGCACCGCTCCGGCCGACGTGCTGATCGACTTGTACCCGATGGATCCGCAGACCGTGCGGCTGGACGGACGCGTCCTCGCCAGCGATGCCGCCGCGCCGCCGATCTTCGAGGCGATCGTGCTCGCACCGGAACGCCGGCTGCGTGACGTCGACGGGGACGAGCTGGGCCAGTTCCACTTCGACCAGGTGCCGCGCGACGCGACCGAGCTGCAGGTGACCAACCAGGTGGTCGCGGTCCGGATGCCGCTCGACCTGGCCGACGTGGACTAGCCGGACATATACCCCGCCCGGGTACTCTGGCAACGCGAGGACCCGGCGAAGGAGCGCACATGCACGGCTACACCGAGAACAAGGACGCCTACCTCAAGCGGCTGCGGCGCATCGAGGGACAGGTGCGCGGGATCGCCAAGATGGTGGACGAGGACAAGTACTGCATCGACATCCTCACCCAGGTCAGTGCTGCGACGAAGGCGCTTCAGTCGGTCGCGCTCGGCCTGCTCGAGGAGCACCTCGGTTCCTGTGTCGTGCAGGCCGCCCGGGCCGGTGGCGCCGAGTCCGACGCGAAGGTCAAGGAGGCGGCCGACGCGATCACCCGCCTCGTCCGTTCCTGACCGCTCGGCGGGGCCGCGTGTGGCCCGGGTTTGAACGCCGCTGGTCGGCGGGTATTTGCAGCCTGTGCCAGATGCGCAGAGGGAACATCCCGAGAAGCGGAGCCCGGCGGCCGAGGTCGTCCCGGTCCTCCCGGTCGAAGCTGCGCGCGTAACGCTCGGCGTCCCGCGCGCTCGCATAGGTCTTCGCCCCGCCGGCGCCGCAACCGCGCTGGCAGGTCCAGCGCAGCACCGGGCCGTCGGCCGTGAACCGATAGCGGTGGTCGAACACCCGGCAGCGCATCATCGGCTCGGACGTACCCGCCTCGGCCGCTGCGCAAACGCGGTGCGGGGGACGGCATGACCACGGCGACCCCGCAGACCGGCACGATCGAGACCAACGTCCCCGGCCGGCTGGACCGCCTGCCGTGGGCGCGGTTCCACTGGCTGATCATCCTCGGGCTGGGCACCGCCTGGGTGCTCGACGGGCTCGAGGTCACGATCGTCGGCGCCGTCGCGTCCCGGCTCACCGAGTCCGGCAGCGGCGTCGGGCTGACCGCCGGCGACATCGGTACCGCGGCCGCCATCTACGTCGTCGGCTCGTGCGTCGGCGCGCTGTTCTTCGGCCAGCTCACCGACCGGTACGGCCGCAAGAAGCTGTTCATGATCACGCTGGCGCTGTACATCGTCGCGACGGCGCTGACGGCCGCGTCGTTCACGCCGTGGTTCTTCTACCTGATGCGGTTCTTCACCGGCGCCGGCATCGGCGGCGAGTACGCAGCGATCAACTCGGCGATCGACGAGCTGATCCCGGCACGCGCCCGCGGCCGCATCGACCTGATCATCAACGGGTCGTACTGGGTCGGCTCGATGGCCGGGTCGGGTGCCGCGCTGTTCTTCCTGGACAAGAACATCCTGCCGACGAACGTGGGCTGGCGGCTCGCGTTCCTGCTCGGCGTCGTGCTCGCGATCGCGGTGATGGCGGTGCGGCGCGGCGTCCCGGAGAGCCCGCGGTGGTTGTTCATCCACGGCCAGGAGGAGGAGGCCGAGCGGCTCGTCGACGGGATCGAGCGCGACATCGAGGAGCAGACCGGCCAGCCGCTGCCCAAGGTCACCAAGACGCTGAAGGTGCGCCAGCGCACCACGATCCCGTTCCGCGAGATCGCCCGCGTCGCGTTCAAGGTCTATCCGCGGCGTTCGATCCTGTGCCTCGCGCTGTTCATCGGGCAGGCGTTCATCTACAACGGGATCACGTTCAACCTCGGCACGCTGATGACCACGTTCTTCGGCGTCGCGTCGGGCGCGGTGCCGATCTTCACGATCGTGTACGCGGCCAGCAACTTCACCGGACCGCTCGTGCTGGGCAGGCTGTTCGACACCGTCGGACGCAAGCCGATGATCAGCGGCACCTACCTCGGGTCGGCCGCGATCGGCATCCTGCTCGGGATTCTGTTCATGGCGACCGGCGTCCTCGGCGCCTGGACGTTCATCATCATCGTGATGGGGACCTTCTTCCTTGCCTCGGCGGGAGCGAGCGCCGCGTACCTCACCGCGTCGGAGATCTTCCCGATGGAGACCCGGGCGCTGGCAATCGCGTTCTTCTACGCGATCGGCACCGCGGTCGGCGGCATCACCGGTCCGCTGCTGTTCGGTCACCTGATCGGCAGCAAGAGCGACACCCTGGTCGCGGTCGCGTTCTTCATCGGCGCCGGCGTGATGGCGCTGGGCGGGATCGCCGAGCTCGCCTTCGGCGTCAAGGCCGAGGGCGCTCAGCTCGAGGACATCGCCAAGCCGCTGACGGTCGAGGATGCCGAGGAGGGCGGTACCGAGGCTGGTCAGCAGAAGGCGGCCGGGCAGGCAGCGACCGGGCACGCCGAGCCGGCGGCGGAGGCGCGCGGCCGGGCCGCCGAGCAGCGGGCCCGCGCAGCCGAGCACCGCGCGAGCAGTCACCAATTGCTCGCGTCGGGCGGCGTGGACGATCCGCACGTCGCCGACCGGGTGGAGACCGAGGAGCGGCTCGCCCAGGCGGCCGACACCGCCGCGCTGGCGTACGACGAGTTCGCGTCCGCGGCCGAGCAACG
>DASRSS010000020.1:0-4744 GCA_035656335.1 Jatrophihabitantaceae bacterium | reverse complement strand
CTGGCGCGCACGTTCACCCAGCTGGCCGAGGACACCCGGGCCGAGGTTCAGGCCGACGCCCTGGCGCGGGCGAACCGGGCCGGTGTCCTCGCGATGGCTCCGCTGGGGCTGTGCTTCCTGCCGGCGTTTCTCTGCCTGGGCATCGTGCCCACCGTCGTCGGCATCGCGCAGGGCGTGCTGCGCTGACCACCCCTTCCGCGAATGGGCACTTTCGCGTCCAGTGGGCAGCTATAAGTGCCCACCCGACGCATAGGTGCCCATTCGACGCAGGTCACTCGCCGGACGCGTCCGTCAGTTCGCGTCGCTTCTCGGACGCGCGAGCAGGCCGCGGACGGTTGCGGCCACGAGCTCGCGCACCCGCTGCTGGTCCGGGGAGCCGAGCGCGCCGTCCAGGTGTGCGCCGAAAACGGCCCAGCCGAGCGCCAGCGAACCGGCCACGGCCGCGGCCACCCGCACGTCCTCCGCGCCCGCGCCGCCGAGTCGTGCGAGCACCATCGCGCCCGCCGGCAGGTCCGGCAGCAGCTCCGGCGCGTCGAGCACGAAGCGGGCCAGGATCCGCCAGTAGTCCGCGTTCTCGGTGAGCAGCGCGAGCATCGAGTCGGCGTCCGCGCCGAGGTCCGCCGCTGCGCGTCCGAACGCCTCGGACCGCCGGACGAGCACCGCGCGCAACAGCTCGTCCTTGGTCCCGAAGTGGCGGTGCACCAGCGCATGGTTGACCCGCGCGTGCTCGGCGACCTCGCGCACCGTCAGTTCGCGGGGGCTGCGGTCGGCCAGCAGCTCGCCGGCCGCGTCCAGGATCGCGGTCATCACGGCGTCCCGCCCGCGGGGAGGCGACGCAACGGTGGGAGTTCGCATTGACAGCACTGTAGTCGGCCGCCTACATGTAACCCATGGGTTACAGACGACGCACCGTCCGCCGCGCCGGCGCGGTCCTCGCAGCGCTGGCGCTGGCCGGTGCCCTCACCGCACCGGCCGCCGGCGCGATCCCGATCCTGCCCGGGCCGGGCGTGGTCGTGGCGCCGCACTACCTCGGTGCGCCGTCGACGGCCGCGCCGCTGCCGTCCGACGACGTGCCGCAGAACCCGTACCTCGCGCCGAACGGACGCGACAGCATGCACGACGACGCCTACGCCACCGACGCCTACGCCGGACCCGGCCCGACCGGGACGAAGCCCCGCGTGACGTCCGCGATGTACGGCGTCACCGAATGCGCGACGATCGCCTTCGACGCACAGGACCGCATCGTCGGCATGTGCCCGGACCTGATCGGCCCCACGCTCAAGATCATCGACCCGGTCACGTTGCGCGTGCTCGGTAGCTACCGGCTGCCGAACCGCAACCTGCTCTCGGGCGCGAACCCGCTGAGCGACCTGTGCGGCGGTGCCTACTTCTACCTCGACAACCAGGACCGCGCGGTCGTCGCGACGACTAACAAGCAGGTGCAGGTCGTCGCCGAGGCGGGCACGTCGTTCACGCTGCAGCGCAGCTACGACCTCGGCGCGGAGCTCGGCGCCAAGGACTGCGTGATCGCGCTGCTGCCCGACTGGTCCGGACGGATCTGGTTCGTCAGCCAGGGCGGCGTCGTCGGCACGATCACTCCGGACACCGGCGCCGTTCACGCGCTGCGCCTCGACGGCGAGCAGATCGTCAACTCGTTCGCGGCGGACGAGACCGGCGGCGTCTACATCGTCTCCGACCGCGCGATGTACCGCTTCGACGCGGACGCGTCCGGCGCGCCGGCCGTGACCTGGCGTCAGCCCTACGACCGCGGCGCCGAGCAGAAACCCGGCCAGCTCTCGCAGGGTTCGGGCACGACGCCCACCCTGGTCGGGCGAGACCTGGTCGCGATCACCGACAACGCCGACCCGCGCATGAACGTGATCTTCTACAACCGGGCGACCGGGCAGGAGCTGTGCCAGGCGCCGGTGTTCGCGGCCGGCGCCAGCAACACCGAGAACTCGGTCGTCGCGGTCGGCGACTCGGTGATCGTCGAGAACAACTACGGCTACCGCGGGCCGCAGTCGACACTCCTGGGGAAGACGACCGCGCCCGGCATCGCGCGCGTGCAGGCCGTCAGCGGCGGCACCTGCAACGTGATGTGGACCAACCAGGAGAGCGCGCCGACGTCCGTGCCGAAGGTCTCGCTGGCCTCCGGGCTGCTGTACGTCTACACGAAGCCGAAGAACAACTTCGGTCTCGACGAGTGGTACTTCACCGCGATCGACGTGCGCACCGGCGCGACCGTGTACAAGCAGCTCACCGGCACCGGGATCGCGTTCAACAACCACTACGCGGCGATCTACCTCGGGCCTGACGGCTCGGCGTACATCGCCACCCTCACCGGTCTGATCCGCATTCACGACTCGGCCTGACCGGGCCACCGTCGTACCCTCGCGCGGACGGAGGTATGCGGATGTCAGCGGTATTCGAGCACGCGGCGTTCACCACTCGCGAGGGTCACGAGCAGGCGCTGCTCGATGAGCGCCCGGCCATGATCGCGGCGCTGCGCCGCACGTTTCCCGGACTGATCGGCGCCTGGCTGACCCGACGCGACGACGACAGTTGGCTGGACGTGATCTTGTGGCGCAGCCGCGAGGACGCCGAGTACGCGGCGGAACACGTCACGGAAGTGGCCGAAGTCGCGGCCTGGTTTCGCCACATCGACCAGTCGCACGGCATCGAGCACCTCGCCGTGCTCTCCTCGGACGGCGCGTAGCCGTAGCGAAGTTTCCGTTGTCCACAGGACGGCGTGTCGTCCACAGATCGAGCACGGCAGATGCGGCGACGACGATGCGGCGCTTCGCTGGACAGCATGACGTTCCTTTCGCGAATCGCCCAGCGGGCTAAGGCAATCCGGAGCCGGATCGAGCTCGGCATGACCACGGCCGAGTACGCCGTCGGGACAATCGCGGCCGTCGCGTTCGCGGCCGTCCTCTACAAGATCGTGCAGAGCGACGCGGTGTCCTCCGCGCTCAGCTCGATCGTGACCTCGGCGCTGCATGCGATCTGAACACTGCCGCGCGGCGCGGGTGCGCGGTCCGTGCCCGCGGCTTGCGCGTGGCGGTGATCGCGGGACGGTGACCGCCGAGTTGGCGGTCTGTCTGCCGGTGCTGGTGCTGTTCGTCGCGGTGATGGTCAGCGCGGTGTCCATAGCCGGGCTGCGGGTGCGCGCGCAGGACGCGGCCCGCGAGGCGGCGCGCGCGGCCGCCCGCGGCGACGACGCCGTGGCACAGCAGTTGGCGGCGCAGGCGGCGCCGGGTGCGGCGCTGACACTGGCGCGGTCCGGCGCTGATGTGACCGCGATCGTGCAGGTGTCCGCGCATCTGCTCGCGCACTGGCTGCCGGCGGTCACCGTCCGGGAGCAGGCGGTGGCCGCGCTCGAGCCGGATGCGGCTGACCCGAGCGTGCCGCCGTGACCGGGCGAACGCGGCGCGCCGGCGTCGGAGTGGGTGTGGACCGTGGGTCGGCCACGATCTGGGTGCTCGCCGCGTGCGTGCTGATCGCGCTCGCGGGCACGGTCGCGGTGCTGCGCACCGAAGCGGTCCTCGCCCGGCATCGCGCCGAGTCCGCGGCTGACCTCGCCGCGCTCGCCGCGGCGGGACGCATCGGCGTCGGCGCGGACTACTGCGCCGCCGCGCGGGCCATCGCGTCCGCCGACGGTGCCGTCCTCGGCCGCTGCGTCCCCGCGCTGGACGCCGGTGGGCGATCCGGCACGGTGATCGTGCGGGTGCGGGCGAGCGTCCGCCTGCCCGTGGTCGGCACACGCACGGTGACCGCGACCGCCCGCGCGGGACGGCTCAGGACAGGTGCCGTAGGACCAGATCGAGGAGGGTGATCGCGCCGCGCTTGTCGAGCGGGTCGTTGCCGTTGCCGCACTTCGGCGACTGCACGCAGGACGGGCACCCGACGGCGCACTCGCACGAGTCGATCGCGTCGCGCGTCGCCGCGAGCCATTCGCGCAGTCGCTGGTGCCCGCGTTCGGCGAAGCCGGCGCCGCCCGGGTGGCCGTCGTAGACGAAGACGGTCGGCGTGCCGGTGTCCGGATGCAGCGCCGTCGAGACGCCGCCGATGTCCCACCGGTCGCAGGTCGCGAACAGCGGCAGCAGCCCGATGGCCGCGTGCTCGGCGGCGTGCGCGGCACCCGGGACGGCCGAGGCGTCCAGGCCGACGGAGTCCAGCTCGTCCTGGTCGACCGTGTACCAGACGGCGCGGGTGCGCAGTTCCCGCGGCGGAAGGTCCAGCGGCGTCTCGTCCATCACCTCGCCGGTGCTGATGCGCACGCGCAGGTACCCGACGACCTGGTGCGCGACGTCCACCGTGCCGAAGTTGACCGACACCGGTCCGAACGCCTGCGCCGCCGACACCTCGACGATCGCGATGTCGGTGAGCTCGCGGGCGGACGTGCTCCACTCCGGCTCCTCGGCGTGCACGAGCGCCGCGGCGCCGTCCAGGTCGAGCTCGTCCACGACGTACGTGCGGCCCCGGTGCAGGTACACCGCGCCGGCATGCACCTGCGTGTGCGCTGCACCTGCGTCGACCGTGCCGATCAGCGCGCCACTGGTTCCGTCCACCACCGCGACGGGGGCACCGCCCGTACCCCGGATATCGGCGCGCGGCCGCTCGCGCGACGTCCAGTACCAGCCCGCGGGCCGGCGGCGCAGCGCACCGCGCCGGACGAGCTCGTCGAGCACCGCCTCGGCCGCGGGCCCGCCGACCGTCTCCAGGTCGGCCGGTCGCAGCGGCA
>DASRSS010000019.1:0-27832 GCA_035656335.1 Jatrophihabitantaceae bacterium | reverse complement strand
AAAGCCGTTGATTGCGAGCTGGAACATCGCGTCCCCTACCCCCGCGGGCACACCAGCGCCGAGAACCTCGCGCCGGCGTGCAAACGCAGCCACGACGGCAAAACCGCCGGCGCCTGGCACCTCGACCGCCACCCCGACGGCTCGTATACCTGGACGTCACCCACCAGGCACCAGTACCGGTACCGGCCACCCGAGCTACCCGTACCCGAACCCGACCAGCCCTACGGCGAACACGCCGCACAAGAACAGGACGACGACCCGCCGCCGTTCTAGCGGTCGGCGCGATACTGCAGGCATGCGGCTGCCGCGACTGCTCCTCGCGCTCATCGATCCGGCGAGCGCGGCGATGGACTCACGGAACTGGAGCAGGCGCCGACCGCTTTACCGCGGCGGCGCAGTCTTCGGCTCCGGCGTTCCTGGCGGAAGCCGGCAGGCGACGCCGGAAGAGATCGAGGCCATCCGGCGGCATTCTCAACAGCAGCAACGCGCCGAAGGGTCGCCGGTCGGCTCACATCCGCACAGCACGCCGCCGAACTCGCAGCACGAGAGCTGATCCGCACGGGCACCGCCACGCTGCACGGGACGGAGCGAACCCTGTGCGCGAAGGTGATCAGGTTCTGGCACGGCGACTCGATCCTGATCATCAGCACACTCGGAACGCCAGCTAAATCCATGACACGAATCCCACGCCGGCTCGGTCCTGAGCACGAAAATCTGATCGCGTCGTACCTGATCTCGCACCGCATATGACCACGGAAGCGGGCAGGATCTAAGGGCATGGACCTTGCCCTGTCGATGACGCGCACCCACATCGTCCTGATCGTGATCATTGGCCTGATACTGCTGTCGGTCCTCGCCGGGCTGCTCGGTCGCACACTGGTCCGGCGCGGCATCCGCGAGCCCTTCGTCATCCGCAGCATCAACCGGATGTCCGAGCGCGTCGTGGACATCATCAAGCGACCCATCACGATCGCGGTCCTGGACGAAGTGGCGGACGTGCTTAGGGCCGGCCACTACACGCAGAACATCGCCGCCGCGCTGCAGGAGAACCACCAGCAGATCAAGGACATGATCGCCGAGAAGATCAAGGAAGACCCGACGGCCGGACGGATCGGGCTGCTGCCCTTCCACGACCGGCTGGTCGGCGAGGTCACCGAGACATCCCTGCGCGTCCTCCTCGCTGTGCTCGCCGACCCGCGCACCGACGAACTCGTCTCGGACATGCTCCGCGACAACATCACGCAGATCCGCCAGACGCTGCGCGATCGCGAAGCCGCGGACGCAACGCTGTGACCGACATCGTGCTGCGCGCGGCCGCCGAACAGGACGCGCCGGCAGTCGCCGCCATCTACGCGCACTACGTCGAGCACAGCGTCGCCACCTTCGACGTCGCACCGCTGCCGGAGCGCACGTGGGCCGAACGGATCGAGGCAGCGTCGGGCGCGCGGCTGCCGTTCCTGATCGCCGAACGGGCCGACGACGGAGTGCACGGCTTCGCGTACCTGTCGGCGTTCCGTCCGAAACCCGCCTACCGGCACACGCTCGAGGACACCGTCTACCTGGCGCCCGACCACGTCGGCGTCGGCACCGGACGCCTGCTGCTGACCGAACTTCTCGGCCGCGCCGCCGAAACCGGCGCGCACCAACTCGTCGCCGTCATCTCGACCGGCGAAGACGGCCCGTCCGCACGGCTGCACCGCTCGCTCGGCTTCGAGACCGTGGGCAGGCTGCGCGAGGTGGGCCGCAAGTTCGATCGCTGGATAGACGTCGTGATGATGCAACGGGCGGTGCAGCCCACCGGCGAGGCACCGGACGCGACAGCGTTTCGCGCGCTATAGATGAACCATGACCGAGTCGGGCAGCAGGGTGCTGGTACTCGGTGGCGCGCGCTCGGGAAAGTCCGCGCAGGCCGAGGCGCTCCTCGGCGCCGAGGCCGAGGTGGACTACGTCGCCTTCGCCCGGCCCGAGCCCGAGGACGCCGAGTGGGCCGAGCGCATCGCCCGGCACCGCGAACATCGTCCCGACCACTGGCGCTCGATCGACGTCGCCGACGCCGCCGACGTTGCGGACGTGCTCGCGTCCGGCGGCGGCGCGGTGCTGCTCGACAGCGTCACGTCCTGGCTCGATCTGCTGATGCGTTCCGTCGGACTCTGGGACGGCGTCGGCGACGCGAAGGACCGGCTCGCCGCCGACATCGACCGCTTCGTCGGGGCCTGGGCAGCCACCACCCGACGCGTCGTTGCGGTCAGCGACGAGATCGGGTCCGGCCTGGCGCCCGAGGCCGGCCCGCGCCGGGTGTTCCGCGACGTGCTCGGCCTGCTCAACCAGCGCATGGCCGCCAGCTCGGACGAGGTCTGGCTGGTGACCGCCGGCATCACCCAGCGGCTGCGCTGAATCTCGGCGCCCGAACGGCTTCGCTCAGGACACGCTGTTGCCGCCGCCGCTGGACGGCACGATGCGCAGCACCCGCTCGTCCGCCGGAATGGGCCGCCCGTGCCCGTCCCGGTTCGACGTCGTCAGCCACAACGCGCCGTCCGGTGCCGCGACCACCGTCCGCAGCCGCCCGTACTTGTTCACCAGGCTGCGCTTGAAGGCGTCGAGCCCGATCCGGGACCCGCGGCTGCCGATGCGCGCGGCCAGCAGCGCGTGCCCGTCCAGCGAGGTCACGTACAGCACACCGTCCAGCACCGCACACCCGCCGGGGGAGCGGTCCGCGGACGGCAGCACCGTCAGCGGCTGCTGACCCGCGCCCCCGGACGGCCAGCCGTACGAGGCGCCCGCCGCGATCAGATTCACCTCGTCGGACGGGGTGCCCGCCTCGGTCTCGAACACGCCGCCGGCGTCCGGATCGATGCACAGTCCACTCGGATCGCGATGCCCCGTCGTGTACACCGACGAGTGCGGCCACGGGTTGTCGGCCACCGGTCTGCCGATGTCGCTGACGCGCAGCACCTTGCCCGCCAGGCTCGACCGCTTGGCCGCGTCCGCCGGGACGCCGGCGTCGCCCGTTCCGATGTACAGGTTCCCGTTCGCGCCGAACGCGATCCGTCCCGCGTTGTCCGACGTCCCGCGCGGGATGCCGGTGACGACGGGCGTGACCGGTCCGTGCAGCGTGAACGCGACGACGCGGTTGTCCTTGGCCGTGGTGAGGTACGCGTAGATCAGGCCGTCCTGGCTGTAGAACGGCGACAGCGCGAGGTCCAGCAGCCCGCCGCCACCAACCGTGCTCAGTCCGGTCAGCGTGCGCACGGTGGTCACCGGCTGGCCCGGCTTCGGCTGCACGCGCACGATCCGTCCGGTGGTCCGCTCGCCGACGAGCGCCGTGCCGTCCGGCAGCAGCGCCAGCCCGATCGGTGCTTTGAGGTGCGTGGCGACGACGGCCGGGTCGCGCCGGCGCGACGGGCTCGACGACGGCACCGGCTGGGACGGACTGGTGGACAGGCCGGCTCCCGCCCCCGGGCCCGAAGCGGAGCGCGACGGCGGATCGGGCACCAGCGGGCTGATGCTCACGCCCGGGCCCTCGCCGGCGAAGGACGGCTTCGGGCGCCAGTCCGGCGACTGCGCCCCGGCCCCCGAACCGCACGCGGCGAGCACGGCCGCGAGCAGCGCCGCGCCCGCGGCGAACGGGAGCGTGCGGAGCGGGCGGCGCATCGCCCCAGTGTGCCTGCCGCAGCTGTGAACCGCGTGGCTAAGGTCGATCGGGTGATCGCCGTCTGCGTCCCGTCCGAGCCGATCGCCGCGTCGCTGGCCGATCTTCCCGTCGAACCGCTGGTCTGGAGCGGCGAGGATGCAGCCCCCGACGGTCTCGACCGCGTCGAGTTCCTCGTGCCGCGCTACATGGCCGGGCCGCCGCCGGCGGACTCGCTGGCGGGGCTGCCGAACCTGCGCGTCGTCCAGCTGCTGTCGGCGGGCTACGAGACCTGGCTGCCGCTCATCCCGGACGGCGTGCAGCTGTGCAACGGCCGCGGCATCCACGGCGCGTCCACCGCGGAACTCGCGGTCGGCGGGTTGATCGCGCTGCTGCGCCAGCTGCCGCGCTTCCACGACGACCAGCTCGCCGGCCGGTGGCAGCGGCGCCGGACCGACAGCCTGGACGGCAGGCAGGTGCTCGTGCTCGGCGCCGGCGACATCGGCGGACGTGTCGCGGCGGCCGTCACCGCGCTCGGTGCCGAGGCGACCGTCGTCGCGCGCACGCCCCGTCCCGGCGTCCGCACGCTGGACGAGGTGAACGGGTTGCTGCCCGAGCAGGACGTCGTGGTCGTCGCGCTGCCGCACACCGACGAGACCGACCGGCTTGTCGGCGCCGCGTTCCTCGCCCGCCTGCCGGACGGCGCCTGCCTGGTCAACGTGGCCCGGGGCGCGATCGTCGACACCGACGCGCTCGTCGCCGAACTCGGAACCGGGAGGCTGCGCGCGTTCCTGGACGTGACCGATCCGGAGCCGCTGCCCGACGGGCACCCGCTCTGGACCGCGCCGAACGTGCTGATCACTCCGCATGTCGGCGGCGGCACGCACGGCTGGGAGGACCGTTCGGCGCGGCTCGTGCACGACCAGGTGGCCCGCTACCTGGCTGGCGAGCCGCTGCAGAACGTGGTGTGACCGCTCCCGTCAGCGGCTGCGTGCCGCGCGGCCCCGCGGCCGCCGCGACGGCGCGTACTTCGCCTTGGCCGGCGGGATGTCCGGCAACCGGCCCTCGCTCGCGGCCGACACCGCGTTCAGGTCGCTGACCCGCACACACGGCAGCCGCACGGACCCGTCCGCGCACACCGCGTAGACGCTGCGGTCGTTGATCGACAGCCCGCGCACCTGGTCCCACGGCAGTCGCCGCCCGCCGAACAGCGCGCGCACCCGGATGCCGTCAGCGTCGACCTGCGTCCGCGTGCGCGCGATGAAGAACGCGGCCAGCACGGGTATCAGCAGGAACAGCAGCCGCCACCCGATCACGACGTCCGACGCCGTCGAGCCGGAGTCCGGATCGGCGTGGTGCACCCCGTTGCCCGCCAGCGCCAGCGGCACGGTGCAGAACACCAGGAACAGCACGATCAGGTAGGCCGATCGGGGCAGGCGGAACGTCACGAGGAAACGGTAACCCCTAGGGTGTGAGGCGTGAGCAGCCAGCAGCCCCGAGAGCATCGCAAGCCACACAGCGGCGTCGTCACGGACGGGATCGAGCGGGCAGCCGCGCGCGGCATGCTCCGCGCGGTAGGCATGGGCGACGACGACTGGCGCAAGCCGCAGATCGGCGTCGCGTCGTCCTGGAACGAGATCACGCCGTGCAACCTGTCCCTGGACCGGCTGGCCAAGAAGGCCAAGCTCGGCGTCAAGGGCGCGGACGGTTTCCCGCTCGAGTTCGGCACCATCTCCGTCTCCGATGGCATCTCGATGGGCCACTCGGGCATGCACTACTCGCTGATCTCGCGCGAGGTCATCGCTGACTCCGTCGAGACCGTGTTCCGCGCCGAACAGCTCGACGGCGCCGTGCTGCTGGCCGGCTGCGACAAGTCCGAGCCCGGCATGATGATGGCCGCCGCGCGCCTGGACATCGCCGCCGTCTTCCTCTACGCCGGCTCCACACTCCCGGGCCGCTACCAGGGCCGCGACGTGACGATCATCGACGCGTTCGAGGCCGTCGGGGCGTGCCTGGCGGGACGGATGTCCCGCGACGAGGTCACCGAGATCGAGAAGGCGATCTGCCCGGGCGAGGGCGCCTGCGGCGGCATGTACACCGCGAACACGATGGCCAGCGCCGCCGAGGCGCTCGGCCTGTCGCTCACCGGCAGCGCCGCGCCGCCCGCGCCGGACTCACGCCGCGACGCGTACGCCGAGCGTTCCGGCGAGGCGGTCGTGAAGCTCGTCGACGCGGGCATCACCGCCCGCACGATCCTCACCAAGAAGGCGTTCGAGAATGCGATCACTGTCGTCATGGCACTCGGCGGCTCGACCAACGCCGTCCTGCACCTGATGGCCATCGCCCACGAGGCGAAGGTGGATCTCACCCTGGACGACTTCAACCGCATCGGCGACAAGGTGCCGCACCTGGCCGACGTCAAGCCGTTCGGCCGCTACGTGATGACCGATATCGACGAGATCGGCGGCGTGCCGGTCGTGATGAAGGCGCTGCTGGACGCTGGCCTGCTGCACGGCGACTGCCTGACCGTGACCGGCAAGACGATCGCCGAGAACCTCACGGACATCGCCCCGCCGGACCCGGACGGCAAGATCATCCACGCGATCGCCAACCCGATCCACAAGACCGGCGGCATCACCGTGCTCAAGGGCTCGCTGTGCCCAGAGGGCGCGGTCGTCAAGAGCGCCGGCCTGGACTACGAGCAGTTCGAGGGGACGGCGCGCGTCTTCGACAAGGAGCAGGCCGCCATGGACGCGCTGGCCGAGGGCAAGCTCGGTGCCGGCGACGTGATCGTCATCCGCTGGGAAGGCCCCAAGGGCGGACCTGGCATGCGCGAGATGCTCGCCATCACCGGCGCGATCAAGGGCGCAGGCCTCGGTAAGGACGTCCTGCTGATCACCGACGGCCGGTTCTCCGGCGGCACCACCGGTCCGTGCATCGGCCACGTGGCGCCGGAGGCCGCGCACGGCGGTCCGATCGCCCTCGTGCAGGACGGGGACCGCGTCCGCCTGGACATGAGCAGCCGCACGCTGGACCTGCTGGTCGACGACGCCGAACTGGACCGGCGCCGCGCGGAGTGGAAGCCGCTGCCGCAGAACCTGGACTTCGGGGTGGCCGGCAAGTACGCCAAGCTCGTAGGCTCCGCAGCCAACGGCGCCGTCTGCGGCTGACCCTCACAGCCACAGACGGCGCCGTCTGCCAACCCACCGAATCGGTGGTCTTTACCAGTAGGCCGGCTTGCCGAAGTCCTCGGTCAGCCAAACCTTCCCATTCACGTTGTCGAAGTACACGTCGATGCCGACGTTCGTGTAGTTCTTGCTCAGGATGTTGTCGCGGTGGCCGGTGTCGCCCGGCGGCTTCTCGTCGTACATGATCTGCTCGAGCTCGCGGACACCGTCCAGCGTCTGCACGCTGTTCCAGCCGATGTTCTCGCCGGCGTACTGGTAGTTGTAGCCGGCCGCCTCGATCCGGTCGGCGAAGTAGGCCTCGCCGGACAGCTGGTGCGACATCTCGTTCTGGCGCGCCATGTCCAGGTTGTGGCCGTGCGCGCTCTGGATCAGCTCGGCGTTCATCGTCAGCCGCGGCAGGCCGTTCGCCGCGCGCTCGTCGTTCAGCATGCCGAGCAGGTTGTTCGCGTAGCTCGAGCCGAGCTGCGCCTGCGTCGGCTGGCCCTTCTGGGCGACCAGGACGGTGACCCAGTAGCGGTGCGAGTGCCGGTCGCGGACGACGCCGACGCCGACCGTGGTCATCGGCTGGCTGAGCACGCTCCTCCACATGGTCTTGGCGAGCTTGGGCAGGCGGCGCAGCAGCGACTTGCCGGTGCGGACGTGGCCGAGCGACTCCTTGACCGACTGGGAGTAGTAGCTGCGGGCGGCGAGCTGGGCGGCGGGACGGGCCTCGCCGGCGAACCGGGTGCGCCACTTGCCGTGCTTGGACATCTGCCGGCTGTGCGACGTAGCGACGGCTGTGAGCCGGGCGTCGAACTTCAGCGCGGGCAGGTGCTCGGCGGCGCGGACCGCGTTGATCCGCTTCGCGAGCAGCCTGTCGAAGTGCGCGTAGTGGGTGGTGGCCGCGGAGGCGGGCGAGCTGGATCCGGTGACGATCGCGAGACCGCCGATGCTCAGGGCGAGAGCGGCGAGCGCGACGATCACGCGACGCAGCACAGGCGAGGGTGCCTGAATGAGGGAGAGGGTGCGGGACATCGGAAGATACGTCCTCGGTGTAGGGCCGGCAGTTGCGTTTCCCCCGCAGCTGCCGCGATCCCCGCCGGTCGCGACTGGTGTCAGTCCCCGCGTCCCCGGTGCCAGCGAATTCCCCAACTCGCCTGGTCAAAGCAACAATCGGCGGGGAGGCCGGCACCTTTAGGCGCTGGCCGGACATATTTCCCGTCCCGGATAGTGGGACGTCCGTCCCGGCCTGTTGAACCCGATGGACGAGCGCGTGTAGAGTCTGCCGCGTGAGCAAGCTCGTACTTATCGCTCAGCGCGCCGAGTAGGTCCCGGACAGGACCCTCCTCGACGCGCTAACCCTTCGTGCATCCGCACGAGGGGTTTTTTGTTGCAGCGTTCTTTGTTGGCCGTTTACGCGAGAGGCGACACATCATGACCGAGCCCGGGACGATGACAGGTGCGCAGGCCCTCGTCCGTTCGCTCGAGGAGGTCGGCGCCGACGTAGTCTTCGGCATCCCCGGCGGGGCGATCCTGCCGGCCTACGACCCGCTGTACGACTCCACGAGGGTCCGGCACATCCTGGTCCGCCACGAGCAGGGCGCGGGACACGCCGCAGAGGGATACGCGCAGGCGTCCGGCAAGGTCGGCGTCTGCATGGCGACCAGCGGGCCCGGGGCCACGAACCTCGTCACGCCGATCGCCGACGCGTACATGGACTCGGTGCCGATCGTCGCGATCACCGGCCAGGTCGGCCGGCCGATGATCGGGACGGACGCCTTCCAGGAGGCGGACATCTCCGGGATCACGCTGCCGATCACCAAGCACAACTTTCTGGTGCAGCGCAGCGAGGACATCCCGCGGGCAATCGCCGAGGCGTTCCACCTGGCCGCGACCGGCCGGCCCGGGCCGGTGCTCGTCGACCTGCCGAAGGACGTCATGCAGGAGCAGACGACGTTCGCCTGGCCGCCGCGCATGGACCTGCCCGGCTACCGTCCGGTCACCCGGCCGCACGGCAAGCAGATCCGCGAGGCGGCCCGGCTGATCGCCGGCGCCCGCCGTCCCGTCCTCTACATCGGCGGCGGCGTGCTCAAGGGCCGGGCCACGGCCGAGCTGCGCGTGCTCGCCGAGCTCACCGGCATCCCGGTGGTCACGACGCTGATGGCGCGCGGCGCCTTCCCGGACAGCCACCGCCAGCACCTGGGCATGCCGGGCATGCACGGCTCGGTGTCCGCCGTCACCGCGCTGCAGAAGTCGGACCTGCTCATCGCCCTCGGCACCCGGTTCGACGACCGCGTGACCGGCAAGCTGTCCTCGTTCGCGCCTGGTGCCGCCGTGATCCACGCCGACATCGACCCGGCCGAGATCGGCAAGAACCGCGAGGCGGACGTCCCGATCGTGGGCGACGTGCGCGAGGTGCTGGCCGAGCTGGTCCCCGCGGTGCAGGCCGAGTTCGACGCCGGGCACCGCGCCGACCTCACCGGCTGGTGGCGCCAGCTCGACCAGTGGCGCGAGACGTACCCGCTCGGCTACGACGAACCGGCCGACGGCAGCCTGTCGCCGCAGTACGTGATCGAGCGGCTCGGCAAGATCGCCGGCCCGGAGACCGTGTTCGCCGCCGGCGTCGGACAGCACCAGATGTGGGCGGCGCAGTTCATCCAGTACGAGAACCCGTACACGTTCCTCAACTCCGGCGGCGCCGGCACGATGGGCTACTCGGTGCCCGCCGCGATGGGCGCCAAGGTCGGCTGCCCGGACAAGCTGGTCTGGGCGATCGACGGCGACGGCTGCTTCCAGATGACCAACCAGGAGCTGGCCACCTGCGCGATCGAGGGCATCCCGATCAAGGTCGCGGTCATCAACAACGGCAACCTCGGCATGGTCCGACAGTGGCAGACGCTGTTCTACGACGAGCGCTACAGCCAGACCGAGCTCGGCACGCACAAGCACCGCATCCCCGACTTCGTGAAGCTGGCGGACGCGCTCGGCTGCGTCGGGCTGCGCTGCGAGTCGAAGGCGGACGTGGACGCCACCATCGACAAGGCGATGCAGATCAACGACCAGCCGGTGGTCGTCGACTTCACCGTCGGCGCGGACGCGATGGTGTGGCCGATGGTCGCGGCGGGCGCGAGCAACGACGAGATCCAGGCGGCGCGCGACCTGCGTCCGGTCTTCGACGAGGAGCTCTAGTGCGCCGCCTCGGCCTGGTCGGCGGAACGAGCTGGGTCTCCAGCGAGCACTACTACCGGCAGCTGAACGAGGGCATCGCGGCCCGGTTCGGCGGATCGACGAGCGCGCCGGTCACGCTCTGGTCCGTCGAGTTCGGTGAGTTCGCCAGGCTCCAGCACGACGGCGAGTGGGGCCGGGTGGGCGAGATCCTCGCCGACGCGGCCCGCCGTCTCGTCGACGCCGGCTGTGACGGCATCGCGCTCGCCGCGAACACGACGCACCTGGTGGCCGACGACGTCCGCGCCGCCATCGGCTCGGTTCCGCTGATCGACCTGGTCGACGAGGTGGCGCACACCGTGGCGTCGTACCGGACCGTGGGCCTGCTCGGCACCAGCTTCACGATGTCCAGCCCGATGTTCCCCGAGCGGCTGGCCGCGGCGGACGTGCGCACGCTGGTGCCGGACGGCGCGGCGGCGCAGCGCGTGCACGACGTGATCTACGACGAGCTGACGCGCGGCATCGTCTCCGACCAGGCCCGGAGCGACTACCTGGACGTGATCGGCAAGCTGGTCGCGGACGGCGCCGAGGCCGTCGTCCTGGCGTGCACCGAGCAGGGCCTGCTGCTCCAAGACGGCGACGCGTCCGTACCGCTGGTGGACACCACCGAGGTCCACTGCCGTGCCCTGATCGACTTCATCGCAGGAGAGTGACATGAGTACGCACACCCTGTCCGTCCTCGTCGAGAACAAGCCCGGCGTGCTCGTGCGCGTCTCCGGACTGTTCAGCCGGCGCGGCTTCAACATCGAGTCCCTCGCCGTCGGCCCGACCGAGCACCCCGAGATCTCGCGCATCACCATCCTGGTCAGCGTCGAGGGCTCGGCGCTCGAGCAGGTCACCAAGCAGCTCAACAAGCTCGTCAACGTGCTCAAGATCGTCGAGCTGGACGAGCGGCAGGCCGTGCAGCGCGAACTGCTGCTGGTCAAGGTGCACGCCGACGAGACGAACCGGCGCGACGTGCTGTCCGTGGTCGAGCTGTTCAAGGCCAAGGTCGCGGATGTCGGGCCGGAGGCGGTCACGATCGAGCTGTCCGGCCGTCCGGACAAGCTCGAGGCGATGCTCAAAATGCTGGAGCCGTACGGTATCCGGGAGGTCGTGCAGTCAGGCATGGTCGCCCTCGGCCGCGGCCCGCGCTCGATGACCCAGGCCGCGCTGCGCTCCGTCGAACGCTCCGCCTAGTACCGCCGACCTAGTACTGCCGACAGAGTACTGCCGACCTGGTATTGCCGACCTAGTACTGCCGCCGAACACAACGCTTAGTACGCAAACCCAAGAAGAGAGAAGGAACACCTGCTCATGGCTGTGGAGATCTACTACGACGACGACGCCGACCTGTCGATCGTCCAGGGACGCAAGGTCGCCGTCATCGGCTACGGCAGCCAGGGGCACGCGCACGCGCTCTCGCTGCGCGACTCTGGCGTGGACGTCCGCGTCGGCCTGCCGGAGGGGTCGAAGTCGCGGGCCAAGGCCGAGGACGAGGGTCTGCGCGTCGTCACGCCCGCCGAGGCCGCGGCCGAGGCTGACCTGATCATGATCCTGGCGCCGGACCCGGCGCAGCGGAAGCTGTACGCGGAGTCGATCGAGCCGAACCTCAGGGACGGCGACGCGATCTTCTTCGGGCACGGCTTCAACATCCGCTACGGCTACATCAAGCCGCCGGCGAACGTGGACGTCGCGATGGTCGCGCCGAAGGGCCCGGGTCATCTCGTCCGCCGCCAGTTCGTCGACGGCAAGGGCGTGCCGGTGCTTGTCGCGGTCGAGCAGGACGCGACCGGCAAGGCACTGCAGCTCGCGCTGTCGTACGCGAAGGGCATCGGCGGCACCCGCGCCGGGGCGATCAAGACGACGTTTACCGAGGAGACCGAGACCGACCTGTTCGGTGAGCAGGCGGTGCTCTGCGGTGGCGCGTCGCAGCTGGTGATGTACGGCTTCGAGACGCTGATCGAGGCCGGTTACGCGCCGGAGATCGCGTACTTCGAATGCCTGCACGAGCTGAAGCTGATCGTCGACCTGATGTACGAGGGTGGAATCGCCAAGCAGCGCTGGTCGGTCTCGGACACCGCGGAGTACGGCGACTACGTCTCCGGCCCCCGGGTGATCGACGCGCACGTGAAGGAGAACATGCGCGCCGTGCTCGCCGACATCCAGTCCGGCGCGTTCGCCGAGCGGTTCATCGCCGACCAGGACGCCGGCGCGCCGGAGTTCAAGGCGCTGCGCGCGGCGGGGGAGAAGCACCCGATCGAGGACACCGGCCGCAAGCTGCGTGGCCTGATGAGCTGGGTGCAGTCCGGCGACGACGACTACACCGAAGGCACCGCGGCGAGATAAGCCCGCTGCCCGCAACGTCCGGGACTCGGCCCGCGAGTGGCCAGTTGGGCGGCCGAGTGGCCAGTTGGGCGCCGTGTGGCCACCTATAACTGGCCACTCGCGCTGTAACTGGCCACTCGCGGGCCTAACTGGCCACTCGCGCTGTAACTGGCCACTCGCGGGGCCTAACTCGCCACTCGGTGTCAGGACGGCGCTGGGCGGTTCGGGTCGGGGTGCAACGCCAGGAACAGCGACCACGCCGGGGCGCTCGGATCGTCCGGGCGTGCGGCGAACTCGTCCAGCAGCGCCTGCAGCCGCTCCTCGAACTCGGCCCGGTCCGCGGCGCTCAGGCGCAGGCCGAGCCGGCTGCTGTTCACCTCGGTCGCCGGCACCAGGGCGACCTCCTCCAGGAACGTCTGCAGCAGCATCCCGCTCGCGCCCGGATAGCTCATCCGCCACGACTTGCCCGTCGCCAGGTAGGGGATCTCCCGCGCGCCACGCGTCCCGCGGCGCACCGGCTGCGGCGCCAGAAACCCGGTGTCGACCAGCCGCCGGACGTGGTGCAGCACCGTCGCCGGGTCGCGCTTCAGGGCGGCCGCGATCTCGCGGTTGGTGTGCGCCTCGCGCAGGCAGATCCGCAGGATCCGCAGCCGCAGCGACGAGGCGAGCGCCTTGGCCTCGTCCTCGGTCGCGTTCCGGCGGGCGCTCACGCCGAGCACCGTAGCGCGACTGATTGACATTTCTCAATCACTGGCGCACGCTGTCCGTTCGTGACCGACGTAATCGCCCCGCAGCGGCGCGGGGGGCTGTGGCACCACCTGGACTTCCGCCGGCTGTGGATCGGCGAGACGGTCAGCCAGTTCGGCACCATGGTCAGCCAGCTGGCGCTGCCACTGGTCGCGATCCTGATCGTGCACGCCAGCACGTTCCAGGTCGGCCTGCTGACCACGTTCGAGACGCTGGCGTTCCTGCTCGTCGGCCTACCAGCCGGCGCCTGGGTCGACCGGATGCGCTTCCGCTGGGTGCTGATCCTGAACGACGGAATCCGCGCGCTGGCGATCGGTTCCATCCCGCTGGTGGACGCGTTCGGCGCGCTCACGATCGAGCAGCTGTACGTCGTCGCGCTCGTCGTCGGCGTCAGCACAGTCTTCTTCGACGTGGCCTACCAGTCGTACCTGCCCGAGCTGATCGACCGGAAGTCGCTGGTCGAGGGCAACGCCAAGCTGCAGGCGAGCGAGTCGGTCGCGCAGGTCGCCGGCCCGTCCGTCGGTGGCGCGCTGATCCAGGCGCTCACCGCGCCGTACGCGGTCGTCGTGGACGCGGTCAGCTTCCTCTGGTCGGCCGGCTGGGTCGCGTCGATCAAGGTGCGGCCGCCGCGTCCGGAGCGCAAGCCGGACCGGCACCTCGGCCGCGAGATCGCCGAGGGCGTGCGCTTCGTGGTCCACAACCGGATGCTGCGCTCGATCGCCATGTGCACCGGCTCGTCGAACCTGTTCAGCTCGATCCTGCTCGCGGTGTACTACGTGCTGCTCGCACGCGACCTGCACCTGTCGCCCGGCATCATCGGCCTGCTCAGCTCGATCGCGGCGATCGGCGGCCTGATCGGGTCGCTTCTCGCACGTCGCATCGCGGAGCGGATCGGCCAGGGACCGACCATCTGGATCTCGGTGCTGTGCGGCGGGCCGACCGTGTTCGTGATCCCGTTCGCCCACCGCGACTGGACGCTCGCCCTGGTCGCGCTCGGCCAGCTCGTGTGGTGGACGTCCGCGGTCGTCTACAACATCACCCAGGTGAGCTTCCGGCAGGGGCTGTGCCCGCCTGCGCTGCTCGGGCGGATGAACGCGACCATGCGCTTCCTCGTCTGGGGGACGATGCCGCTCGGCGGACTGATCGGTGGCTCACTCGGCGCGTGGCTCGGTGTGCGCGAGACGATCCTGATCGCCGCGATCGGCGGCTCGCTCGTCTGGTTGCCGCCGTTCCTGTCCCCGCTGCGCACGATGCGCGAGCTGCCCAGCTACGATGCCGTCTCAGATACCGAGACTGCTGGCCCACTGGTTGGGAGCGAGTCCTGACGCTCGGTTAGGCTGCCTCGCATGAAGCTCGCGGTCATCCCCGGCGACGGAATCGGTATCGAGGTCACCGAACAGGCACTGCGCGTCCTGGACGCGGTGGTGCCCGCTGTCGACAAGGAGCAGTACGACCTGGGGGCGGCGCGCTGGCACCGCACCGGCGAGACGCTGCCCGACTCGGTGCTGGGCGAGCTGCGCGGTCAGGACGCGATCCTGCTCGGCGCCGTGGGCGATCCGTCCGTGCCGTCGGGTGTGCTGGAGCGCGGGCTGCTGCTCCGGCTGCGCTTCGAGCTGGACCACTACGTCAACCTGCGGCCGTCCAAGCTGTACCCCGGCATGAGCTCGCCGCTGGCCGGCGACCCGTCGATCGACTTCGTGGTGTTCCGCGAGGGCACCGAGGGTCCGTACACCGGCAACGGCGGTGTACTCCGCAAGGGCACCCCGCACGAGGTCGCGACCGAGGTCAGCGTGAACACGCGCTTCGGTGCCGAGCGGGTCGTGCGCGCCGCGTTCGAGTACGCGCAGAAGCGACCGCGCAAGCACCTCACCCTGGTGCACAAGAACAACGTGCTGGTGTTCGCCGGCGACCTCTGGTTCCGCACGGTGCAGGAGGTCAGCGCCGAGTTCCCGGACGTCACCGTCGCCTACAACCACGTGGACGCGGCCACCATCTACCTGGTCACGGACCCCGGCCGCTACGACGTGATCGTCACCGACAACCTGTTCGGCGACATCATTACCGACCTCGCGGCGGCGGTCTCCGGCGGCATCGGGCTCGCGGCCAGCGGCAACGTCGACCCGTCGCACACGAACCCGTCCATGTTCGAGCCGGTGCACGGCTCCGCGCCGGACATCGCCGGCCAGGGCAAGGCGGACCCCACGGCCGCGGTCCTGTCCGTCGCGATGCTGCTCGAGCACGTCGGCGAGAGCGACGCCGCGCGCCGGGTCGAGGCCGCGGTCGCCGCCGACCTCGCCCAGCGCGACCCGAAGAACCCCGGTTCGACGGCCGAGATCGGTGCGCGCCTGGCCGAAGCCGCGGCCGGCTGAGCTATTCGACGAGCGCCTTGATGCGCTCGAGCCCGGATCGCATACCGGCCTGGAGTTCGGCGTCGTGCGCGGCCTGGCCGCCGAGGTACCTGCGCGTGAAGAAGGACGCGAACCGGCCGATGCCGTCGGGCGTCCGGCGCGCGGACGACAGCACGCAACCGAAGCTCGTGGCTCGCAGCGTGTAGGACCAGATCGCCTTGTTGGTCATGACCCGCCAGGCGATCTCTGCGTCCGGCTCGAACCGGACGACGCGTGAGAGCGTCGGCCAGCGCGTGCCTCCCCGCCGGTTGAACCCGATCAGCCAGGTTCCGTTGCGGACCCGGCCGAGTGGCACGACCCGCCGGCACTCGGGCGACCATTCGCCGGTGCGGCGCACGTCCGAGACGGTCCGCCACACATCGGCCACCGGCGCCGCGATCTCGATGGACGCGTCCAGGCCGGCGATCTGCTCGGTGACTGTCATGAGCAGTAACATACATACAGACTGTATGTATAGCAACGGAGGATCGATGCCGGTCACCAGTCGCCGCAGCCAGCCCGAGCGCTCGGCCACGACCCGCAGCGCGCTCGTGACGGCGGCCCGTCCGCTCTTCGCCGCGCACGGCTTCGCTGCGGTCGGCACCGAGGCGATCGCGGCGGCGGCCGGAGTCAGCCGCGGCGCGCTGTACCACCAGTTCGCCGACAAGACCGAGCTGTTCGCGGCCGTAGTCGACGCGGTCGAGGCGGACGTCGCCCGCCGGCTGGCCGAATCCGTCGGCGCTGCGGCCAACGGTGAACCGGGCGACCCGGTGGCAGCGATGCGGATCGCCGCGCGCGCCTGGCTGCAGGCCTGCGCGGAACCCGAGGTGCACCGCATCGCCCTCGTCGACGGGCCATCGGTACTCGGCTGGGCGCGTTGGCGCACGCTGTGCCAGGGTCACGTCTTCGGCCTGGTGCAGCAGTTGCTCGCGAACGCGATACACGCCGGACTCGTCCGCTCGCACGCCGTCGTCCCGCTCGCGCACGTCTTCATGGGCGCGAGCGACGAGGCGGCGCTCTACGTGGCCGGCGCCCCGGATCCGGACGCCGCGCGTGCCGAGATGATCGACGCACTCGAGCTACTCATCGACGGCCTCGTCGCCCGATGACGCTAGCCACCGAGATCGCCGGTGTGGCAGACTGTCGCCGTGCAGTTCAGCCTGATCATTATCGAGTAGCGCGTCGGAACCAGCTCCACTCCGACGCGCAGACCCTCCGCATCCTTGCGGGGGGTCTTTTGTTTGGCACCACGACCCCCAGCTCGGCCCGGAGACCACAGCAAGGACACCGCGATGCAGACCGACAGCTTCCACGTCTTCGACACCACGCTGCGTGACGGAGCTCAGCGCGAGGGCATCACCTACTCGGTGGCCGACAAGCTCGCGGTGGCGCGGCTGCTCGACCAGTTCGGTGTCGGCTTCATCGAGGGCGGCTGGCCCGGCGCGCTGCCGAAGGACACCGAGTTCTTCGCGCGCGCCGCGGACGGCGAGCTCAAGCTCGAGCACGCCACGCTCGTCGCGTTCGGCTCGACGCGCAAGGCGGGCGTGCGCGTCGAGGACGATCCGCAGGTGAAGGCGCTGCTCGACGCGCGCACCTCGGTCGTCTGCCTGGTGGCCAAGTCGTCCGTCTGGCACGTCACCGACGCGCTGCACACCACGCTCGAGGAGAACCTGGCGATGGTGCGCGACACTGTCGCGTACCTCCGCGCGGAGGGCCGCCGGGTCTTCGTCGACTGCGAACACTTCTTCGACGGCTACCACCTCGACCGCGACTACGGCGTGCGGTTGCTGGACGTAGCCGCGGAGGCGGGCGCCGATGTCGGCGTCCTGTGCGACACCAACGGCGGCATGCTCCCGATGGGCGTGCACGACGTGGTGTCTGACGTGAGCCGTCGCGCCGGCATCCGGCTCGGGATCCACACCCAGGACGACACGGGCTGTGCCGTGGCCAACACCCTGGCCGCCGTGGATGCCGGCGCGACTCACGTCCAAGGTACGGCGAACGGCTACGGCGAACGGGCCGGCAACGCGAACCTGTTCTCGGTCGTCGGCGGGCTGGTCACCAAGATGGGGCTCGACGTGCTGCCGGACGGTTGCCTGGCCGAGATGCAGCGCGTCTCGCACGCGATCGCCGAGATCGCCAACCTCGCGCCGGACACGCACGCGCCGTACGTCGGCGCCGCGGCGTTCGCGCACAAGGCCGGCCTGCACGCGTCCGCGATCAAGGTCGCGCCGCTGATGTACAACCACCTCGACCCGGCCGTCGTCGGCAACGACCAGCGCATCCTCGTCACCGAAATGGCCGGCCGCGCGTCCGTCGAGCTCAAGTCCGCCGAGCTCGGTGTGGACGTGAGCACGCGGCCGGACGTCGTCGGCAAGGTGGTCGAGGCCGTCAAGCAGCGCGAGGCGCAGGGCTGGTCGTACGAGGCCGCCGACGCGTCGTTCGAACTCCTGCTGCGCGACGAGCTGGGCGAGGGCGGCGGCGAGCCGTTCACCGTCGAGTCGTACCGCGTGATCGTCGACCGCCGCGAGGACGGCGCGATGGTCAGCGAGGCGACCGTGAAGGTGCACGCCGGCGGATCACGGGTGATCTCGACCGAGGAGGGCAACGGTCCGGTGAACGCCCTGGACCGGGCGCTGCGCAAGGCGCTCAGCTCGGTGTACCCGCGGCTGGCCGACCTGGAGCTGACCGACTACAAGGTGCGCATCATGCCGGGCAAGGCCGGCACCGACGCGGTCACCCGGGTGCTGATCGAGACGTCGGACCACCAGCGCGAGTGGACGACCGTGGGCGTGCACGGCAACGTGATCGAGGCGTCCTGGCTCGCCCTGCATGACGCGGTCAGGTACGGGCTTTTGCCCGACTGATCAGTGACTCAGCCGTTCCGCGCGCGGCGTGTTCGGTGACGGGCGCAGGGCGGCGAGGGCGCAGGTGTCGCAGTTGTGCTCGCACTCGACGCCGTTGCCGTCGTGCGCGCAGGCCGGGCCGCCCTGGACGTGCATCTCGGACATGTCGTGGTCGTGGCCGCAGTCACAGGACACCCCGCCGCTCGCCGCGAGCGCCTGCTCGATGGCCGCGTCCAGGCCCGAGGCGGCCGCGTCGATCCGGATGCTGTGCGCCAGCCCCCACGCGATCAGGCCGAGCAGCACAGCGGTGACCAGCGCGACGATGGCGAACACCTGCACCGCCGCGGCCGGCCCGCCGGTCAGCGCGACGGCCGCGACCGCGAGGAACAGCATCGCGAACAGGCCCAGCGTCGCGGCAGCGCGTCGGCGTCGGGCGGGTGGGATCGTGGAAAGCGCCGAGGTCACCAGAGAATTATGCGCGATCGCCGACCGGTAACGTTGAGCACCGTGCGTATTGCTCGATTCATCCACCCGGGTTCGGCCAATGCGCCGTCCGGAATGCTCTGGGGCGCGGTCGAAGGGCCCGCTGACGCCGACCTCGACGCGCTGACCGTCGCGGCCATCGCCGAGCACCCGTTCGGCCCGATCAAGTTCACCGGCGACCGGTGGGCGCTGCCGGACGTGCGGCTGGTCGCGCCGATCCTTCCTAGCAAGGTCGTGGCCGTCGGCAAGAACTACGCCGACCACGCCCGGGAGATGGGCGGCGAGGCTCCCGAGTCCCCGGTGATCTTCCTCAAGCCGTCGACGTCCGTGATCGGCCCCGGTGACGTGATCCGGCTGCCGAAGTCCGACCGCGTCGATCACGAGGCCGAGCTCGCCGTCGTGATCGGACGGCCCGCCCGCGATGTCAGCCGGGCCGACGCACTGTCCTACGTGCTCGGCTACACCTGCGCGAACGACGTCACCGCGCGCGACCAGCAGAAGGCCGACGTGCAGTTCACCCGCGGCAAGGGCCACGACTCGTTCTGCCCGATCGGGCCGTGGATCGAGACCGTGCTGGACCCGGCCGACGTCCGCGTCACCGCAAGCGTCAACGGCGAGTTGCGTCAGGACGGCCGCACCTCGCAGATGCTGCACGACGTCGCAACGCTGATCGAGTTCATGTCCGGCGTCATGACCCTGCTGCCCGGCGACGTGCTGCTGACCGGCACGCCCGCCGGCGTCGGTCCGATCACGGCAGGCGACACGGTGAGCGTCGAGATCGAGGGCATCGGCACGCTGACCAACCCGGTGATCGCCAAGTGACCGCGGTGAAGCCGCCGCGGCTGCGCGTCGCGCCGTCACCGACCGGCGACCCGCATGTCGGCACCGCCTACATGTCGCTGTTCAACCTGGCGTTCGTGCGCCGGCACGGCGGCCAGTTCGTGCTGCGCATCGAGGACACCGACCGCGCCCGGTTCCAGGCCGACAGCGAGCAGCAGATCTACGACACGCTGCGCTGGCTGGACCTGACCTGGGACGAGGGCCCGGACATCGGCGGCCCGTACGCGCCGTACCGGCAGTCCGAGCGGCTGGACACCTACCAGCCGTTCGTGGACCAGCTGCTCGCCGACGGCAAGGCGTACCGCTGCTGGTGCAGCCAGGAGCGGCTGGCCGAGATGCGCGACCAGCAGCGCAAGGAGAAGCGGCCGACCGGCTACGACCGGCTCTGCCTCGGCAAGACCGAGGAGGAGCGCAAGGCACTCGGCGGCACGACCGACACGCCCGTCGTGCGCATGCTGATCCCCGACGACGTACCGCTCACGTTCACGGACGTGATTCGCGGCGAGGTGTCCGCGCCGCGGCCGGACGACCAGGTGATCCTCAAGGCCGACGGATTCCCCACGTATCACCTCGCCGTCGTCGTGGACGACCACCTGATGGGCATCACGCACGTCGTGCGCGGCGAGGAGTGGATCTCGTCCACGCCGAAGCACCTGCTGCTCTACCGCTGGCTGGGTTTCGAGGCGCCCGAGTTCGCGCACATGCCGCTGCTGCGCAACACGGACAAGTCGAAGATCTCCAAGCGCAAGAACCCGGCCGCCCGGCTCACCTGGTTCGTCGAGCAGGGTTACCTGCCCGAGGCGCTGGTGAACTTCCTCGCCCTGCTCGGCTACGGCCAGCCCGGTGACGAGGAGGTCTTCGGGTTCGAGCAGTTCAGCGCGAGCTTCGAGTGGTCGCGCGTGAACACCGTCGGACCGGTTTTCGACATCGACAAGCTCAACTGGCTCAACGGGCACTACCTGCGTGAGCTGGCTGCGGACGAGTTCGCCCGCCGGCTGCTCGTGCTCGCCGCGCGTGCCGGCGTCACCGGGCACGACGACGTGATCAAGGCCGCCGCGCCGCTCGTCCAGGAGCGCACGTCGACGCTGCTCGAGGGCCTGGACATGATGCGCTTCCTGCTCGTCGACGAGAAGGAGTTCGCGATCGACGAGACCGCCGCGGCGAAGCAGTTGGGTGAGGCCGGGCAGGACGTCCTCGCTGCGGCACTGCCCGCGCTGGGGGAGCTGGCGGACTGGTCGCACGAGGCGATCGAGGCAGCACTGCGCGCCGCCCTGGTCGAGGGCCTCGGGCTGAAGCCACGCCACGCGTTCGGCCCGATCCGCGTCGCCGTCACGGGCAGCACGGTGTCGCCGCCGCTGTTCGAGTCGATGCAGATCCTGGGCCGCGAGCGGTCCCTGGCCCGCCTGCACGCGGCGCGCCGCGGCTGAAATAACGAACCTGCGCGCCTTCGTGCGCTCATGTGCCGTGCCGGGTAGACCGATGGCATGGCCATGGACGAGCTCGACATCGACGGTGTGCACGTAACGGACACTGCGTGCACGAGCGGCGATGCCGTCGAGCCGGTCGTCCTGCTGCACGGCTTCTCCGACAACGCCAACACCTGGCGCCGCATCGTGCCGCCGCTGGCCGAGCGCTACCGCGTGATCGCGCTCGACCTGCCCGGCCACGGCCGCAGCACCCGACCGTGGACGAAGCCGCTCGTTGCCGGCTACGCGGACGTCGTCGCCGAGGTGCTCGACGCGCTGGACGTCCGCGAACCAGTGCGGCTGATCGGCAACTCGATGGGTGGCTGCGTCGCCGCGGTGTTCGCCGAGAAGCACTGCGAGCGCACCGACCGGATCGTGATGATCGGCATGCCCGGCATGCAGGGCGTCCCGCTCGCGTGGCGCGCGGCCGCGACCCGTCCGGCCGTCACCGCGCTGCGCGCCGGCCTCGCGCCGGTTCCCGTGCCGGTGCTCCAGCGCGGTTTCGGCTGGATCTACGCGCACGCGGCCACGCCTCGTCCCGGCGCCCTCGACCCCGCCGTCCTGCACGACTACTTCGACGTGTACGCCGACCGCGACCGGCTGTTCGGCCTCGGCGACATCGCCCGCGAGCTGCTGCGCGAGCTGCGCACCTTGCACCTGGACCAGGTGCTGGCGCGCTGCACCGTCCCCACGCTGCAGGTCTGGGGACGGCACGACCGGCTGGTGCCGAGCCGCCAGGCGCGCGGGCGCCGTGGGGCCGCGGTGATCAGCGGTTGCGGTCACTGCCCGCAGCTGGACGCGCCGGAACGGCTGCTGGCCACGGTGCTCCCGTTCCTGGGCAGCCCGGCGCGCGCGCTCGCCGGCTGAGCGCTTCTGCGCGCCACGGTGGCGCGATGCGCGCGGCGCGGTCATAGGACAGCCACCGGCGGACGGCATATCGTCGCGGCAGACGACCGAGTGGAAGGTGCTGCCCGCATGCCCGCAAGCCGCCCCAGCTGGAGTGACGACGACATCGAGGCGTTCCGCGACCTCGCCCGCACGTTCTTCGAGAAGGAGTGCGCGCCGCACGAGGAGCGCTGGGCCGAGCAGCAGCACGTCGACCGCGAGATCTGGCTCAAGGCCGGCTCGCTCGGCCTGCTGTGCCCGTCCATCCCCGAGGAGTACGGCGGCGGTGGCGGGACGTTCGCACACGAGGCGGTCGTAGCCGAGGAGCAGGTGCGCGCCGGCGCCGGCAGCCTGGGCACCGCGGTGCACAGCACGATCGTCGCCCACTACGTGCTCAACTACGGCACCGAGGAGCAGAAGCAGCGCTGGCTGCCGAAACTGGCCAGCGGCGAGCTGGTCGGCGCGATTGCGATGACCGAACCCGGCACGGGCTCGGACCTGCAGAACGTCAAGACCAAGGCGATCAAGACCGGTTCCGACTACGTGCTCGACGGTTCGAAGACGTTCATCTCCAACGGGCTGCTGGCCAACCTGATCCTCACCGTCGCGAAGACCGACCCGGAGAACCAGGCCGCCGGCATCTCGCTAATCGCGGTCGAGACCGAAACCGTCGAGAACGGCGGGGGATTCGCGCGCGGCCGTGTGCTCAAGAAGATCGGCCAGCACGGGCAGGACACCGCCGAGCTGTTCTTCGACGGGGTGCACGTGCCGACGTCCAACCTGCTCGGCGAGCTCGAGGGCCAGGGCTTCATCCAGCTCATGCAGCAGCTCCAGCAGGAGCGGCTGGTGCTCGCGGTCGCTGCCGCCGCGACCATCGAGACCGCGCTCGCCGAGACGCTCAAATACACCAAGGACCGGCACGCGTTCGGCAAGCCGGTCTTCAACTTCCAGAACACCAAGTTCAAGCTCGCCGAGGTCGCGACGACCGCCAAGATCGCGCGCGTGTTCATCGACGACTGCATCGCCAAGCACATCGCCGGCGAGCTGGACGTCGCGACCGCGTCGATGGCCAAGTGGTGGCTGACCCAGGCGCAGTGCGACGTCGCGGACGAGTGTCTGCAGCTGTTCGGCGGCTACGGGTACATGCAGGAGTACCCGATCTCCAAGATCTACACCGATTCGCGGATCCAGAAGATCTACGGCGGGACGAACGAGATCATGAAGGAGATCATCTCCCGCTTCCTGTAGCCGGGGTATCGCGCTCGCCGCCACGAAACTGTAACGTGTTCTTGTTTGGACGACCCGAACGAGGACGGCAGCCGTGACCGCTCAGCTCACTCCAGACGCCGCAACCGGCGTGCAGACGTTCGACCTGACCCACCCCGCGACGGGAGCCCACGTCGGCACCTACCCGGTGCACACGGCCGCGGAGATCGCCGAGCGGATCGCCAAGGGACGCGTCGCCCAGCAGTGGTGGCAGCAGCTCGGCTTCGACGGCCGCAAGAAGCGGATGAACCGCTGGCTCTCGTGGCTGGCGCAGCACGCCGACGAGATGTGCCAGCTCGGCTACGACGAGACCGGCAAGGCGCGTGGCGACGTCCAGGCCGAGCTGATCGCGTCGCTCGAGGACATCCGCTGGGCGGCGGCGCACGCGCGTCGCGTGCTGCGCGAGCGCAAGGTGCCGGCCGGGATGGCGATGCTCAACTTCTCCGCGAGCGTCGGCTACCGCCCGCTCGGGGTCGTCGGCGTGATCGCGCCGTGGAACTTCCCGCTCTACACGCCGTTCTGCGGCATGGCGTACGCGCTCGCCGCGGGCAACGCGGTGATCGTCAAGCCGAGCGAGTACGCGTCGGCGACCGGCGTGTATGCCGTCGAGTCGTTCTACAAGGCGAACCCGGATGCGCCCGAGGGCCTGGTCAGCTGGATCACCGGCTTCGGCGAGACCGGCGCCGCGCTGTGCAAGTCGGGCGTCGACAAGCTGGCCTTCACCGGCTCCGTCCCGACCGGCAAGCGGGTGATGGCCGCGTGCGCCGAGAACCTGACGCCTGTGCTGCTCGAGCTCGGCGGCAAGGACGCCACCGTCGTCGCCGAGGACGCGAACCTCGACGCCGCGGCCGAGGGTGTCGTGTGGGGCGGGCTGTTCCACTCGGGCCAGGGCTGCGTGTGTGTCGAGCGCGTGTACGTCGTGCAGTCGGTGCGGGACGCGTTCCTGGCCAAGGTGAAGGCGCGCGTCGAGGCGATCAAGGTCGGCCTCGAGCCGGGCGCCGACTACGGGCCGATGACGCTGCCCGGACAGATCGAGATCGTCCGCCGGCACGTCACGGACGCGCTCGCCGCCGGTGCCACCGCGCTGGTCGGCGGGCTGGACTCGATCCGCCCGCCCTACATCGACCCGATCGTGCTGGTCGACGTCCCCGAGGACTGCTCGGCCGTGCAGGAGGAGACGTTCGGCCCGGTGATCGTGATCAACACGGTGCGCGACACCGACGAGGCCATCGCCCGCGCGAACGGGACGGCGTTCGGCCTCGGTTCGTCGGTGTTCTCGGCCAAGCGCGGCCGCGAGATCGCGAACCGGCTGCGCGCCGGCGGCACCACGATCAACTCGGTGCTGACGTTCGTCGGCATGCCGTCGGTGCCGTTCGGCGGTGTCGGTGACAGCGGGTTCGGACGTTTCCACGGCGACGACGGCCTGCGCGAGTTCACCAGCCCGAAGGCGACCACGCGCAAGAAGTTCTCGATGGGCAAGGAGGTCGCCACGTTCCCGCGGCCGGACGACCAGTACAAGAAGCTGGCCGGGTTCATCAAGTTCCGGTACGCGAAACGGCGCGGCACCAAGTAGCTATTGGCTCACGTCGCTGTCGGTCCACACGATCGACAGCGCTCCCTTGGTGCCCGCGACGGGATGGCTGATGTCCAGGTCGCCGCCGACGCTCACGCTCACCGCGGCCGGCGTCTCGTCCTTCGCGGTGAAGTTGATCTGCTCGGTGGGGTTCTGCCCGGGCGAGGCGTCGTAGTCGAGCCGGCGCAGCTGGTCGACCGTCGACGCGACGGCGCTGCCGTCGACGACGTCGTAGCAGTAGCCGTAGACGGTGACGCCGCCGGAATCCTCGGTGAAGGACGCGTCCGGCGCGCCGAGCGGTGTCGCGAGCGTGGAAATCAGTGTGGGTAGCGGCTGGGTGCCGGCCTTCGCGTGCGCGGGCACGTGACACCCGCTGGCGGAATTGCCGCCGCCGTTGTTCGTGTCGACGGTCACCCAGCTGACGACGGCGGCTATCGCGACCACCACGCCGGCGATGAACAGCACGCGCGGCAGCGTCCAGCGCGGTTCGCCGGGCGGGCGCGTCATCGGCCGGCCGCCTGTTCGGACTGGTACGCCGACGGGTTGGCGCCCGTCCAGCGCTTGAACGCGCGCCGGAACGCGCTGGGCTCGGAGAAGCCGAGACGTGCCGACAGTGCGGGCACCGTCTCACCGCGTGCCAGACCGGCGATTGCCGCGTCGCGCAACAGCTCCTCCTTGATCCCGGCGAGGGAGGTGCCCTCGTCCCGCAGCAGCCTACGGACGTGCTGCGGACTGATCGCGAGCCGTGTCGCGACGTCTGCCGCACTCGGCCATTCGCCCTGCAGGCCTTGCTCCAGGATGCGGCGCACGCGGTCGGACAGGGTGGTGCCGTAGTCGCGGCGCGCGAGCAGGTCGGCGGGAGAGTGCTGCAGGTACGCCTCCAGGTCCCGTTCGTTGCGCAGGATCGGCTGGGTCAGCACCGACGACGGGAACTCCAGCGCCGGCCGCGCGGCGCCGAACCGGATCGGAGCACCGAAGATCAGGTCGTACTCGGCGGCGTTCTCCGGCTGCGGGTACGGCAGCTCGACCAGGTGCAGCGCGATCCGCGTGCCGATCAGCCAGCCGCTGAACCGGTGCACGAACATGAGCAGGAAGTCGGTCAGCAGGTGGTACGGGTCCTCGCTCCCGGACAGGTCGACGTCCACGCGGGTCGTGCCATCCCGCGTCGCGACGACGAAACCGGGTAGCGCCGGCAGGGCCGGCCCGAACTCGGTGAGCCGGGTGAACACGGTGCCCAGGTCCGGCGCGCTGATCAACGCGTAGCAGAGCAGCCTGAACGTCCCGTTCGGCATCGGGCCGCGTCCTATGCCGAACAGCTCGTCCTCGCTCAGCCGCCACATGCCGCGGACGAACGCGGTGACCTGTGCGTGCGTGCAGCGGCCCCGGTCGTCAGCCAGCAGGGCGGCGGGGATGCCCGCCTCGGCGGCGACCGGCGCGAGGTCCACGCCCCGGGTGGCCGCCGCCGCGATCGCGGCCCGGACGAACGTCACGGGAACGGTGCGGGAGGTCATGGCTCGCTCTGGCTCGGGTCGGTGGGGGCGACGGTATCAGCCGGTGGGCGAAGGACTTTGCCGCCAGCTGTTGGCTTCGCGGCCGATCCGCGCCAGGATCGTTGCGGGGTGGTGCAGATGACGGTCAGGTCTCTGGCGGGCAAGGTCGTGGTGATCACCGGTGGTGGTCGCGGGATCGGCGCGGCGACGGCGCGGATGCTCGTTGACGACGGCGCCTGCGTCGCCATCGGTGACGTGGACGGTGAGCTCGCCGCCCGCACGGCCGGTCAGCTCGGCGGGCAGGCGATCGGCCTGCCGCTGAACGTGATCGACCATGCCGGCTTCACCGCGTTCCTGGACAAGGTCGAGCAGCAGCTCGGCCCGATCGACGTTTTGATCAACAACGCCGGGATCATGCCGCTCGCGAACCTCGACGAGGAGTCGGACGAGGCCACGGCGCGGATCATCGCGGTCAACCTGTCGGCGGTCATCCACGGCACGCGCGAGGCCGTCCGCCGGATGAAGCCGCGCGGCAGCGGCCACATCGTCAACATCGCGTCCATGGCCGGCAAGCTCGGCGTTCCCGGCGGCGCGACCTACTGCGCGACCAAGCACGGCGTGGTCGGACTATCCGAGGCCGTGCACCTGGAGCTGCGCGGTACGGGTGTGGACGTCAGCTGCGTGATGCCGACGATCGTGCGCACCGAGTTGTCGGCCGGGCTCAAGGACACCCGGATGAGCGCGATGATCGAAGCCGAGGACGTCGCTCGGGCGATCGTCGAGGTGCTGCGCAAGCCGCGCTTCGACGTGTACGTGCCGAAGTACCTCGGGCCGGTCACCAACATCACCCGCGTCTTCCCGCGCCGGCTCACCGAGCTGATCGGACGGCTCGGCGGCGCCGACCGCGCGCTGTCGACCGGTGTGCACTCGCCGGAGCGCGCCGCCTACGAGGCGCGGGCCGCGGCGAGCGCGCCAGCCGCGAGCGCACCCGACCCCGAGCGGCAGACGACCGCCAGCGCGCCCGACCCCGAGCGGATCGAGGCGTAGCCGGGTCGACGCGCCGCGGTGACGGGTGTGGTTTGGAGCCGCTCGGACGCGTCCGGTAGACTCGCTTTTCGGTTCGGGATGCAGCGCAGCCCGGGCTGACCCTTGGGGTATGGGGTAATTGGCAGCCCAACTGATTCTGGTTCAGTTAGTCTAGGTTCGAGTCCTGGTACCCCAGCGCTGCGTGTGCAGTATGCAGTTCGGAAGTATCTGGGGCCCCATCGTCTAGTGGCCCAGGACGCCGCCCTCTCAAGGCGGTAGCACGGGTTCGAATCCCGTTGGGGCTACACGTTGCAAGGCCCGTATTCATTGGGCCGCACTCTCTCGCCGCTTCGTAGTGAACCGGTACGGGTTCCATGCCGCTTCCTTTTGAGTCCGGAAGGATGGCGTCATGCCGAAGAAGATCGATCCCGCGGTGAAGGAGCGGGCGGTGCGCCGGGTGCTGGAGCATCGTGCTGAGTATGCGACGTTGACGGCG
>DASRSS010000018.1:0-8743 GCA_035656335.1 Jatrophihabitantaceae bacterium | reverse complement strand
GTTCGAGGAGGTACGCCTCCTGGTAGGGGTAGGCGCGCAGGAACCTCGTGCCGGACATCCGGATGCCCGCCCGAAGCGGCTGCTTGAAGTTGGCGGCGAACTCGCGGACCGGCGCCTCGCCGCGGAACAGGTACATCGGGTTCAGCAGGGAGCTGCCCGCCGTCAGCTCCAGCGCGTCGACGGTGCCCTCCTCCTGCAGCCAGCGCGCCACCTGGATGCTGTCGTCGACCTCCAGCCCGCCCGGCACGCCGTCCCGCATGTTGATCTTCGCGGTGACGGCGATCCGGTCGCCGACCTCCTCGCGCACCGCCCGGGCGATGCCGAGCGCGACCTTGGCGCGGTTCTCGATCGGCCCGCCGTAGGCGTCGTCGCGCTTGTTCAGCCGCGGGCTGAGGAACGAGCTGGCGAGGTAGTTGTGCCCGAAGTGGATCTCGACCGCGTCGAACCCCGCCTCGATCGCCATGCGCGCCGCGCTCGCGTGATCGGCGGTGATGCGCGCGATGTCGTCGGCGGTCGCGGCACTGTTGAACGTCATGCTCATCGGTTGGAAGCTGCGGCCCGGCGCGATGCTCGGCAGCCGGTTGCTCTTCGCGTCGGCGACCGGGCCGGCGTGGCCGATCTGCGTCGACACGGCGGCGCCCTCGGCGTGGACGGCGTCGGTGAGCCGGCGCAGTCCGGGCAGCGCTTCGTCGCGCCAGTACAGCTGCTTGCGCTCGGTGCGTCCCTCGGGGCTGACCGCGCAGTACGCGACCGTGGTCATGCCGACGCCGCCGGCCGCGATCGCGCGATGGAACTCGATCAGCTCGTCGGTGACCAGGCTCTTGCGGTTGCGTCCCTCGTACGTCGCCGCCTTGATGATGCGGTTGCGCAGCTGCACCGGCCCCAGCTTCGCCGGCGCCAGCACGTCCGGTGTCATCGCGTCTTGTCGAGCCGGGTGAGCGCCTCGTCGAACTCCGACACCAGCTCCGTGACCAGTTCGGCCACCGGGCGCACGGCGTTCATCCGCCCGACGATCTGGCCGACCGGCATCGCCACGACGGTCGGGTCGCCGGCGTTCATGATGCGCTGGTGCGCCTCGCTGACGAGCAGGTTCTGCAGCGGCATCGGCAATGGCTCAGGCGCGCCGGGCTCGGCCCACGCGTCGGTCCAGCGCGACTTGAGCAGCCGCGCCGGCTTGCCGCTGTACACGCGGGCGCGGACGGTCTGGTCCGACCCGGCCGCGACCAGCGCCTGCTTCATCGTGTCGCCGGCGCCGAGCGTGTACTCGCTCGTTGTCAGCCAGTACGAGCCCATCCAGACTCCGCCGGCTCCGAGCGCGAGCGCCGCCGCGATCTGCCGGCCGGACCCGATGCCACCGGCGGCGAGCACGTACGCGTCGTCGCCGACAGCGTCGACGATCTCCGGGACCAGCACCATCGTCGCGATCTCGCCGGTGTGCCCGCCGGCCTCGGTGCCTTGCGCGATCACGATGTCCACGCCGTTGTCGACGTGCGAGCGCGCGTGCTTGGCCTTGCCCGCCAGCGCGGCGACCGGGACGCCCGCCGCGTGGGCCTCGTCGATCACGTCCTTCGGCGGCGAGCCGAGCGCGTTCGCGATCAGCTTGATCGGGTGCTTGAGGGCGACGTCCACGTGCGAGCGCGCGACCGAATGCAGCCAGCCGAGCACGCCTTCGGCGCCGGGCTCGCCGTCCTCCGGCAGCGGCGGGACACCGAGCTTGCGCAGCGTCTCCTGCACGAACTGCTTGTGCCCCTCGGGGATGTACTGCGACAGGTCCGTCGCGGTTCCCTCGGTCGGCACCTTCGCGGGCATCACGATGTCGACGCCGTACGGCTTGCCGTCGGAGTTCTCGTCCATCCAGGACAGCACGGCGTCGAGCTCCTCGGCGTCGTTGAAGCGGACGCAGCCGAGCACGCCGAGTCCACCCGCGCGACTGATCGCCGCCGCGACGTGCTCGGACGGGGTGAACCCGAAGATCGGGTACTGGATGCCTAGCTTGTCGCAGATGGCTGTGCGCATGCGTCCTCTTCCGGGTGATCGGTCGCGTACTCCTTGGCCCAGCGGTAGTCGGCCTTGCCGGTCGCCAGCCGCTGCACCTTGTCGACGAACCAGATGCTCTTGGGCACCTTGTAGCCGGCGATCGTGGTGCGCGCGTGCGCGCTGAGCTCTTCGAACGTCGGGGACGTGCCGGGACGGGCTTCGACGACGGCCGCGACCCGCTGGCCGAGCCGCTCGTCCGGGACGCCGATCACCAGCACGTCGAACACGTCCGGGTGCGAGATCAGCGCCTCCTCGACCTCCTCGGGGAAGACCTTCTCCCCGCCGGTGTTGACGCACGTGTTGCCGCGGCCGAGCAGGGTGATCGTGCCGTCCGCCTCGTGCCGCGCGAAGTCACCCGGGACCGTGTACCGCTTGCCGTCCACCTCGATGAACAGCCGCGCGGTCTTCTCGGGGTCCTTGTAGTAACCGAGCGGGACGTAGCCGCCGCGCGCGAGCAGGCCGATCTGGTCCGAGCCGGGCGGGATCGGGCGGTTGTTCTCGTCCACCACGATGCAGTCCTTGCTCGCGTTCACCCGCGGGCCGCCGACACCCTGCTCGCTGTCCTTGGTGATCATGCCGATGCCCATGAAGCCGGTCTCGGACGAGCCGATGGCGTCGGTGATCACGGCGTTGGGCAGCAGCTCGAGGTACTGGTTCTTGACGGACTGGCTGAACAGCGCGGCGCTGCTCGACACGGCGAACACGCTGGACGCGTCGTACTGCTTGTCACTGGGAGCGTTCTTGTACGCCTCGATGATCGGCCGGGCCATCGCGTCACCGATCAGCACGATGACGTTCACCTTGTGCTTCTCGACGGCCTTCCACGCCTCGTGCGGGTCGAAGTGCGGCAGGAACACGACCGGGTCGCCGGCGAACAGCGCCATCAGCGCCGCCCACTGCGCGTTGCCGTGGATGAGCGGCGCGAGCGCGAGCCGGGTCAACCCGCCGGTGATCTTGCCCATCTCCGACTGCGCCCACTCGTTCTCCAGCGGCTCGCCGGTCACGAAATTCACGCCACCGCCGAGCGTGCGCCACACGTCCTCGTGCCGCCACATCACGCCCTTGGGACGGCCGGTGGTCCCGCCGGTGTAGAGGATGTAGAGGTCGTCGCCGCTGCGCTCCTCGAAGTCGCGCTCGGGCTTGCCCTCGGCCACCGCGGTCTCGTAGTCGACGCCCGCGAACACGGCACCGGAATCGTCATCGACGGACACGACGTGCTGCACCTGCGTCCCGGGCACCGCCTCGTCGATCGCGGGCGCGAACTGGCGCTCGTGCAGCACGGCGACCACGTCGGCGTTGTCGAGCACGTACCGGATCTCGGTGGCCGTGTAGCGGAAGTTGATGTTGATCAGCACCGCGCGCAGCTTGTAGACCGCGAGCATGGCCTCGACGGCCTCGATGCGGTTGCGCATGCACAGGCCCACGTGCGAACCGGTGCCGACGCCGTGCGCCGCGAGATGATGGGCGAGCTGATTGGCCCGGGCGTCCAGTTCGGCGAAGGTGCGCTGCTCATCGCCGCAGGCCACCGCCTTGCGGTCGGGAAATGCGTCGACGGCGTGCTCGAACAGATCCGCGATGTTGTAGGCCATGCGGAAAAACTAGAACCTGTTATCGTTTCGTGCAAGACCTGCACACGAGAGGATCGCGCGCCGATGTCGACGGTTACGCCTGATGATCAGCATTGCCTCGTCGAAAAGCGGGGTCACGTCCTCATCGTGACGATGAACCGGCCGGAGGCGAAGAACGCGCTGTCCGGGCCGATGCTCGCGCGGATGACCCAGGCGTGGAACGAGGTCGACTCCGACCCGGAGATCCGGGTCGCGATCCTCACCGGCGCCGGTGGCGCGTTCTGCGCGGGCGCCGACCTGAAGGCGATGACCGCGTCGCATCCCGGCGACAACGCCGGCGCCATGGACCTGTCCCGCATCGAGTCGCTGCTCAAGGGACGGCGGCTGTCCAAGCCGCTGATCGCGGCCGTCGAGGGCCCGGCCATCGCGGGCGGCACCGAGATCCTGCAGGCCACCGACATCCGGGTCGCCGGCGAGAGCGCCCGCTTCGGCGTGAGCGAGCCGCGCTGGGGGCTGTTCCCGCTGGGCGGGTCGGCCGTCCGGCTCGTCCGCCAGATCCCGTACACGATCGCGGCGGACCTGCTGCTGACCGGCCGGCACATCCGCGCGGCCGAGGCGAACGAGATCGGGCTGATCGGGCACGTCGTGCCGGACGGCACCGCGCTGGACAAGGCGCTGGAGCTGGCCGACCAGATCGCCGCGAACGGCCCGCTGGCCGTCCAGGCGATCCTGCAGACGATCCGCGCGACCGAGGCGATGCCCGAGAACGACGCGTTCGCGATCGACGCGAAGCTGGGCATCGCGGTGTTCCAGAGCGAGGACGCCAAGGAGGGCCCGCGCGCGTTCGCGGAGAAGCGCACCCCGCAGTTCAAGGGCCGCTGACTTCGGCGGCTACAGCGGCAGGTCCTTGACGAAGTCGGCGAGCTGGGCCAGGTTGCGGCACTCGACCATCGGCACGATCGCGTCGAACCTGGACGCGACCGAGTCGCCGGTGTCCCAGGCCGCGCGCCGTTCGGGGTTGAGCCAGTGCGCCGCGTGCGCGCGCTCGACCAGTCGCTGCAGCACCGGCAGCGCGACGTCGCCGTAGTTCGACCGCGCGTCGCCGAGGATCAGCAGCGAGGTCCGGTGCCCCACCGCGTCCGCGTACTTCTCCTCGAACCGCTCGAACGCGCGGCCGTAGTCGGTGCGCCCGAGCAGCCAGGTGACCTGCGCCTGCTGCGTCAGCCGCGCAACAGCATCGGTGACGTCCGTGCCGGGCCCGAAGTAGCGGGTGACCTCGTCGATCTCGTCGACGAACGCGAACGTGCGCACGCGGGAGAACTGCTCGCGCAGGGCGTGCACCAGCATCAGCGTGAACCGCGCCGATGCGAGCACGGACTCGCTCACGTCCGCGAGGATCACCAGGTCCGTCTTCGCGGGGCGGCGCGGACGGTGCACCGTCTCGAGCGGAACTCCCCCGGTCGACAGCGAGCCGCGGATCGTCCGACGGAAGTCCAGCTGCCCGCGCCGGCCGGCGCGCTGCTTCACCGCGAGCCGGGCGGCCAACCGCCGGGCCAGCGGCGCGACCTCGCGGCGCAGTTCGGCCAGCTCGGCCGCGGTGGCGCTGCCGAACGACACCTGGTCGATGCTCGGCCGCGCCGCCCGCGCGACGTCCTCCGCGCCGCGCTGCTCGGCGTACCGGCGGCGCGCCTCGGCGTCGACCAGCTCGCGGAACCGGCGGATCCGGCGGTCGATGCGGGCGCGTTCCAGGCGCTCGGCGAATTCGTCGTCCTCCCTGCCGGCGAGCAACTGCGCGAGCAGTCCGGCCAGCAGCGTCTCGGGCGAGAGCCGGTTCATCACCGTCAGCGGCGACCACGACGGCTGGCCGGCCGCCGTCCCGGGCTGCGCGCCGAGGCCGCTGACCGCGTCGCGGGCGACGCCGATGCCGAGCTGCTCGTCACCGGTCAGCAGGTACTGCCGCAGCTCGTCGCGCAGCCGCAGCCGGACCGGGTCGTCCACCTCCCACGGCGCCGGCGCCGGGCGGACGGCCTCCGGCGCGGCGCTGCTGCCGTCGCTGCGCCGCACCGCCTCGGTCTCGCCGACGACGGCCGGGTAGTACAGGTCGAAGATCGTGTCGAAGACCGGACGGTGCACCGGCCGCTTCACGACCGTGGCCGCGTAGGCCTCCCGCACCAGGTCCCGGTCGGCGAGCGTGACGGCGCGGACGGCCGCGACCGCGTCCAGGCCCTCGGACACCGACACGGCCAGGCCCGCCTCCCGCAGCGCCGCGAGGAACGCGGTGTGGTGCTCGACGAGTCCCATCAGTCGGCCGGCCTCTCAGCCCGTGGCGGCCGGCAGCCCGAGTTCCTTGGCGGCGCGCTCGTGATCGCTCACGTGCTTGAGCACCACGCCGAGCGTGCGCGCGGTAGCCGCGTCGTCCAGGTCGTCGACGCCGAGGGCGAGTAGCGTGCGCGCCCAGTCGATCGTCTCGGACACCGACGGCGCCTTCTTCAGCTCCAGGCCGCGCAGCGCCGCCGCAGTGTGGACGACCTGCTCGGCGAGTTCCGCCGCGATTCCGGGAACCCGGGCGAGGACGATCTCGCGCTCGCGCTCGGGTGCCGGGTAGCCGATGTGCAGGTACAGGCAGCGCCGCTTGAGCGCCTCGGACAGCTCGCGCGTCGCATTCGAGGTGACCACCACGAACGGGCGGCGGGTGGCGGTGACCGTCCCGAGTTCGGGAATCGTCACCTGGAACTCGGACAGCACCTCGAGCAGCAGCGCCTCGACCTCGACGTCGGTCTTGTCCGCCTCGTCGATCAGCAGCACGGTCGGACCGTCGCGGCGGATCGCGGACAGTAGCGGCCGGGTGAGCAGGAACTCCTCGGTGAAGATGTCGTCGTGCGTCTGCTCCCAACTCGAGGATGCCGCTGTGCTCGATTGAATGCGCAGCAGCTGCTTCTTGTAGTTCCACTCGTACAGCGCGCGGGCCTCGTCCAGGCCCTCGTAGCACTGCAGCCGGATCAGTTCCGACCCACTCGCCTGCGCGACCGCCTTGGCCAGTTCGGTCTTGCCGACACCGGCCGGTCCCTCGACCAGGATCGGACGTTGCAGGCTCGCCGCGAGGAACACGGTAGTCGCGGTCGCCGAGTCGGCCAGGTAGCCGGTTCCCGCTAGCGCCTGCGCGACCTCGTCCGGAGAGTTGAACACCCTCTCACGATGCCAGATGCCGGCTAGATGGCCTTGGCGCGACCGGCCCAGCTCGCGTCGCGCAGCTTGCGCTTGTACAGCTTGCCGTTGTCGTCGCGGGGCAGCTCGTCCATGTACTCGACGACCTTCGGCAGCTTGTACTTCGCCAGCCGGTCCGCCGCGAACGCCATGATCTCCTGCGTCAGCGCGTCGGACGGGGTCACGCCCGGTGCCGGCTGCACGACCGCCTTGATCGCCTCACCCCACTCGTCGTCCGGGATGCCGAACACGGCGATGTCGGCGATCGCCGGGTGCATGACCAGCTCGCCCTCGATCTCGGCCGGGTAGATGTTCACGCCACCGGAGATGATCATGTCGCTCTTGCGGTCGCAGAGGAACAGGTAGCCGTCCTCGTCGAGGTAGCCGATGTCGCCGACGGTGAACAGGTCGCCGACCCGCGACTCGCGGGTCTTCTCCTCGCTGTTGTGGTAGCTGAAGCTGGAGCCGCCCATCTGCATGTAGACCAGGCCGGGCTCGTTGGGCGGCAGCTCGTTGCCCTGCTCGTCCAGGATCTTGATCACCGAGTACGACCACGCCTTGCCGACCGAGCCGGGCTTCTTCAGCCACTCGTCGGCGAAGATCGTCGCGCCGCCGCCCTCGGTGGCCGCGTAGTACTCGACGACGACCGGCCCCCACCAGTCGAGCATCGCGTGCTTGACCTCGTTCGGGCACGGGGCGGCGCCGTGGATCATCGTGCGCAGCGAGGACATGTCGTACTTGTCGCGCACCTGTTTCGGCAGCGCGAGCAGCCGGGTGAACTGCGTCGGCACCATGTGGCTGTGCGTGACCTTGTACTTGTCGATCAGCCGCAGCATCTCCTCCGCGTCGAACCGGCCCATGATCACCGCGGTGTGCCCGAGCTGGATCGAGATCGTCACGAAGTTCAGCACCGCGGTGTGGTACAGCGGCGAGCCGCAGATGTGCACGTTGTCGTCGAACGGCTTGATGCCGAAGCCGGCGAAGAACCCGCTCGAGGCCAGCGGCACGTCGTACGGGTCGGCGCCGGTGAGCGGGCGCTTCACCCCCTTCGGGCGACCGGTGGTGCCCGACGTGTAGACCATCGGGGCGCCCTGGGTGCGATTCTCCGGCGCGCCGCCGGCAACCGCCAGCGCGGACAGCGGCCGGAACCCCGCGATGTCCCCGACCGCGAAGCGTGCCGACTCGGGCAGACCAGCAGCCGCGATCGTCGCCGCCTCGGCGAACTTCTCGTGGCCGATGAATGCCTTCGCCTCGCTGTCCTCGACGATGTACGCGACCTCGGGACCGGTCAGGTGCCAGTTGATCGGGACGATGTACAGCCCGCACTCCAGGGCCGCGAAGAACACCTCGACGAGCTCGGCGCCGTTCGGCAGCATCGCGACGACGCAGTCGCCGGCCTTCAGCCCGAGCTCCTGCAGGCCGCGCCCGAAGCCGTCGGCCGCGCCCGCGAGCTCGCCGTAGCTGACCTCCGCGCCGCTCGGGTCGACGAGCGCGACCCGGTCCGGCTGCTCGCGGGCGATGTTCCAGAGTCCGATCTCGGCCACGGTGGCTCCCCTTCGTCAGGCAGGCACCCAATCTAGAACGTGTCTCAGTTCCGCGACAAGCCCTGACGGCCGCGCGAGTTCGCCCAATGACCGGGCCTTGAGCCGCCTGACCGTTCAGCTCTTGTCGCCGATACGAGAACGTGTTTCACTGCGATGGTGACCGTTCCACAGTCTGCATCCGCGCCGCTGTCGGCCCCGATCGAGCTCTCCTTCGACTACACCCGCTCGCTGGGTCCCACGCTCAGCGCGTTCATGACCGGCCTGGCCGAGCGGCGCATCCTCGGCGCCCGCGCGTCCGACGGCCGGGTGTTCGTCCCGCCCGCGGAGTTCGACCCGGTGACGGCACAGCCGTTATCGGACCTGGTCGACATCGCCGACGAGGGCAGCGTC
>DASRSS010000017.1:0-2139 GCA_035656335.1 Jatrophihabitantaceae bacterium | reverse complement strand
AGGTGCTCGCAGTTGTCCAGGATCAGCACCAGCTCGCGGTCCACCAGCGTCTCGCGCAGCCGGCTGAGCGCATCGCGCGCGGACAGCTGGGTGTGCCGCGCGAGCAGGTGGGTCTCGCGAATGCCCAGCGACCCCAGCACGGTCTGCGCCAGGTCGCCGGCGTCGGTCAGGGGCGCGAGCTCGACCAGCCAGACACCATCCGTCGCGCGGTCGAGGATCGTCGCTGCGGCTTCGGCGGCCAGTCGCGTCTTGCCGGCACCGCCCGGCCCGACCAGCGTGACCAGCCGGTTCTGCTCCAGAGCCTTACCGATCCGCGACACCTCGTCCTCGCGGCCGACGAAGCTGGTCAGCTGCGCCTTGAGGTTGGTGCGCCGCGGCGCCGCCGGCTCGTCGGCCACCGGCGCGGGGCCGGGCGCGGTCACCTCGCCGCGCAGCACCGACACGTGCACGGTCTGCAGCTCGGCGGACGGGTCGACGCCGAGCTCGTCGGCCAGCCGGGCCCGCAACCGCTCGTACGCGGCGAGCGCCTCGGCCTGCCGGCCGGTCAAGGCCAGTGCACGCATCAGCTGCCCGGTCAGCCGCTCGTCCAGCGGCCGGTCGGACAGCAGCGCCTCCAGTTCCGCGACCAGGCCGGCGGTGCGTCCGAGCGCGAGCAGGGCGTCGACACGGTCGAGCTGTACGGACAGCCGGAGATCGGCCAGCCGGGCCACGTCCGCCTCGCCGCTCTCCCCCGCGTCCGCGAGCGCCGGGCCCCGCCACAGCGCGAGCGCGGCATCGAACGTGCGCGCCGCGGTGTCCGCGTCCCCGGCTCGCAACGCCGCCGCGGCGTCCGCGGCCAGCCGCTGGAAGCGGTGCGCGTCCACGTCGTGCGCGGGCATCTCCAACCGGTAGCCGGCCGGTGATTGCGTGATCAGTCCGGCGCCGCCCAGCGTCCGCCGCAGCCGGGACACCAACGTCTGCAGCGCGTTCTGCTCGTCGGACGGCGGAGCTTCGCCCCACACGGCGTCGACGAGCGTCGCAACGCTCACCGCTCGCCCCGCGTGCAGCGCCAGGCAGGTCAGCAGGGACCGCAGGCGTGCGCCGGCGACGACCAGCGCCGCGCCGTCGTCACCGCGCACCTCCAGCGGCCCGAGGATGCCAATCTGCACCCGACCACTCTTGCACGCGGCGCCAGCGATCTTGTACACCGAACGGGGCAGGATGGGCGAATGCGCAGCGAGACGATCGAGATCCGCACCGGGGGCCGGCCCACCGTCCACGACCTCACCGACGAGTGCGCGCGGGCGGTGCGCGACGGCGGGGACGGGCTGCTGAACGTGTTCGTCCCGCACGCGACCGCGGGCGTCGCGATCCTGGAGACGGGCGCGGGCAGCGACGACGACCTGCTCGCGATCCTGGACGACCTGCTGCCGCGCGACGATCGGTGGCGGCACCGGCACGGCTCGTCCGGGCACGGTCGCGACCACGTGCTGCCCGCGTTCATCGCGCCGTCGATCACGGTGCCGGTCGTGGACGGGCGGCTGCAGCTGGGCACGTGGCAGTCGATCTGCCTCGTCGACACCAACGTCGACAACGCGACGCGTCAGGTGCGGCTCAGTTTCCTGGCCGGCTGACGACGGACGCGCCGACGCTGGGCAGCGCGTCCTCGACGATCGCGATCAGCGCGGTGCACAGCAGTGTGTGCACCTGCGTCCGGGTGAGCGACTCGCGGTCGATCCACTCGCGCATCGCCGCCTTCACCAGCCCGCCGTACGCGCGGATCATCGCGACGTGCTCGGCACGCCGCTCGCGTTCGGGCATGCCGATGGCCTCGAGCACCTTGCCGGCGGCGACGTCGTCGGCGGTGGCCAGGATGCGCTCCACCTCGGGGTCCGCGCCGACGCCCTCCGCGCCGGTCACCGCGACGAACGTGCGCCCGTGTTCGCCGACGGTGTCAAGGAACCAGGTGACGCTGGCCGCGACGCGCTCGTGCAGCGTCCCTCCCGGGGGCAGCACGTCGGCGACGTCCGGCATCTGCACCATCGCCTTGACGACCTCCAGGTACAGGTCGCGCTTGGTGCCGAAGTAGTGGTTGAGCAGGCCGCGCGCGACACCCGCGGCGCGCGCGATGTCGGTCGTGGACACTGCGGCGTACGGCCG
>DASRSS010000016.1:0-1786 GCA_035656335.1 Jatrophihabitantaceae bacterium | reverse complement strand
TGACCGCCGTGACGCCCAGCGAGAGCAGCGTTGCCATGCACAGGTCCCACCGGACCGGCTGGCAGATCTGCTCGACCAGGTGGGCGAGCAGCTCCGGGCCCGAGCTGACCAGCCGCCCGTCGCGGTTGCTCACCACCCCGTACGGCGGGTCTCGCGGGACGATCGCCGCGGCCGCGTCCGCCACGGCGGCGCGGGCGCTCGCCATCAGCGGCGAGTGGAACGCGCCCGCCACCAGCAGCGGGCGGACCCGGGCGCCGGCGGGCGGGTCCGCCGCGAGCGCGGCGAGCGCCTCCGCGGTCCCGGCGGCGACGATCTGGCCGGCGCCGTTGTGGTTGGCGGCGACGCACCCGGCGCGGCCGATCGCGGTGAGCACCTCCGCGGCGTCACCGCCGAGCACGGCGGCCATCCCGCCGCGTGGCTCGGCCGAGGCGGCAGCCATCTCCCTCCCGCGCACGGCGACCAGGCGCATCGCTTCGCCGACGCTGAGTGCGCCGGCGAGGCAGGACACGGTGAACTCGCCGACGCTGTGCCCGGCGAAGACGGTGCCCTCGGGAAGGTCGAGCATCGCGGCGGCGCCGATGCCCGCCGCGACGATCAGCGGCTGCGCGACTGCGGTGTCGGTGATCGCCTCGTCCGGCAACGACGTGCCGGCGGCCGCGAGGTTGCGGCCGGCCGCGGCCGAGCACTGGTCGATCCGGCTGGTGACCGAGGCCTCGGCGAGCCAGGGCGCGAGGAAGCCGGACTTCTGCGCCCCCTGACCCGGAGCAACGATCGCGAGCACCGGCTCACCATTTCGGCTACTCGCGAGTCGGGCAGTCGTCGGGCTCGCCGAAAATGATGCGCCGAGTTTGTAGGTTTCCTACAACGGGTCTCGCTGATCGTCCATGCGCCCGAGCGCCACGGCGGTCTGTACGACGTACCGCTCCCGCGCGTTGGCCAGGTCGTAGCCGGAGATCTTCGCGATCCGGCGGGTCCGGTAGCGGACCGTGTTGGCATGGACGAACAGCCGGCGTGCCGCGCCCTCGATCGCGCCGCCGCTGTCGACGAGCGCGTCCGCGGTCTCGAGCAACGTCGGTTCGCTGCGCAGCGGTGCGTAGATGCTGTTGATGAGCGCGCGCGTGGCCCTCGCGTCACCGGCTAGTGCACGTTCCGGAAGCAGGTCGTCAGCCGCCACCGGGCGCGGCCCCGCCGGCCGCGCGGTGACCGCGCGCAGCGCGGCGAAGACGTCCTGCACCGCGGTTGCGGCGTCGAGCAGGCCGGTGACCGTGGGGCTGACGACGACCGGTCCGTCGGCGAACGCGGGGAGCAATGCCTTGGCGACCCGGCTGATCCGCGAGCCCGCACCGGCGATGACGAGCAGCCGTCCGCTCTGCACGCCGGTGAGCACCTCCGCCCCGGCGTCGTGCCCGAGCCGCCGGGTGTGCGCCAGCACCCGTTCGGTGTCGTCGACCGGAGCGCCTCCGGCCATGACGATGACCTGGGCAGGGTCGCTCCAGCCCAGCGCGGATGCGCGCGAGCGCAGCGAGTCGCTGACGTCGCCGCGGACGATCGCGTCGACGACCAGGGCCTCGAGCCGCGCGTCCCACGCGCCCCGCTGCTCGGCGGCGCGGGCGTAGACGCCGGCGGCGGCGAAGGCGATCTCCCGCGAGTAGCGCAGCACCGCCTCGCGCGCCCACGGCACGGTCGCGGGCGTCGCGAACTCCTCGACCGACTCCTCGACCACCTCCACCGCGACCCTGACCAGCTGCACGGTCTGCTCGAGGCTGATCACCCGGGCCAGCTCGCG
>DASRSS010000015.1:0-8332 GCA_035656335.1 Jatrophihabitantaceae bacterium | reverse complement strand
AGGGCGGCAGCGGCCCGGAGGCCGCGCTGCAGCGGGTGCTCGGCGCGCCGCTGGTGTTCCTCGGCGTCGGGCTGCCGGACGACCAGATCCACGCGCCGAACGAGAAGGTCACCATCCCGATGCTCTACAAGGGCGCCGAGGCCGCCGCGCTGCTCTGGTCGGGTTTCGCCCGGCTCGGCCGCGACGGACTGCGCGCGGGCTGACCGATCTCGCAGGGGCACGCGATGCGCCGGACGCTGATCGCCGCGCTGCTGGCCGGCTGCGCCCTGCTGGGCGGCTGCAGCGCGGCGGTCGGCGGATCCGGTCACGTCGGCCTGCCGGCGAACGCGCCCACGCTGCCCGGCCAGCCGAACGTGCCGAACCAGCCGAACCAGCCGGCTCCGACGGTCGACTGCCCGCGCGTGAGCGACCCGCAGGCCGGCCTCACCTACCGCTGCGTCACCTCCGGCATCGCCCAGTCGTCGGACCTGCTCTGGACGGTCAATCTGGGCAAGCAGACCGAGCCCGGCTGGCTGCTGGGGGAGGGCAGCACGTCCGCGCCGCTGTCCGCCGCCGTGCCGCTGGAACAGGTCACGAACCTGGTGCGCCGCGAGATGGTGCAGCTGAACTACTGGGGCCCGAACCCCGGCGTGCGGACGCTGTCCAGCGCCGCGACGAAGGTGTCCGGCGCCGACGCGTGGGTACTCGCGACCAGCTTCACCATCAACCCGAAATACCGCAGCCAGCAGCACCTGAAGGTGCGCACCGAGCACACCTGGATCGTCGCGATCCGCGCGAGCAACACCGCCGTCGCGCTCTGGTACGTGACGCTGCCCGACGAGGTGCAGCGGCTGTGGCACACCGTGCCCGCGCTCATCCGCGGCATCCGGCTGCGCTGATGGTGGAATGGCCAGCCCCTCCTCTACAGGGGTGAGGATTTCGCGCTGGCCGGAATCCGCTCGGCACTGGAGCGCTAGCGTCCGGTTAGGGTGGCGAACGTGCCCGCTGCAACCCTGCCTGCCCCGTCCTTCGAACTCGTCCAGCACACGCTCGACAACGGCCTGCGGGTCGTGCTGGCGCCGGACCGGTCCGCGCCGGTCGTCGGCATCGCCGTCCTGTACGACGTCGGGATGCGCTCCGAGCCGGAGGGCCGCACCGGCTTCGCGCACCTCTTCGAGCACCTGATGTTCCAGGGCTCGGCGAACCTGGAGAAGCTGGAGCACTTCCGCTACGTGCAGTCCTCGGGCGGGACGTTCAACGGCAGCACGCACCTGGACTACACGAACTACTTCGAGGCGCTGCCGTCCAACGCGCTCGAGCGCGGCCTGTTCCTGGAGGCCGACCGGATGCTCTCGCCGCGCATCACCGAGGAGAACCTGGCCAACCAGCTCGACGTGGTGAAGAACGAGATCCGGGTCAACGTGCTGAACCGGCCCTACGGCGGCTTCCCCTGGATCTACCTGCCCGCGGTGCTGTTCGACAGCTTCGCCAACTCGCACAACGGGTACGGCGGCTTCGAGGATCTCGAGTCGGCCACCGTCGCGGACGCCAAGGACTTCTTCAACCGCTACTACGCGCCGGCCAACGCCGTGCTCGCCGTCGCCGGTGACCTCGCGGTCGACGAGACGCTGGAGCTGGTCGAGCACCACTTCGGCCCGATCACCAAGCGCCGCAAGCCACGCCGTCCGAACTTCGGCGAGCCGCCGCTTTCGAGCGAGCGCCGCGAACGGCACGACGACCCGCACGCCCCGATGCCGGCCGTCGCGATCGGCTACCGCGTCGGCGACCCGGTGCGCGGCTTGAACGGGCACCTGGCGATGCTGTTGCTCGCCGAGGTGCTCAGCGACGGTGACGCCTCGCGGCTGCAGCAGCGGCTGGTCCAGCGCGATCACCTGGTCACCGACATCTCTGCCTACCTCGGCGAGTTCGGTGACCCGTTCGACGAGCGCGACCCGTCTGCGTTCACGATCACGGCGCACTACCCGGACGCCCGCTCGCTGGACGCGATCCTGGCCGCCGTCGACGACGAGCTCGACCGGATCGCGACCGACGGCCTCGAGCCCGGCGAGCTCGATCGGGTGCGCACCCGGCTAGTGTCCGTGCTGATGCGCGAGCTGGACTCGGTGTTGAACCGCACGCTGGAGTTCGCCAAGTTCGAGCTGATCTACGGCCGCGCCGACCTGGTCGCCGAGCTGCCGGGCCGGCTGGCGGCGGTCAGCGAGAGCGCGATCCGCAAGGCCGCCGCGACGCTGCGTCCCGACCGACGAGCCGTGCTCGAACTGGTCGCGGGAGGTGCGCAGTGACGACACCGGTTCCCGATCTCACCAAGCCGCGGAAGGCCCGCAAGCTCAGCCTGGCCGAGCGCAGCCTGGACAGCGGGCTGCGGGTGGTCGCCGTCCGCAAGCCCGGCGTGCCGCTCGCGGAGGTGCGGCTGCGCGTTCCCGCGCTGTCAGCGCGCCCGACGCATCCGGCGCGGATCTCGCTGCTGTCCGACGCGATGCTCACCGGCGCCGCGGGGCTCGACCGCGCGGGCGTCGCCGCGGCCGTGCAGGCGCTCGGCGGCGACCTGTCAGTGTCCGTCGACGCGGACCGGCTGCTGGTCGGCGGCAACGTGCTGGCGACGAACCTGCCCGCGCTGCTGCGGCTGATCGCGTCCGTGCTCACCGAGCCGAGCTACGCGCCGCGCGAGGTCGCGACCGAACGGGACCGACTGGTCGAGCGGCTGACGATCGCCCGCTCGCGTCCGGGCGTGATCGCGAGCGAGGCGCTGGGGCTGCGCATGTGGGGCCGGCACCCGTACGCGGTCGACCTGCCGCAGCCAGAGGCCGTGGCGGCGACGACCGCGGCGCAGGTGCGGCGCCTGCACGACGAGTTGATCCGTCCGGACGGCGCGACGCTCGTGATCGTGGGCGACGTCAGCCCGAAACGCGCGCTGGACCAGGTCGAGAAGGCGCTCGCCGGCTGGACCGGTTCGCCGCTCGCGAGCAAGGTGCCGGCCCTACCGGCCTCGCCCGCCGGTCCGCTGCTGATCGTCGACCGCCCCGGCGCGGTGCAGTCGTCGCTGCGCCTGGGCGGCGAGGCGGTGCCGCGCTCGGATCCGCGCTACCCGGCGCTGCAGCTCGCGAACCTGATCTTCGGCGGCTACTTCTCCTCGCGCTGGACGGAGAACATCCGCGAGGACAAGGGCTACACGTACGGCCCGCACAGCCGCATCGACCACCACGTGCTCGGCTCGACGCTGATGTTCGACGTCGAGGTGGCCACCGAGGTCACCGCGCCGTCGGTGCTGGAAACCCGTTACGAACTCGGGCGGATCGCGTCGCTGCCGGTGACCGAGGCCGAGGTCGCGGCCGTGCGCCAGTACGCGATCGGCACGCTCGCGCTCGGCACCGCGACCCAGGCCGGGCTGGCGTCCAACCTGTCCGCGCTCGCCGGCGTCGGGCTCGGGCTGGACTGGATCCTGGGGCACCCGGCCCGGCTGACCGCCACCGGCGTGGACGAGGTGAGCGCGGCCGCCGCCGAGTTCTTCGCCCCGGCCCGGCTCACGGGTGTCGTGGTGGGCAACGCGGCCCGCATCGCCGAACCGCTCGCCGCGCTCGGTGACGTCGAGCAGTGACCCGTCCGCAGCTCAAGCTCGCGGCGGCCGCCTACGACCGCGCTTCGCACCACCGCGGCGACGACGCGTGGCTTGCCGACGCGTGGCCGCGGGCGCGCGTGCTGCTGGTGACGCCCAAGTCCGCGACCCCGGTCGAGGCTGGCGACGACGGCGCCGAGCGGGTCGCGTTCGGCTCGCCGGCGGACGTCCCGCCCGACGCCCCGCGCCGCTTCCTCGGGCTGGTCGACGGCGAGCCGTACTTCGCCGCGACCGTCGAGTCGGGCGACGGCGAATGGCGCACGCTGCGTGACCTCGGCGCCAGCATCGACGACCTGCGTGCCGGGCTGCTCACGTCCGCCATCGCGCTGGAGCAGTGGCACCAGCGGCATCCGCGCTGCCCGCTGTGCGGCACGCCGACGGTCGAGTCACACGCCGGCTGGATGCGGACCTGCCCGGCGGACGGCAGCGAGCACTTCCCGCGCACCGACCCGGCCATGATCACGCTGGTGCACGACGGCGCCGACCGGTGCCTGCTCGGGCGCAACCGCGGCTGGCCCGATCACCGCTACTCGACGCTCGCCGGGTTCGTCGACGCCGGCGAGTCGCTGGAGGCCGCGGTCGTGCGCGAGATCCAGGAGGAGGTGTCGGTCGACGTCACCGACGTGCGGTACGTGGCCAGCCAGCCGTGGCCGTTCCCGTCGTCGCTGATGATCGGCTTCTTCGCGCGCGTCGAGGGCGAGCAGCTGGTGCGTCCCGACCACGTCGAGATGGCCGAGGCCGGCTGGTTCACCCGCGAGCAGGTGCGGCGCGCCGCCGACTGGACGGACGGCCGCGGCGAACCGGACCCGGACGCCGAGCTGCAGTACGTCTCGCCGCCGCTGTCGATCTCCCGCTACCTCATCGACCTCTGGCTCGCCGGGCAGGGCTAGCCGCGCCGGCCGTACGTGACGGCGTGCACCGGGCTGAGCTGGACGTTCCCCAGCTCGGTGAAGCCGTGCCGGCGGAGCAGCTCGTCGTACTTGGCGCGGGGCAGCAGCTGGTCGTCGATCTGCGCCTCGAAGAGCTGGATGCCGCTCATCACCCGGCCGGGGACGCTGCGCAGCCCGTCCACCGTTTCGGGGAACGGGAAGTCCGAGATCACGAACCAGCCGCCCGGCCGCAGCGCGGCGCGGACGTTCTCGGTCACCCGGTCGATGTCCCGGCACTCGTGCATCGAGATGTTGTTGATCACGCAGGTCGCCGGCTCGTCGAGCGCGAACTCCTCCAGCGGGCTGTGCACCAGCACGCAGCGGTCGCGCAGCCCGGCCTCCTCGAGCCGGCGGCCGGCCCGCTCGATCGAGTGCTGGTCCCCGTCCACGCCGACGAGGCTGGACTGCGGGAACGCCCGCGCCAGGCGCACCAGGCCCGCTCCCGATCCGCAGGCGATGTCGACGACCCGGCAGCCGGCCTCCAGCCGCGCGCCGAGTTCGGGGATCTGGGCGAGGCCGTTCGGCACCAGCCGGGTGTAGAACGGCATGCCGGTGGCGGCCACCGCGTCGATCCAGCCCGGGCTGCAGTCGTCCCACCACAGCCGGTCACCGGTCGCGAGGCTGCGTTCGAACCGGTCGAACACTTCGTCGTGCTCCAGCACCGTGAACACGCCGCCGACGTATCCGGGGTGCGCGGCGTCCAGCAGCAGTGCGGCCGCGTGCGGCGCCAGCCGGTACCGGCCGTCCAGCCCGGCCGGTTCGCCGAGCGGCTCGTTGTCCGGACGGTCGCACAGCCCGGCGGCGTGCGCGGCGCGGCACCACACGGCCACGTAGTACGGATCCAGGCCCAGCCGCTCGGCCAGGTCGTCCGCGCTCACCGGCTCGCCGGGCTCGGCGAGGGACCGGATCAGGCCGGTCCGCAGGCCGATCGCGATCACGCGGTGGGCGACGTAGCCGGCGACGTGTCCGAGCAGGCGTCCGGCCTGCTCGGGAACCGTTCCCTCCAGCTGCTCGCCGGTGGACGGGCTCTGGGCGATGTCGACGCTCGTCATGTCGATCCCTTTCGTCGAAGCTGCGGAATGCGACGAGCGTGCGGGGTGTGCCGGTGGCGCGGCTAGTTCCGGGTCTGTAGCGACCCGGTTCAACTTCTGTACTGGTCGCCGGGCGCGGTGCGGTCTACCGTCGGGCTACCGGTCCGGCACGAAAGAGGCGCCATGGCGGAGTATGCGCAGTTCTGCCCGGTGGCCAAAGCGATGGAACTGCTCGACGAGCGCTGGACCCTGCTGGTGGTCCGCGAGCTGCTGATGGGCAGCCGGCACTTCAACGACGTGCGTCGCGGTGTCCCGCGGATGTCCCCGGCGCTGTTGTCGAAGCGGCTGCGCACGCTGACGCAGGCCGGGGTGGTCGAGCGGCGCGTCCACGGCGGCCGGGTCAGTTATGTGCTCACCGAGGCGGGCGCCGAGCTGCGGCCGGTGGTCGAAGCCCTCGGCCGCTGGGGTACGCGCTGGGTGCCGGAGCTCGGCGACGAGGACCTCGATCCGCACCTGCTGCTGTGGGACATGCACCGCAACCTCGATCTGGACGCGATGCCGGACGGGCGCACCGTGCTGCACTTCCGCTTCCCCGACGTCGCCCGATCCGCAGGCCGGTGGTGGCTGGTCGTCGACGCGGACGGCGTGGACGTCTGCGACGTCGACCCCGGGCACGAGCCGACGGTGACGATCACGGCGCCGCTGCGCACGCTCGTCGACCTGTGGCGCGGCGACATCGACTGGGCGGACGCCGAACGCCGCGGGCTGCAGATCGATGGCCCCGCGTGGGTGCGGCGGGCGCTGCCGCGCTGGCTGCGGCTGTCCTCGTTCGCCGCGGTGCCCCGTCCGGCCGGGCAGCGCCGCGCGGTCGAATCGGCCTGACCTCGTTACCGCGCGGAGCCGGCCAGTTCGAACGTGCGCCACATCGCCGCGTACTTGCCGTCCGCCTCGAGCAGCGACTCGTGCGAGCCGATCTCGACGACCCGGCCGTGCTCGAGCACCGCGATGCGGTCCGCGGTGCGCGCGGTCTGCAGCCGGTGCGCGATGACGACCGACGTGCGCGTGCTGGTGATCTGCCGCATCGCCGCGCTGACCCGCGCCTCGGTCGCGAGGTCCAGGTTCGACGTCGCCTCGTCCAGCAGCAGGATCGCCGGGTCGACCAGCTCCGCGCGGGCGAGCGCGATCAGTTGGCGCTGGCCGGCCGACAGCGAGCGTCCGCGCTCGGACAGTTCGTGCAGGTACCCGCCGGGCAGCGACGCGACGAACTCGTGCGCGCCGACCGCACGCGCCGCCGCCTCCACCTCGGCGTCGGACGCGGACGGGCGGCCGTACGCGATGTTGTCGCGGACGGTGCCGCTGAACAGGAACGACTCCTGCGGCACGTAACCGAGCTGCGCGCGGAACTCGTGCAGGTCGAGAGCGCGCAGATCGCGGCCGTCGACCTGCACCGTCCCGGAACCCGGGTCGTAGAAGCGGGCGAGCAGCTTCATCACCGTCGACTTGCCGGCACCGGTCTCGCCCACGAGCGCCACGGTCTCGCCAGCGGCGATCCGCAGCGTGACACCGCGCAGCGCCGCTTCGGGCTTGGCCGGGTACGCGAACTGCACGTCCCGCAGCTCAAGCTCGCCGCGCAGCTGGCCCACCGGCTGCGGCGAATCTGCTTGCGGCGTAAGGGTGTCCAGCTCCATCAGCTCGGCGATCCGGCGCACCGAAACGCGGGTCTGCTGCCACGCGTCGAACACCTGCGACAGCTGCTGGATCGGCGAGAAGAACATGTCGATGTAGAGGATGAACGCGATGAGCGCACCCGCCGTCAGCGAGCCGTCCGCGATCAGCCGGGCACCGACCCCGAGCACGATGGCGTCCGCGATCGAGGACAGAAATTGCACGAACGGGAAGTAGGTGGCGACCAGCCGCTGCGCCGCCACCCGCGAGCGCAGGTACCGCGCGCCGAGACCGCGGAACCGCGCGATCGTCGCCGCCTCGTGCGCGAACGCCTGCGATTCGCGCACGCCGGACAGGCTCTCCTGGAAGTCCGCGTTCACGATCGCGATCCGTTCGCGGGACAGGTCGTACAGCCGCGCGGCGCGGCGCCGGAACCAGACGGTCGCGGCGGCCAGCGGGATCGCGACGGTGAGCGTCCACAGCGCCAGCTCCAGGTTCACCACCAGCAGCGCGGCGCCCACCCCGACGAACGTCACGATCGAGACAAGCGCGTTGAGCAGCCCGTTCTCGATCAGCGACTCGAACTGGTCGACGTCCGTCGTCATCCGGGTCATGATCCGGCCGGCCATCTCGCGCTCGTAGTAGTCCAGCGAGAGGCGTTGCAGCTGCGCGAAGATGCGGATCCGTAGCGACAGCATCGCGCGCTCGGCGGTGCGCCCGGTCACGAACGTCTCGCCGATCTGGTCGAGCAGATCGGCCAGCGTGATCACCAGGTAGATCGCGGACGCGGTGAACAGTACCGACTTCGACCCCGCCGCGACGCCGTTGTCGACACCGGTCTTCACCAGCACCGGGCCGGTCAGCCCGGCGAGCGCGTCCAGCACGACGAGGACGAGGCCGACCAGCAGCGGACGGCGGAACTCGCGCAGCAACCGGCCGAGCGTGAACCGTCGCTCGCGCTGCGCCTCGGTGTCCAGATCGAGATCCGGCTCGTCGCGGACCGGCGGGAGCGCGTCCACGCGGGCGAGCAGCTCCGGCGTGGGCGCCAAATTCAGCCGCCAGCCGCCCGCGCCACCCGCGCCGCCGCCACCACC
>DASRSS010000014.1:0-8801 GCA_035656335.1 Jatrophihabitantaceae bacterium | reverse complement strand
GTCTTGCGTGCGGTCGTCTTCTTCGCCACCGCCTTCTTGGCCGGCGCCTTCTTCGCCGCAGTCTTGCGTGCGGTCGTCTTCTTCGCCGCGGCCTTCTTGGCCGGCGACTTCTTCGCCGCAGATCTCTTCGTTGCGGCCTTTCGCGGTGCGGTCATGCGTGTGCCTCCTCGGCAGCGGTCAACGAATACTCATTCGTTGCGATCAAGTGGACGATGCCGCATGTGTCAGCGTCAATGCAACACGCCGTTGTCGTGTAGCGGCGCATTCTCGCGCTGTTGCGTGAACGCGATGCGCGTAGTGCTGCGTGATTGCGCGAATGCCCCTATTGCATAAGAGGATTTGCGACGCTAAGCGGCTGCGCGTTGGGCATCGGGTAACTTTGCCGTCATGACGACCGATGCGGCACGCGAACTCGCGTTGACGCCACTCACCGACCTGTCGCGATGGGCGCGCGGCGACGGTCTGCTCATCGTGCTGATCGTGATCGGTGCGATCCTGCTGACGCGATTCGCGAACTGGTTGGGTGCGCGCATCACGCAACACATCGACGAGGCGAACCGCAACGACGACCTGTTGATCCGCTCCGAGTCGTCGAAGCATCGGCACGCTCTCGCACAGGTGATCACGTGGGTGACCCTCGTGCTCATCTACTGCATCGCGGCCGTGCTCATCGTCAAGCTGTTCGGCGTCCCGCTCACCGGATTCGTCGCGCCGGCAACGGTTGCCGGTGTCGCGCTCGGCTTCGGCGCGCAACGCATCGTGCAGGACGTGCTCGCCGGGTTCTTCCTCATCTCCGAACGGCAGTACGGCTTCGGTGACGTGATCCGGCTGAACGTGCTCGGTGTCGGCACACCGGTGACCGGCACCGTCGAAGAGGTGACGCTGCGCATCACGCGCATCCGCTCGCTGGACGGCGAGGTCATCATCACGTCGAACGGACAGATCGTGCAGGTGACGAATCTGTCGCGCGACTGGGCGCGCGCGGTGGTCGACGTGCCGGTCCCGGTAGCCGTCGGCGTCGACCGGGCGACGGAGATCCTGCACAAGGTCGGCGAGCAGGCATTCAACGACAAGCGGCTGAAGCCGCTGCTGCTCGACAAGCCGTCGGTGATCGGTGTCGAGACGATCGAGGTCGATCAGTTCGCGCTGCGGATGATCGCTCGCACACAGCCGGGCAAGCAGTTCGAGGTCGGCCGCGCGCTGCGCGCACGCATCACCAACGCGTTCGCGTCGGCGGGTATCAACGTGACGACGAGCGTCGACTCGGCGCCAGCGACGGGGTCGAGCTGATGTGGCGTCCTGACCTGTCCGAGTTCAAGCGGACCCGTCGCTCCACCTGGATCCTGCTGCTGCTGTTCGCGGGCGTGTTCGTGCTGTACCTGTGGGTGCGTCCGGCTCCGACGACGGCACCGAGCCAGAACACCGGCAACCAGCACGCGACGCAGCGCACCACGGCGCCGTCGCGTCCGCGCACGCATTCGCCGACGCCGTCGCACAGCAAGCGCGCGACGCAGCCCGCCACGACGACGCCGGCACCGTCGCCGACGCGGTCCCGGACGACGCCGACCAGCACGGCGCACACTTCGCATGGGTCGACGGCCACGACGCCCGCCCCTACCCCGGACGCGGGAACGACGCTGACCGGATCGCCTTCGCCCACGAACAGCGTCAGCACCTCGCCCTGAGGCGGCGGACGAGCCGACCTGTAAGCCGGGTTCTGTGAGCGGCGCTTGCGCGCCGCCCGGCGACCATCCATCTCGGCCTGCCGTCGCCGACAGGCTCAAGCGGTCTACCCGCAGGCTCGGGCGGGCCGCCCTCGAACGCCTGCGCAGGTCCCCGGTTTCCCGGCGACCCTCTTGACCTTGCTCCGGGTGGGGTTTACCTAGCCGCCGCGATCACTCGCGGCGCTGGTGGTCTCTTACACCGCCGTTTCACCCTTACCAGCGGCGAACCGCTGGCGGTCTGTTTTCTGTGGCACTGTCCCGCGGGTCACCCCGGGTTGCCGTTAGCAACCACCCTGCCCTGTGGAGCCCGGACTTTCCTCGGCGAGGTCCGTGGACCCCGACGCGGCCGCCCGGTCGACTCGTCCGTCGCGGACGTCATCGTACGCGAGACGCGGCTCGGTCGAGCGATCCGCGATCGGTACGCTGCGGATCGTGCACGGCGCCGCTGCAGAGTCCGTGGCGGTGGTGCTGCTCGTGCTCAGCCTCGCCGTCGCGGTGATCCGTCCGTTCAACGGCAGCGAGGCCGTCGTCGCGGTTCCCGCGGCGGGCATCCTGGTCGCGCTCGACGTGGTTCCCGCCTCGGCCGCCGGTGACACGCTGCGCCAGCTCGCGCCAACGGTCGGCTTCCTCGCCGCGATCCTGGTGTTCGGCCATCTGTGCGCCGAGGAGGGGCTGTTCGACTACCTCGGCGCGCTGGCGCTCCGTGCGGGCCACGGTCGTCCGGTGCGGTTGCTCGCCCTGGTCGTCGTGCTGGCCGCGTCCGTGACCGCGGTGTTGACGCTCGACGCGACGGTGGTGCTGCTGACTCCCGTCGTGCTCGCGGCCGCGGGGCGTTCGCGGGCCGTGCGTCCGCTGGCGTTCGCGTGCACCCGGCTGGCCAACAGCGGGTCGCTGCTGCTGCCGGTGTCGAACCTGACGAACCTGCTCGCGTTCTCGGCGTCCCGGTTGTCGTTCGGACGCTTCGCAGCGCTGATGGTGTTGCCGTGGCTGCTCGTCGTCGCGGGTGAATGGCTCGGTCTGCGCACGGGCTTCCGGACGGACCTGGCCGGTGAGCCGGTTGCGCAGGACGGGCAGCCGGCGCTGCCGCGTTACGCGTTGCTCGTGCTCGCGCTCACGGTGGCCGGCTTCGTCGTGCTGTCGTCGGTGCACGTGGCGGTCGCGTGGGCGGCGCTCGCTGGCTGCGTCGCGCTGCTCGTGCCGCGCGCGCTGCGTCGCGACGTGCGGCCGTTGCGGCTGTTGGACGAGGCGAACCTGGGTTTCTGCGCGTTCGTGTTTGCGCTGGCGATCGTCGTGGACGCGGTCGCGCGCCACGGCCTCGCGTCGGCGCTGCGGCACGCGCTGCCGTCCGGGTCGTCGCTGCCCGCGCTGCTGGCGATCGCGTTCCTGGCCGCGGCGCTGGCCGCGCTGGTGAACAACCTGCCGGCGACGCTGGTGCTGCTGCCCCTGGTCGCGACGAACCCGGCCGCGGTGCTCGCCGTGCTGCTCGGCGTGAACATCGGTCCGAACGCGACCTATCCCGGATCGCTGGCGACGCTGCTGTGGCGGCGGATCGTCCCGGCTGACGTGCGGCCCTCGGCGCGGATGTTCCACGCCTTCGGGTTCGTCACCGTGCCGGTGCTGCTCGCGGTGGCCGCGGTGTCGCTCTGGGCCGCGACGTCCGTGGTGGGTGTCTAACCGACCGGCGCCGTGAGGTGACTGGTGTCGTTCACGAGGCGCACCGAGCAGTTGCCGTCGGCGAAGTAGTCGATGATCGAGATCGACGCGGTGTCCAGGTGGATGCGGTACATGCTCACCGGCGGCGCGTCCAGGGCGAGGCGCAGCAGCGTCTTGATCGGCGACACGTGGCTGACTACGAGCACGGTCCGTCCGGGATAGCCGCCGATCACCGCGTCGCGTCCGCGCCGCACGCGCCGCGCCAGCGCGGTGAACGACTCGCCGCCGGGCGGCGCCGTGTCCGGTGACGCGAGCCAGTCGGCCAGTTGCGTCGGATTCGCGGTGCGGGCCTCGCCGAAGGTCAGGCCCTCCCAGTCGCCGAAGTCGACCTCGGCCAGGTCGTCGTTCGTGACGACGTCCACGCCGAGCGTCGCCGCGATCGCCTCGGCCGTCTGCACGGCACGGCGCAGCGGAGACGACACGATCGCGGCCGCGTCCGCGAACGACGCCGCGGCGCGCGCGGCCAGCGCGGCTGCCTGCCGCTCCCCCTCGGCGACGAGCGGCAGTTCGTTGCGCCCGGAGAAGCGGCGCTCGGCGGAGTGCTCGGTCGAGCCGTGCCGCACCAGGACGAGCCGAGTCGGGCTGGAACTCGGCGGCACCCACAACGCCTGTTGCGCCGGTGTCTCCTCCACGCCCGGTTCGGTTCGCGGCCGGGTCACTCGCGGCGGCTTGCCCGTGCCGCGGTCCATCGCCTCGTTGGCGAGCCGGTCGGCGTGCTTGTTGCGCTCGCGCGGGATCCACTCGAACGTCACGGACGCGAACGCCTGGCGAAGCGCCGCCGCCTCGCGCGCGAGCGGGCGCATCGCCGGGTGCTTCACCTGCCAGCGCCCGGACATCTGCTCGATGACCAGCTTGGAGTCCATGCGCACCGCGACCTCGGACGCGCCCAGCTCGCGCGCCGCGGTCAGCCCCGCAATCAGGCCGTTGTACTCGGCGACGTTGTTGGTCTCGATACCGAGGAACTCCGAGCGCTCAGCGAGCACCTCACCGGTCTGCGCGTCCATGACGACGGCGCCGTAGCCGGCCGGGCCCGGGTTGCCGCGCGAGCCACCGTCGGCCTCGACGATCACCTTCACCGTTGGCCCCGTAGCAGGCGATCGACCGGCGTGTTTCCCTGTTGGGAGGCCAACACCGTCACAGCCCGGACTCGGCCGTGCGCACGAGGATGCGGCGGCACTCCTCGCAGCGCACGACGGCGTCCGGCTCTGCGGCGCGCACCGCGGACAGCTCCGCGCCGGACAGCTCGATGCGGCACCCCTCGCACCGCCGCTGCCGCAGCATCGCGGCACCGACACCTCCACCGTGCTCGCGTGCCTTCTCGTACAGCGCGAGCAGGTCGGCGGGCAGATCGCCGGCGATCGCGGAACGCTCGGCCCCGCGCGCCGTGACGGCCGCGTCGATCTCGGCGAACGCGGCGTCGCGCGCGGCCTCGAGCTCGGCGCGCTCGGCGTCCAGCGCGGCGCGCGCCGCGGACACCTCGGCCAGCCGGGCGTCGGCCTCCTCGTGCCGCTCCATCACCTCGAGGAGGTCGTCCTCCAGCGCGGACTGCCGGCGGGCGAGGCTGGTCACCTCGTGCTGCAGGCTCTCCAGCTCCTTCGCGGGCAACCCACCGCTCTGCAGCCGCTGCTCGTCACGGCTCGCCCGCGTGCGGACCGCGTCGACCTCGTTCTCCAGCTTGCGCTGCTCATCCACGATGTCGGCGAGCAGCGTCTCGGCGTCGATCGCCTCGTTGTGCAGCTCGGTCCCGCGCTTCTCGCGCTCGGCGAGGGCCGCCAGCTCCGGCAGCGTCGCACGGCGGTGGGCCAGCTGGGCCAAGGCGGTGTCGGCGGCCTGCAGGTCGAGCAGGCGCAGCTGCGCGGCGGGATCTGCGTTCACGTCTTCGTTCGACTCATTCCTTGGTTGCGGGGCTGTGCATCGTCCACGGATCGGTGACCTGCCGGGACACTCGGACCTCCACCGTAGTGCCGAACCGCTGACCCAGCCGAGCCGCCACCGCGTCCAGCCACGGCGCCTCGGTCGCCCAGTGCGCCGCGTCGACCAGCGCCATGCCGTGTCCGCCGCGCTCGGTGACCGCCTCGACGGCCGAGTGGTGCTTGAGGTCCGCGGTCAGGTACGCGTCCGCACCGGCGGCACGCGCGGCCTCGGCCAGCGAACCACCCGAGCCGCCGCACACGGCCACGGTGCGCACGGTGCGGTCAGGATCGCCCGCCGCGCGGACTCCCCACACGGTGGACGGCAGCGCCTCGGCGGCGTGCCGGACGAACTCGCGCAGCGGGACGGCCGCGGCCAGCTCGCCCACGCGCCCGGTGCCGCGCCGCGACGGTAGCGGCGACTGCGCCAGCAGGTCGAAGGCCGGCTCCTCGTAGGGATGCGTGGCGCGCAGCGCGGCGATCACGGCAGCACGCCGAGCGGCGGGCACCACCATCTCCACCCGCGTCTCGTCCACCTGCTCGACGCGTCCAACCTCGCCGACGGCCGGGGTCGCGCCCCCGAGCGGGCGGAACGTGCCGGTGCCCTGGGTCGTCCACGCGCACCGGTCGTAGTTCCCGAGCGCGCCGGCTCCGGCAGCGGCGAGCGCGTCGATCAGCCGCTGCGCCTCCGCCGTCGGGACGAACACCACGAGCTTGTCCAGCGGCGTCTCCGGCTGGGGCTGCAGCGGCCGGACATCCCGGAGGCCGAGCCGGTCGGCGAGCGCGTCCGAGACCCCCGGGTCGGCGACGTCCGCGTTCGTGTGCGCGACCAGATGCGCGATGCCCGAGCGCACCAGACGGTGGACCAGCGCGCCCTTGGGATCGTCCGCCGGGATCCCGTGCACAGGCGTCAGCAGCAGCGGATGGTGCGTGATCAACAGCTGCGCACCGAACTCGTCCACCTCGGCGACCGTCGCCGGAACCGCGTCGACGGCGAGCAGGACGCGATCGACGGGCTCGGCGCGGTCGCCGCAGACCAGCCCGACCGCGTCCCACGACTCGGCCCAGCGCGGATCGAACCACGCATCCATCGCGTCGATCAGCTCAGCGAGATCCGGCACGGTCGCGAACCTACCCCGGCCCGGAGGAGGCTGCCCGCACGGGAATGCGGCGGCGGTGCGACCGGGTTCGGGACATACTGGACGCCTATCGCAGAAGGAGTGAGCGATGTTGCTGTTCGACGGCGGGCTGGCGCTGGTCGCGGTCGCGTTCTGGCTGTTCTGCCTGATCGACGTGATCACCACGCCCGAGGAGCAGTGCCGCAACCTGCCGAAGGTCGCCTGGATCCTGATCGTGCTGTTCCTCGCCGAGATCGGCGGCATCGTCTGGCTTGCCGCGGGACGCACCTGGCAGGCGCGACCGACCGAGCGCGGGTGGGCGCCCGCCCCGCAGCCTCGGCCGCGGCAGGCCCGGCCGACCAACCCGGACGATGACGAGGAGTTCCTCGCCGGCCTGCGCGCCCGCGCCGAGGAGCAGCGCCGGCGGGCCCGCGAGGCGCAGCAGGCCGAACGGGACGAGCAGGACCCCGGCGCCGTCAGCTGAGCCGACGGGTCAGCTGACCGGTACGGCCGGGCCGATCCCGTACGTCGGGTCGCACTGCTCGCCGGTGGGCACCTGCTGCGGGTCGAGGTACACCGTGTTCGCCGTGACGTTCTCGCCGGACTGATCCGGGCTGGCATCCGTCGCGGTGGCGCCGGCCACCTGGAACCGCACCACCTTGGTGAACTGGCAGCTCGCGGCCACCGACTCGATGCTGAACTCCACCGGGACCTGCTGCACGTCCAGCCCGACCTCCTTCAGTCCCCCGGCGCCGCTGGATCCCTCCACCAGGTTGATCACGCTGTTCTGCTGGATGTCGTTCGTCGGATTCTGCTGGTGCACGTGCCCGCTGTTGACCTGCCGAAGCTGACCCGGCAGGTCCTTGACCAGCTCGTCGGCAGACGTGGGTTCGTGCGTGGCGAAGATGTCGAACACGTCGTCCGGCTGAACGCCCTTCACGGCGGTGTCCGCCGTGGATCGTTCGAGCGGGTCGACGACGGACGGTTCGTTCGAGCCGAACGGATCGGGCCCGCCGTAGACCCGCGGGTCGGGCAAGCCGCCGATGTGCAGGCCGAACGCGTCCAGCTCCTGGGCGGTGACGGTGAACCCACCGTCCGGATTCGTGGTCTTCGTGCCGAGCACGGTCACGCCGGGGATGGAGCGCATCACGTTCACGGTGGTCGGCGAGTCGTGGTTGCCGGCAACCCAGATCATGGGTGCGATCTTGGTCAGCGACCGCATCTGCTTGCGGAACGCGGGAGTCATCTCGGCGGCGGTGCCGAACTGCGACTCGTCCCCGGTGTTGATCACGAGCGAGACGTCGAAGTTCTTCGCGTACTGGCGCAGCAGCGGGTATGTGCTGGCGAGGTGGACGTCCGAGATGAACATGATGTTGAGCGCCGTCGGCGGCGCCGCGGTCTGCTCCAGGTTCTCCTGCAGCTGCGCCTGGATCGCGGCGATGCCGTTGACGACGTCGAACGCGGTCGCGTGCTGCTTGTAGTACTGGCGCAGCTGGCCCGGGAACAGCTGCAGCGCACCGAGCGTGCCGGTCAGCCGCGACTGCTTCGCCCAGTTCGGGTTGTAGCTCAAGGCGCCGTATGCGCCGATGCCCGCGACGACGACCACCACCGCGGCGAACTGCAGCAGCCGGTGCCGGATCTCGTGCGGACGCTTCGGCAGCCCGCGTACATAGCGGACGGCGAAGTTGATCGCGGCCGCGACCCCGAGTCCGATCAGCGCGCCGAGCGCCGCCTCGCCGGTCAGCCAGGCGAGCGCGCCCGGCAGCTGATCCACGAAGTCGCTACGCAGCGAGGCGACGTAGGTATGCGGGTCCTGCGTCGCGGCGGCGGCCATGCGCACGACGTCGACGTTCTCGGGGCTGAGGTGCACGCCGAGCGGCAACCCGTCCACGTGGCCGAAGATCCAACTGCCGAACGTCGTGTCGGCCGTGATCCCCGACCGGGTGAACAGCGTGGCCTGCACTTGGAAGCGGACGCCGCCGGCCGTTGCGTGGTACGGGAACAGGTGCAGCATCGCGGACGCCCCGGCCAGCGGCAGCGCCACGCGCAGCGCCCAGCGCAGGACAAACTCGGCGAGCGCCTGGGCCGTCGCGAGCGGGGGGCGGCGCCGCACCGTCTCGACGACGTGGCCCACCTCGCGTCGGATCCGGCCGCCGAGGCCGGCTTCTTGGGGACGCGCATCCTGCGGCTCGGCCGCTGCGGCGGAGCTGCTCTGCGGGTCCGTCTCATCGGAATCGATGCGGGGAGTATGCCCGGCAAGGACGGTTGCCTCCCGTGATCAAGATCGCGGACCCGGCGCGCCCGCACGACGGAGTCGCAGCGTTGCGTGCAGGCTG
>DASRSS010000013.1:0-4118 GCA_035656335.1 Jatrophihabitantaceae bacterium | reverse complement strand
CGGGCTCGCCGACGAGCACGACGCCACGCGGACCGGCGTCGCCGGCGTGCGCCCACTGTGCTGCCAGGGTCGCCAGTTCGGCGTCGCGGCCCACCAGCGGGAACCGCGAGTCCGCGACGGACGGATCGGCGCCGAGCAGCTCGAGATACGCGGCTTCGGTCTCCGGCGACGGGTTGACGCCGAGGTCGTCGCGCAGCCGGCGACGGCACCGCTCGTACACGTCCAGCGCGGCGGCGCGCTCACCGGCCGCCGCCCGCGCCCGCATCAGGATCCGGAACGCCCATTCGGCGTACGGATCGGCGCGCAGCGCGTCCTCTCCAGCGGCGACCGCGGCGGGGTAACGGCCCAGCGCGACCGCGCTCTGCGCGGCAACGGCGAGGGACCGTTCGTACCAGGACGCCAGCCGGACGCGCCACTGCTCGACCCATTCGCCGCCGCAGTCCGGCAGCAGCGTGGCACGCGCGATGGCGCCGGCCGTGCACGCCGCGGCGTAGGCGTGTTCGTGGTCGCCGTCCGTGATCGCCTGCTCTGCCGCTGCGAGCTCGGCGGCCGCGAGTTCGACGTCCACGACCGTGTCGGGTGGCAGCCGCACCCGCACTCCGGTGGAACTGCTCGTCACGGCGTCCTTGCTCAGACCGGCCTCGAGCAGCGCGGCCCGCACCCGGCTCACGGTGCCGCGCAGCGCGGTGTCCCACGTCGGCGGCGACCCGTCCGGCCAGAGGATGTCGGATAGGCGGTGCTTGCTGGGCGGCGAGTCGCGTTCGAGCACGAGAACGGCCAGCGCGAGCCGGGTCTGCAGCCGCTGCAGCGCCGCCACGGCGACGGGGTCCCCGCCGCGGACGATGCGCGGAACCTGTCCGGTGAGCTCGATCCTCAGGCTGGGCACGGTCGGACGGCCGGGATTACGCGTGCGTTACGGCGGATCGCTACGTTCTCCGCGCGGTGGGATCTCACGGTGCTGCTCCTGGACGGCTCGGGTCCTGCGGCGGAGTCTTGCACGCCCGCGTCCGTCGCGCGCGCCGAACGATCACATCCGATGCCCGCTGCGACGAGGAGGCCGTCATGATCGACACGTCCGCGCTCGAGCCCGGCGCTGCGCCTCGTCCGCCGGCCATCGACCTGCCCTACCGGCAGCGCCTGAAGGTTCTGCACGAGTTCCACGTCGGGGGTGAAATCGCCCGGCGCACCGGGCCAGTCGCCGAACTCAACCTCGGGCCGACGTGGCTGGGCGTGCCCCGGGTCGTGTTCGTCACCTCGCCGCGCGGCGCGCACGACGTGCTCGGCGGGTTCGACGGCACCTTCGACAAGGAACAGGTGGTGCACGTCCAGGGTCGCCTGCTCGCCGGGTCGAACCTGTTCAACCTGCCGCACCTGCCGTGGCAGTCCCGCCGCCGTGCCGTCCAACCCGTCTTCACCAAACGCAACGTCGCGAGTTACGCCCGCGACATCCACGCGGTCGCGCGGTCCAGCGTCGACGACTGGATCGGGCGCGGCGAGATTGACCTCGACAACGCGACCAGGCGGCTGACCCTCGAGGTGCTCGGGCGCTCCGTGTTCGGGATGGACCTCGGCCCGCTGGCCGAGGTCATCGCGCCGCACGTCCAGCGCTACATCGCCTACCCGACCCGGCGCGCGACGCAGCCGGTGCGCCTGCCCAGATGGTGGCCCACCCGCCGCCGTGCGCGGTTCCTGGCCGCCCGCTCCGCACTGCGCGGACTCGCCGCCGAAGCCGTGCGCCGGGCCCGCTCGGACCCGACGCATCACGCTCCACTCGTGCGCCGATTGATCGAGGCGACCGATCCGGAGACCGGTCACGGCCTGTCCGACCTGGCGATCGTCGACGACCTGATCACGTTCCTGATCGCCGGGCACGACACGACGGCGACCACACTCGCTCACACCCTGTGGCAACTCGCCCGCAACCCGGACATGCAGCAGCGCGTCGCGGACGAGGTGAGCCGGCTCGGTGACCGTCCGCTGACCGTCGAAGATGTCACCGCACTGCCGTACACCGGGCAGGTGCTGTGCGAGACGCTGCGGTTGTGCCCGGCGGCGGCTGCTGTGGGCCGGCTCGCGATGCGCGACGCCGTGGTGGACGGGTACCGCATCGACGCCGGCGTGAACCTGGTCGTCTCCACCTACGCCATCCAGCGCGACCCGACGTTGTGGTCCGACCCGCTGCGCTTCGACCCGGACCGGTTCGAGCCCGCCCGCGCCAAGGCGATCGATCGCTGGCAGTACCTGCCGTTCGGTGCCGGGCCACGCTCCTGCATCGGTGACCACTTCGCCATGCTCGAAGCCACGCTCGCCCTCGCCGCGATCGTGCAGCGGGCCCGGTTCACGAGCGACCAGCCGGACTTCCCGGTCATCGTTCCGTTCACCCTCGTCGCCGCCGGACCGGTGCGGGCAACCGTCACCCGCAGGAGTGCCCGGCAGCAACCGGCGGTGGAAACCGTCGGCTACGCGTGACCGCGTCGCGAAGCTCGACGCCACCGGCGGCGCGACGTGAAGCACGACTTCACGCCCGACGCGATCATCGAGCGGGCGCGGATCTCGACCGGCCTGCACAACCTGGGCTCCGAGCACGTATGCGACTACCTCGAAGCATGGTGTGCCGATCTGGGCGGCCCGTTGCTCTCGGACGCCGGCCGTGCGCGCCTTGCCAAGCAGGCGGTGCGGAACCTCGAGACGCGGCTGCGTATCGAGGACACGCTGCGACGTCATCCCGAGATCGCCGACGTCCCTCTTCCGCGGATCGTGCGGATCGCGGGGCTGGCACGGTCCGGCACGACGCTGCTGCATCAGCTACTGGCGCTCGGGCCCGCGCGCCGCGCGTTGCTCCGCTGGGAACTCGTCGAGCCGGTGCCACCGCCCGAGGCCGCGAGCTACGCGATCGACCCGCGCATCGAGCGGGTGGCCAGGTCGCTGCAGGCGCTCCGCGGCACCGACCTGGAGCGCATGCACTGGGTCGAGGCCACCGATCCCGAAGAATGCACGTGGGGGTTCTATGACCTGAGCGGCATCCTGGGGCGCGGGTGCATCGGCGCGATGCCCCGATGGGCCGACGCGATATTCGACGATCGCCGCGACCACCGGCAAACGTATCTGGAGTACCGCAGGCTCGTCCAGCTGTTGCTCTGGCGCAATCCGCTTCCCGCGGACGGAACGCTGGTGCTGAAGTGCCCGACGGACAACGACTGCCTGCGTGACTTTATCGACGTGTTTCCCGAAGCCGTCATCGTCCAGATCCACCGCGATCCGTTCCGCGTCGTCACCTCGTCGTGCCGAATCCAGCAGGTCATCAACCAACCGCACTTCGCCGAGGGAGCGCGGATCAGTGACGCGGACAACCTCGCCCTCGTGATGACGAAGACCGCGCAGCAGGCCGACGCGCTGGTGGACGTGTGGCGGTCGCGCCCCGACCTCGTCACGAACGTGCGCTACGCCGATCTGATGGCGCAGCCCACGGAGACCGTCGCCGCGGTCGAGGATTGCCTGGGGCTGCCCGATCGAGGCGCTGCCGCGCAACGCGTCTCGGGCTTGCTGGACAGGCAGCGCAGCGGCGGCCGGGCGGCGCCGCCTGCGGCGTACGAGGACTTCGGCGCAACCCCGGAACGCGTCCGCGCTGAGCCGGCCTTCGCGCGCTACATCTCGACGTTCGACATCCCGTCGGAGCAGGAGCGGGTCAGCGCCCCACACGGCTGAGCCGAGAGGCGTCTCGCGTGCCGGCGTGGGTGCACGGTCGGCCCCGCGTGGAGAATGGGTCAGCGTGGGGGAGACGGGCGAGCTCGCGGCACTGCGAGCACTGCGCGACGCCGCGCGAACCCTGCTCGTCCTGGAGGCCGACGGCGCGATCGAGGACGCCGCGATCGCACCGGCCCGCGCGGAGGCACTGTCGCGATACCGCGCGTACGTCGAGCGATTCGGCCCGCTGAACCGCGGCGAGCTGATCGACGGACCGGTCGACCAGCAGACCGGCCAGCCTGCGCTGCGCTGGCGCCGTCCCGACCTGGGGGGTTTTCGCGCCGACCCCGACTACTACACGGTGATGGCGCTGGAGGTGTTCGACCAGCAGACGGGCACGGCCGGGCCGGCGCCGATCCTGCTGCGCCGGGTGC
>DASRSS010000012.1:0-4242 GCA_035656335.1 Jatrophihabitantaceae bacterium | reverse complement strand
CGAGCGCCAGCGAGCTTGCGGCTGACGTTGTCTGATCCGCCCTGCTTTTTGGGGCGGTCAGACAACGTCACTCGCGCGACTAATACCGGTAGTGCTCGGCCGTGTAGGGGCCGGCGACGTCGACACCGATGTACTCCGCCTGCTCCTTGGTGAGCGTGGTCAGCTTGGCGCCGACCGCCTCCAGGTGCAGCCGGGCGACCTTCTCGTCCAGGTGCTTGGGCAGCGTGGTGACGGTGGGCTTGCCGTCCACGATGTAGTTCTGCGGGTTCTTGTGGATCTCGATCTGGGCGATCGTCTGGTTCGAGAACGACGCGCTCATCACGAAGCTCGGGTGACCGGTCGCGTTGCCCAGGTTCAGCAGGCGCCCCTCGCTGAGCACGATGATCGCGTGGCCGTCCGGGAACCGCCACTCGTGCACCTGCGGCTTCACCTCGGTCTTGACGATGCCGGGCACCTTGGCCAGACCGGCCATGTCGATCTCGTTGTCGAAGTGGCCGATGTTGCCGACGATCGCCTGGTGCTTCATCGCGGCCATGTGGTCGGCCATGATGATGTCCTTGTTGCCGGTCGTGGTGACGAAGATGTCCGCCTTGCTGACGACGTCCTCGAGCGTGACGACCTCCAGGCCGTCCATCGCCGCCTGCAGCGCACAGATCGGGTCGATCTCGGTGACGACGACGCGCGCACCCTGGCCGCGCAGCGACTCAACGCAGCCCTTGCCGACGTCGCCGTAGCCGCACACCACCGCGAGCTTGCCGGCGATCATCACGTCGGTGCCGCGGTTGATGCCGTCGATCAGCGAGTGACGGCAGCCGTACTTGTTGTCGAACTTGCTCTTGGTGACCGAGTCGTTGACGTTGATCGCCGGGAACAGCAGCGTGCCGTTGCGCTCGAACTCGTACAGCCGGTGGACGCCGGTCGTGGTCTCCTCGGTGACGCCGATGATCGCCTGCCCCATGCGGGTGTACTTGCCGGGGTGCTCGGCGATCGAGCGGCGCAGCAGGTCCAGGATCACGCCGTACTCGACCGAGTCGTTCTCGTCCGTGGACGGGACGGCGCCGGCCGCCTCGAACTCGGTGCCCATGTGGATCAGCAGCGTGGCGTCACCGCCATCGTCGACGATCGAATCGGGACCGGAGCCGTCCGGCCAGGTGAGCATCTGCTCGGTGCACCACCAGTACTCCTCCAGCGTCTCGCCCTTCCAGGCGTAGACCGGCACGCCCTGCGGGTTGTCGACGGTCCCGTTCGGGCCGACGACGACCGCCGCGGCCGCGTGGTCCTGGGTGGAGAAGATGTTGCAGCTGACCCAGCGCACGTCGGCGCCGAGCGCGGTCAGCGTCTCGATCAGGACGGCCGTCTGGACGGTCATGTGCAGCGAGCCGGCGACCTTCTTGCCCGCCAGTGGCTGGCTCGGGCCGAACTCGCGGCGCAGCGCCATCAGGCCGGGCATCTCGTGCTCGGCGAGCTCGATCTCCTTGCGGCCGAACGCGGCCAGCGAGAGGTCGGCCACCTTGAAGTCGGACACCGACCCGGCGCTGTCGGGGGTGAGGGTGAGGCTCACGTGCTCTCCTTGGGATGGGCGTGCTGATGTGGGATGTGCCGTGTCTTCGGTCAGCCGGCGGTAGATGCCGGCCTCGGGTGGTGCGGCGGTGCGGTGCAGCGGCCCGAACCAGTCGTCGACGGCCCTAGCCAACTGCGGGTCGGTGCGCATCCGCAACTCGAACGCGATGTCGCTGATGCCCAGTTCGTGCTCGTCGATCAGCTCGCGCAGCCGTTGCAGCCGCTCGATCTGACGCGGGCCGTAGTGCCGATGGCCACCGGGAGTGCGCAGCGCGGCGACCAGGCCGGCCTGCTCCAGGTAGCGCAACATCCGCTGGGACCAACCGGTGGCCGCGGCGGCTTGCTGCATCGTCAACGACGCCATCGCCACCAAAGCTACCAGGGTTGTGTCAGATTTCCATTCGAGAACGGACGGTGGCCAGGAACGCCCGCCCGGTGCCGCGCAGCAGGAAGAGCGGCCCCCGCGAACGCACGAATGCGGCCTGCCCCGGCGCAAGATCCGTCGAGTCTCCCTCGACGGTCACCCGAACCCCGCCGGAAACACAGAGCACCAGGTACGGCTTGCCCTCGTCCCCCGCGGCGCACTCGCCCGCGTCCTGACCCGGTTTGCGATAGCCGTCCAGATCGACGCCGGCCAACTCGAAGTCAGGCACCGGCACACGGAACCAGTCGGGTTGGTCGGACTGCCAGCGCGGGTCGGGCAGCTCGCTGAAGTCGGTGATCTTGAGCAGCTCGTCGACGTCGACGTGCTTGGACGTCAAGCCGCAGCGCAGCACGTTGTCGCTGTTCGCCATGATCTCGACGCCGAGCCCGTGCAGATACGCGTGGACGTTGCCCGCGCCGAGGTAGATCGCCTCGCCGGGCTGCAGCCGGACGTGGTTGAGCAGCAGCGACAGCACCGTGCCGACGTCGCCGGGGAAGGCGCCGGCCGCGCGCAGCACCGCGCCCGCCGCGCCGGACCACTCCGGGTCGCTGATCGCCTCGGCGCGCGCGGCGACCGCGGTCACCAGCGGGCCGGGCTCCGGCAGGCGCAGCAGGTACGTGAACGCGGAGCGCAGCGGATCCTCGCCGGTCAGCAGCTCCCGCATCGGCTCCAGCTCGGGCAGGTCGAACGCGTCCAGCAGCCGCAGCGTGTCCGCGACCGGCCGGAACCCGCACAGCGCCTCGAACTCGGTCAGCGCGCAGAGCAGCTCGGGCTTGTGGTTGCGGTCGCGGTAGTTGCGCTCGGGCGCGTCGCGCGCGATCCCGCGCGCGTCCTCGTCCGCGAAACCCGCCTCGGCCTGCGTGCGCGTCGGATGCACCTGGATCGACAGCGGCTTGGCGGCCGCGAGCAGCTTGAGCAGGAACGGCAGCTGTGGCCCGAAGCGTTCCACCACGTCCGCGCCGAGCGCGGCCGTCGGGTCCTGCGCGATCAACTCGTCCAGCGTGGTGTCCAGGTCCGGAACGCGCGCCGGGTCGTCCGGGTGCGCGCCGAACCACAGCTCGGCCAGCGGGCGCCCGTCCGGCTCGCGGCCGAGCAGCTGCTGGATCGCGGACTGCGAACCCCACGCGTAGTCGCGCGGCACGCCCTCGATCCGGACCATCGACGGCACGGTCACGGCGCCACCACCGAACGGTCCAGGTCCGGCTCGAGGTAGATCACCCGCGCGATCGGGACGGCCGCGCGCACCCGCGCCTCGGCGGCGTCGATCGCGGCCGCGATGTCGGGCAGGGCGCTACCGGCCGGCATCGCCAGCTTCGCGCCGACCAGCAGTTCCTCCGGGCCGAGGTGCATGGTGCGCAGGTGGATCACCCGGTCGACGCCGTCGCCCACGAGCGCGCTCTCGATCGCGGCCACCTGACCGGGCGCCGCGGACTCGCCGAGCAGCAGGCTCTTGGTCTCCACGACGAGCACCACCGCGACGCACACGAGCAGCGCGCCGATCGCGCAGGTGCCGATCCCGTCCCACACCGCCGCGCCGGTCAGCGACGACAGCCCCACGCCGAGCAGCGCGAGCACCAGGCCGGTCAGCGCGGCGACGTCCTCGAGCAGCACCGCGGGCAGCTCGGGCGACTTCGCGTGCCGCACGAACGCCGCCCAGCTCTCGTCGCCCTTGTGCTGGCGCGATTCGCGGACGGCGGTGCGCAGCGAGAACGACTCCAGCCCGATCGCGATCACGAGCACGATCACCGCGACGAGCGGTTCGTCCAGGTGGTGCGGGTGGCGGATCTTCCCGACGCCCTCGTAGAGCGCGAACAGGCCACCGGCCGAGAACAGCATCAGCGCGACGAGGAACCCGTACACGTACCGGTCGCGGCCGTAGCCGAACGGGTGCTCGGGCGTCGCGCGGCGGCGCGACCCCCGTCCGCCGGCGAGCAGCAGCACCTGGTTGCCGGAGTCGACGACCGAGTGGACGCCCTCGGCCAGCATCGAGGCGGACCCGGTGATCGCGAACGCGACGAACTTGATCACCGCGATCCCCAGATTCGCGCTCAGCGCGGCGACGACCGCGCGCGCTCCGCCGCCCGCGCTCAATGTGCCAGCTCGCCGGGAGCGGACGCGCCGGGGTCGAGGCCCAGGCCGAGCGCGAGGTACGCGGCGGTGAAGTCGCCAAACGCGGTCGCGGCCGCGAACCGGGCCAGCGGCGCGCCCGGCGGGACGTCGACGCTGGACGAGCGCAACCCCAGCTCGCCGGCGAGCCG
>DASRSS010000011.1:0-6419 GCA_035656335.1 Jatrophihabitantaceae bacterium | reverse complement strand
AAGGTGGTCGGGTTCGTCGCATCGGCACCGGACTTCACCGGCCAGCCCGGCGTGATCAACGGTGCCAGCGAGTTCCTCGGCGAGGTGTTCGGCGAGGCGGGACGGCACGCGCGCTCCGCGGTCGGGGTGGCCGTCCTGCCGCTCGACTCGCCGGTCGAGGTCGAGCTGATCGTGGAGATCGCCCCGTGACGGAGATCCGCGACGCCGCGACCGTGGTGCTGCTACGCGACTCCGTGGACGGGCTGCAGGCCTGGATGCTCACGCGCGTCAAGCAGATGGTGTTCGCGGCGGGCATGAGCGTGTTCCCGGGCGGCCGCGTCGACGGGGCCGACGCCGAGCTGCCGTTCGCGCCCGGCGCGGCCGCGGCGGTCGCGGGCCGGTTCGGCTGCGACGAGCGGCAGGCGCGCGCCCTGCTCGGCGCGGCGGTGCGCGAGACGTTCGAGGAGACCGGCGTGCTGCTGTCCGTGCCCGCCGCGGACCTGTCCGGCGCGCGCACCGACGTCGAGGCCGGACGGGTGTCGTTCGGCGATCTGCTGCGGGCCAACGGCCTGCAGGTGGACGCCGAGTCCCTGCGGCCCTGGGCTCGCTGGATCACGCCGCCGGGCGAGACCCGTCGCTACGACACGCACTTCTTCGTCGCGGGACTGCCCGAGGGCGCCGACGCGCAGGACGTCACCACCGAGTCGTCGGAGGCGTCCTGGATCCGGCCGGCCGAGGCGCTGGAGCAGGCGCAGCGCGGCGAGCGCGGGCTGCTGCCGCCGACCATCGCCACGCTGGCCGCGCTGCAGCCGTTCGGCGCGGTCGCCGAGGTGCTCGCGGCCGCCGACAGCCGTGAGCTCGAGGCGATCTCGCCCGACATCCGCGTCGACGGCGACCGGATCATCGCCGAGCTGCCCGGCGGCGAGACCATCGAGCTACCGAGGGCCCTGTTCTCGTGACCGACCTCGCGTACGAGTCGCTGCGGACGGTCACACCGACCGCCTCGGTGCTGCTGCAGCGCAACCCCGGACCGATGACCCTGGACGGCACGAACACCTGGCTGCTGCGCGCGTCCGACGCTGACGAGACGGTCGTGGTCGACCCGGGGGAGACGTCCGACGAGCACCTCGACCTGTTGCTCGCCGCGGCCCCGCGGATCGCGCTCGTGTTGATCACACACGGGCACTTCGACCACAGCCAGGCCGCCGCGGCGCTGCACGAGCGCACCGGCGCACCCGTGCACGCCGTCGATCCGCAGCACTGCCACGGTGGCGCGCCGCTGCGGCCGGACGCGACGTTCGAGGCCGCCGGGCTGCGCGTGCAGACCGTGGCCACACCCGGGCACACCGCCGACTCGGTGTCGTTCCTGGTGCGTGATTCCTCGGACGAGACGAGTGCCGTGCTGACCGGCGACACGATCCTCGGACGCGGCACGACCGTGGTCGCGCACCCGGACGGGAACCTGCGCGACTACCTGGACTCGCTGCACCGGCTGGCCGACCTCGGGCCGGTCGCGGTGCTACCGGGCCACGGTCCGGAGCTGCCCGATCTCGCGGCGGCGGCGCGGTTCTACCTGCAGCACCGGCAGGAACGGCTCGACCAGGTCCGCGCGGCGCTGGACACCCTGGGCCCGGACGCGACCGCGCGCCAGATCGTCGAGCACGTGTATGCGGACGTCGACCAGTCCGTCTGGTGGGCCGCCGAGCTTTCAGTCAACGCCCAACTCGAGTATCTAGCGGGCTCGGCGGGCTAGGCGCTCGCGGTCGAGGATCACGACGCTCTTGCCCTCCAGCCGCAGCCAGCCGCGCGAGGCGAAGTCGGCCAGCGCCTTGTTCACGGTCTCGCGAGACGCGCCGACCAGCTGGGCCAGCTCCTCCTGCGTCAGGTCGTGCGTCACGCGCAGCTGGCCGCCCTCGATCGAGCCGAACCGCTGGGCCAGCTGCAGCAGCTGCTTGGCGACGCGACCGGGAACGTCCACGAAGATGAGGTCGGCGAGCATGGTGTTCGTGCGGCGCAGCCGGCGGGCGACCACGCGCAGCAGCTGCATCGCGATCTCCGGACGGTCGCGCACCCACGCCTGCAGCGCCGCCTTCGGCAGCCGGGCGAGGCGGGCGTCGGTCACCACGGTGGCGGTGGCGGTTCGCGGGCCGGGGTCGAACAGCGACAGCTCGCCGAACTGGTCGGACGGGCCCATGACGGCGACCAGGTTCTCGCGCCCGTCCGAGGAGCGGCGGCCGAGCTTGATCTTGCCGGACAGGACGATGTACAGGCTCTCGCCGGGCTCACCCTCGGTGAACAGCGTCGAGCCGCGCGGCGCGTCGATGATCTCGAACTCGTTGGCCAGCGCCTCAACCGCCTCGGGGTTGACACCCTGGAACAGTCCGGCCCTGCGCAGAATCTCGTCCACGTCGCTCCTCCTGAGCCCGGCCACGCAAGCGGCTGCGAGCCGAATCACACACTCGCCGGGAGTCTAGGGCACACATCGGCCCGACGCCGCGCCCGGCTCGTGGCGGCAGGGACGGTCAGCGCGCCGGTTACGAGCGGCTACGGCCGAACCAGCCGGGACGCTGCCGGAACCGCGACAGCGCCGAGTCGGTGCCCTCGCGCACGAACGTGTCCAGCTCGTCGGCGTTCGCGTCGTCCAGGAAGTGCTCGAGCTGGCGCTCCACGGCGACCTGGCTCAGCGGCTCCTCGACGCGCTCCATGAGCAGCACGAAGCCGAGCAGCAGCAGCGGGAACAGCAGCACCAGGAATCCGATCATGACCCCTCCATTGTGCACCCGGCCGACGCCCGCTTCCCCCACGCGCCGACCAGATTTGCGGCCGAATTCTGGTCGGACCGGGTGGGGAGACCGCACGGATAGGCTGATCGGCGTGCCTACCAAGCCTGCGGACGAGACGCCGCTCGCGCTCACCCGCCGGGCGCGGCGCATCAACAAGGAACTCGCGGTCCTCTACCCCGATGCCCACTGCGAGCTGGACTTCACGAACGCCCTCGAGCTCTCGGTCGCCACGATCCTGTCCGCGCAGTGCACCGACAAGCGGGTCAACGAGGTCACCCCGAAGGTCTTCGCGCGTTACCGCACCGCCGCCGACTACGCCGGCGCCGATCGCGCCGAGCTGGAGGACCTGGTCCGTCCCACCGGGTTCTACCGCAACAAGACGAACTCGCTGATCAAGCTCGGTCAGGCCCTGGTCGAGCGCTTCGACGGCGAGGTGCCGCGCACCCTCGACGAGCTGGTCACCCTGCCGGGTTTCGGCCGCAAGACCGCGAACGTGGTGCTGGGCAACGCGTTCGGCATCCCGGGCATCACCGTCGACACCCACTTCGGACGGCTCGCGCGCCGCTGGCGGTGGACGGACGAGACCGACCCGGTCAAGGTCGAGCTGGTGATCAACGCGCTGATCCCGAAGAAGGACTGGACCGTCCTGTCGCACCGGGTGATCTGGCACGGCCGGCGCATGTGCCACGCGCGCAAGCCGGCCTGCGGCGTCTGCCCGATCGCGCGCTGGTGCCCGTCCTTCGGCGAGGGGCCGACGGATCCCGAGGTCGCGGCCAAGCTCGTCCGCAGCGCGTCGCAGATGATGGAATCGATGGCGTGATCCCGGACTTCCTCGCCCCGCTGGTCACGGCGGCGCGCACCGCGCGCGGCGAGGACTTCCCCCGGATCCCGCCGCCGGAGGACGGCAGCGCGCGGGCGTCCGCGGTCCTGGTCGCCTTCGCCGAGACGCATCCGGACGGCGCCGGCCGCGGCGATACCGGCCCTGGTGTGCTGGTCATCCAGCGGGCCGAGGGGCTGCGCCGACACCCCGGCCAGGTCGCCTTCCCCGGCGGCGCCGTCGACCCCGACGACGCCGACGTGGTCGCTGCGGCGCTGCGCGAGGCCAACGAGGAGGTCGGGCTCGACCCTGCCTCGGTGACGCCGCTCGCGCGCCTGCCGGAGATCTACATCTCGCGTTCGGGCTTCGTCGTCACGCCGGTGCTCGCGTGGTGGCACCAGCCGCACCCGGTCGCACCGGTCGACCCGATCGAGGTCGCCCGCACCGGCGTGCTGTCCATCGACGAGCTGACCGACCCGGCCAACCGGTTCGCCGTCGTGCACCCGTCCGGCTGGCAGGGGCCCGGCTTCGAGGTGGACGGCTTCTTCATCTGGGGCTTCACCGCGATCCTGCTCGACCAGCTACTCACCCTCGGCGGCTGGAACCGGCCGTGGGACCAGGGCGTGCAGCGGCCGATCCCGGCCTGAGCCCCACCCAGCGAGGGCGCGCGCAACTCACGGGCCGCTAGCGCGTCGGTACGGCTGCCTGGATGTGCGCACAGCGGGCCGCTGTACCGTCCAAACCATGCCGGTTGCCCGATCGCTGAGCGCCCGAACGCTGCGCGCCGGGTCCGCCGGCCTCCTCGCCGCCGCGGCCGCGGTCGGGCTGGCCGCCTGCTCCAACACCCAGCCGGCCGCGAACAAGGCGCCGCACACCGGCTCGGCCACCGCGTCGACGGTCAACGGCGTGCAGCAGGTGACCATCCACGCCAGCGACTTCCGGTTCTCGCCGTCCACCATCACCGTCCACCCGGGCAAGGTGAAGGTGATCCTGATCAACGACGGCGGCGGCGCGCCGCACAACTTCCAGGTGCCGAAGTTCCCGTCCGACTGGGTGCCGCTGACCGCGAACGGCGACACGAAGGAGTCCACCTTCACCGCTCCCGCGCCCGGCCGATACCAGTTCGTGTGCACCATCCACACCCAGCAGGGCATGACCGGCACCCTCGTGGTGCTGCCGAGCTGACGCCGACGTGAACCTCCTCGACCTCGTCATCGTCGTGGCCGCAGTGGCCTACGGCATCGGCGGCTTCCGCCACGGCGCGGTCGTCGGGGCGCTGTCCATGATCGGGTTCTTCGGCGGCGCGGCGATCGGCGCGCAGCTGGCCGAGCCGCTCGGCTCGCGGCTGGCGGACGGACGGGCCCAGGTGCCGGTCGCGATCCTGTGCGTGCTGATGCTGGCGATGATCGGCCAGCTGATCGGCGCGTGGATCGCGGGCCACGTGCGCGCCAAGCTGGTCACCGGACGCGGCCGGCTGCTGGACAGCGGCGTCGGCACCGGGCTCGGCGTGGCGTCGGTGCTGATCGTGGCCTGGATGGTCGCCGTGCCGCTGGCGTCCTCGCCGTACCCGCAGCTGTCCGCGGAGGCCAGCCACTCGACGATCGTGCGCGCGGTCAACGGCGTGATGCCGGCCGGGGTGCGCGACCTCTACGGCTCGATGCGCTCGTTCCTCAACCAGAGCGGCTTCCCGCCCGTGTTCGGCGACAACCTCGGCGGCGCGGGGCCGAGCGTGTCCGTCCCGGCGCCCGACCCCAACCTGTCGCCGGCCGTGCAGGCGGTCGTGCAGCGCGCGCACCGGTCCACGTTCAAGATCTACGGCCAGGCGCCGTCGTGCAATCGCGGCATCGAGGGCAGCGGCTTCGTCATCGCGCCGCACAAGGTGATCACCAACGCGCACGTCGTGGCCGGCACGAACCAGGTGTCCGTCCAGTTGGCGAACAAGCGCATGCTGCCGGCGACCGTGGTGCTCTTCGACCCGCGCACCGACGTCGCCGTGCTGGACGTGCCGCAGCTGCAGGCGCCAGTGCTGCACTTCGCGTCCGGCACCGCGAGCCAGGGGACGCCGGCGGTCGTACTCGGCTTCCCGGAGAACGGGCCGTTCACCGTGCGGCCCGCGCGGATCCGCACGCAGGCCGCGGTCGGGGGCACCGACATCTACGGGCACGGCAGCGTCGACCGCCAGATCTACTCGCTGCGCGCGATCATCCGCAGCGGCAACTCCGGCGGGCCGCTGCTCGCCGACGACGGATCCGTCCTCGGCATGGTGTTCGCGACCGCGCTGGACTCCTCCGACACCGGCTACGCGCTCACGGCCGGTCAGCTGACGCAGGACGCGTCCAGCGGGCGCGCCGCCTCCGCGCCCGTCGGCACCGGATCCTGCACGCCGGAGTAAGTGAGGCCTGCGGTCAGCGCGCCTTCGCCCAGCGCAGCAGCTCTCCGGAGATCAGCTCGGGCACCTCGTCGTGCGGGAAGTGGCCGACACCGTCCAGCACCCGGTACTCGTACGTGCCGGTGACGTACTGGCCCGAGCCGCGGGCGGTGGACGGCAGCACGCACGTGTCGAAGTCACCGTGCAGGTGCAGCACCGGCGCGGACACCGGCCTGCGCAGGGACGCGGCGAACCGGCGCCCGTCCGCGCGAGGCAGCGAGCGCACCAGCCACCGGAAGTGCTCGGACGCGCAGAACGCGACCTGCGGGATGCGGACCGCCTCGGCGTACCGCTCGACGTCGGCGCGGTAGCCGGGCGTGCCGCGCCAGCGTGGCCCCGTCCAGGTGTCGAACAGGTGCCGCACCCAGCGCGAGTCGCGGGTCAGCAGCGACTCCGGGCGGCGCGGAAGCTG
>DASRSS010000010.1:0-10849 GCA_035656335.1 Jatrophihabitantaceae bacterium | reverse complement strand
GGGGCGCGGAGGCCGCCGAGCAGGCGGACCTCGCGCGCACCGCCGCCCGGACGCTCCGGGCCGAGCCGCTGCTGGCCGAGATCCGGGCGCTGGGCACCTCGCCCGCCGCCCGCGCCGGTGCCCGGAGCGGCCGGGGGACGGCCGCGCTGACCGACCGCGAGGCCGAGGTGCTGGCCCTGCTCGTCGAGGGGCGCACCAACCGGCAGATCGCCCGCCAGCTGTACATCAGCGAGAAGACCGCGAGCGTGCACGTGTCCAACATCCTGGCCAAACTCGGCGTCCGCAGCCGCACCGAGGCTGCTGCCGTCGCGCGTGCGGGCTGACCCCCGCCGTCCGGTAGACTCGGTGGCGCAGCTCGCTTCTGTGGGCTGACTTCGCGTGCCCCTTCGGCGGTAGTTCTCGCCGAATCGGCGGCCTGCCTCGGTCCGTCCTCGCCACGAGGGCGGCGGCACGGCCGCGACCCAGGGCACCAGGGCAGGCGGTCCACCCGGTCCGTCCGCGACAACCGAGGCCGCACGCCGCGGGCGACCGCGCGTGCACGAAAGAACGAGGAGGACGACCGGCATGGCCGTCGTCACCATGAAGGAAATGCTCGAGTCCGGCGTGCACTTCGGGCATCAGACCCGCCGCTGGAACCCGAAGATGAAGCGCTTCATCCTCACCGAGCGCAACGGGCTCTACATCATCGACCTGCACCAGACGCTGTCCTACATCGACCGCGCCTACGAGTTCGTCAAGGAGACCGTCGCGCACGGCGGCACCGTCCTGTTCGTCGGCACCAAGAAGCAGGCGCAGGGCTCCATCGCCGAGCAGGCGACCCGCGTCGGCATGCCGTACGTGAACCAGCGCTGGCTGGGCGGCATGCTCACCAACTTCCAAACCGTCTACAAGCGCCTGCAGCGGCTCAAGGAGCTCGAGGCGATGGAGCAGGGCGGCTGGGAAGGCGTCACCACCAAGAAGGAGCAGCTGCTGCTCACCCGCGAGAAGGTCAAGCTGGAGCGCACGCTCGGCGGCATCCGCGAGATGAGCAAGGTGCCCAGCGCGGTGTGGGTGGTCGACACCAAGAAGGAGCACATCGCGGTCGGTGAGGCGCACAAGCTGGGCATCCCGGTCATCGCGATCCTGGACACGAACTGCGACCCCGACGAGGTCGACTACAAGATCCCGGGCAACGACGACGCCATCCGCAGCGCCGCGCTGCTCACCCGCGTCGTCGCCGACGCCGTCGCCGAGGGCCTGGTGGCCCGCGCTAACGCCGCCGCGAACGCCGGGCGGGACGAGAAGCCGGCCGACGGCGGCCAGCTCGCGGCCGACGAGCCCCTGCCCGAGTGGGAGCAGGAGCTGCTCAAGACCGGCGGCGCGGGCGGTGCCGGCGAGACGCCGGCCGAGACGCCGAGCGCCTGAGACGTTTTCGACCACTACTGACCTAAGAGGGATAGAGAAATGGCGAACTATTCCGCCGCTGACGTGAAGAAGCTCCGCGACGCCACCGGCGCCGGGATGATGGACTGCAAGAAGGCGCTCGAGGAGGCCGACGGCGACTTCGACAAGGCCGTCGAGAACCTGCGCGTGGCCGGCGAGGCGAAGAACCTCAAGCGCGGCGACCGCGTCGCGTCAAATGGGCTCGTCGCCGCCGCCGAGGGCGCGATGATCGAGCTCGCGTCCGAGACCGACTTCGTCGCCAAGAACGAGCAGTTCCAGACGCTCGCGGCCGACATCGTCGCGCACTTCGCCGGCTCCTCGGCCGTGGACGTGGACACGCTGAAGGGCGAGACGCTCAAGGACGGCAAGACGGTCGAGGAGAACGTCCAGGCGCTGGCCGCGGTCATCGGCGAGAAGCTCGAGCTGCGCCGGGCCGTCAAGCTGGACGGCACGGTCGCGACCTACCTGCACAAGAAGGCGTCCGACCTGCCCGCGCAGGTCGGCGTGCTGGTGCAGTTCACCGGCGACAACGCCGAGGCCGCCCGCGCGGCCGCCATGCAGGTCGCCGCGATGCGCCCGAAGTACCTGACCCGCGACGAGGTCCCGGCCGACGTGGTCGAGGCCGAGCGTCGGGTCGCCGAGGAGACGACGCGCGCCGAGGGCAAGCCCGAGGCCGCGCTGCCGAAGATCGTCGAGGGCCGCCTGAACGGCTTCTTCAAGTCCGTCGTCCTGCTTGAGCAGGAGTCCGTGCAGGAGCAGAAGAAGTCCGTCAAGCAGGTGCTGGACGCGGCCGGCGTGACCATCACGAAGTTCGCGCACTTCGAGGTGGGGCAGGCGTAACGCAGCCCGATAGGCTGCCAGCAACGCACCAACAACCGACGAGAGGGGCCGCACCGAATGACTGAATCCGGGGCGGCCCCTTCGTCCGTCGGCGGCTCGTACCAGCGCGTGCTGCTGAAGCTCTCCGGGGAGGAGTTCGGCGGCGGCAAGGTGGGCGTGGACCCGGACGTCGTCCACTCCATCGCCCGGCAGATCGCCGAGGTCGTCGCGTCCGGCACGCAGGTCGCGGTCGTCACCGGCGGCGGCAACTTCTTCCGCGGCGCCGAGCTGAGCCTGCGCGGCATGGACCGCGACCGGGCCGACTACATGGCGATGCTCGGCACCGTCATGAACTGCCTCGCCCTGCAGGACTTCCTGGAGAAGGAAGGCGTCCCGACCCGGGTGCAGACCGCGATCGCGATGGGCCAGGTCGCCGAGCCGTACGTTCCGCGCCGGGCCGAGCGGCACCTGGAGAAGGGCCGCGTCGTGATCTTCGGCGCCGGCATCGGGATGCCGTACTTCTCCACCGACACCGCGGGCGCGCAGCGCGCGCTGGAGATCGGCTGCGACGTGCTGCTCATGGGCAAGCGCGGCGTGGACGGGATCTACGACGCCGACCCGCGCACCCACCCGGACGCCGTGCGCTTCGACCGCCTCACCTACGACGACGTGCTCAGCCGGGACCTGAAGGTCGCCGACTCGACCGCGTTCAGCCTGTGCCGCGACAACGGCATGCCGATCGTCGTGTTCGAGCTTGCCGACGGGAACATCGCGCGGGTCGTGCGCGGTGAGAAGATCGGCACGCTGGTCACCGGGTCGAACTGACACCTTGGAGCGAATCAGATGATCGACGAGACCATGTTCGAGGCCGAAGAGAAGATGGAGAAGGCCGTCCACGTGGCCCGCGAGGAGCTCGGTGGCCTGCGCACCGGGCGCGCCAACGCGTCGGCCTTCGCGCGGCTCGTCGTCGACTACTACGGCTCGCCCACGCCGATCCCGCAGCTCGCGTCCGTCACGGTGCCCGAGGCGCGGATGGCCGTCATCAAGCCGTACGACGCGTCCACCCTCGGCGCGATCGAGAAGACCATCCGCGACAGCGACCTCGGCGTGAACCCGACCAACGACGGCACGATCGTGCGCGTCGTGTTCCCCCAGCTGACCGAGGAGCGCCGCCGCGACCTGGTCAAGATCGCCAAGGGCAAGGGCGAGGACGCCAAGGTGTCCATCCGCTCGATCCGCCGGCACGCCAAAGACGCGCTGGACAAGCTGGTCAAGGACGGCGAGACCGGTGAGGACGACGTGCACCGCGCCGAGGGCGAGCTGGACAAGCTGACCGCCAAGTACACCGCGCTGGTCGACGACGCCGTCAAGGCGAAGGAAACCGAACTGCTCGAGGTGTGAGCACGTCCATGAGCGCGGATCCGGACGCGGGGGCTCCGCCAGTTCCAGCTGAGCCGAGGAAGTCCCGCGCCGGACGCGACCTGCCGCGGGCGATCGGCGTCGGCGTCGGTCTCGGCGCGATCATCGTCGCCAGCCTGTTCGTCTACCGGCCCAGCTTCGCGGTCATCGTCGGCCTCGCCGTCGTCTACGGCTGCTACGAGCTGACTCAGGCGCTCGCCACGTCCGGGGCCCGGGTGGCGCTGACGCCCGTCGCCGCCGGCGGCGTCGCGATGCTCGTCGCGGCGTGGCTGCGCGGACCGGACGGGCTCGTCGTCGCGCTGCTCGTCGCCGTGTGCGCGGTCTTCGTGTGGCGGCTCGGAGACGGCGCCGAAAACTACCTGCGGGACGTGCGCGCGTCCGGCTTCGTGCTGCTGTACCTACCGGCATTGGCCGCGTTCGCCGTGCTGTCCGTGCACGCCGACGACGGCGCCGCGCGGATCCTGGCGTTCATCGCGACCGTGGTGTGCAGCGACACCGGTGGGTACGCGACCGGCGTGCTGTTCGGGCGGCACCCGCTCGCGCCGATCGTGTCGAAGGGCAAGACGTGGGAGGGCTTCGCCGGCTCCGTGCTGTTCTGCTCGGCCGCGGGCGTGCTGTTCCTGGTGTTCACGTTCCACCAGGCGTGGTGGCAGGGGCTGCTGTTCGGCCTGGCCATCTGCGTCACCGCGACCCTCGGCGACCTGGGCGAGTCCATGATCAAACGGGACCTGGGCGTGAAGGACATGGGCAAGCTGCTGCCCGGCCACGGCGGGATCATGGACCGGCTGGACTCGCTGCTGCCCTGTGCCGCGGTCGCGTACCTGCTGCTGTCCGCCTTCGCCCCGGTGTGACCCGCGATCTTGATGCGCCCGCGCAGCCATGACCACGCATAGCCATCAAGATCAGGTGGGGGCGCGCGGACGAACCGCCTGGATCGGTATCGACGGCTGCGGCGCGTCCGGCAAGACCACGCTCGCGGCTCGGCTCGCGCACGCGCTTCCCGGCAGCGTGGTCGTGCACGTGGACGACTTCTCCGGCCCACGCATCGCGGAGTGGGACTGGGAGCGGTTCGACGCGCAGGTGGTCCGTCCGCTGCTGGACGGCCGTCCCGCGCGGTACCAGCGCTGGGACTGGGACACCGACACCGGCGCCGAGTGGCACGACATCCCGCCGGGCGGCATCGTGATCGTCGAAGGCGTGTCCTCGACCCGGCGCGAGGTGCGCGTGCCGTGGACGCTCACGATCTGGGTGGACGCGCCGCGCGAGGTGCGCCTCGCCCGCGCGCGCGAACGCGACGGCGAGGCGATGCTGACGCGGTGGCTGGACGACTGGATGCCGTCCGAGGAGGCCTATATCGCGCGCGAGCGCCCGCAGGAACGGGTAGACCTGATCGTCCCGGGCACGTGAGGTCCCGCTTCCCCACGACCCGACCAGATTTGCGGCGTGAAGCCGGTCGGAGCGTGGGGGAAGGCGGCCGCAAATGTCTGGGACAATGGATGTCGTCATGACCTCCCTGCCCCTCGTCTTCGACGCGCCCAAGCGCGGCCTGCCGCCCCGTCACCTCGCCGACCTGGACGAGGCGGGCCGGCGCGCCGCGGTGGCCGACCTCGGCCTGCCAGCGTTCCGCGCCGACCAGCTGAGCCGGCACTACTTCGGCCGGCTGGAGAACGACCCGGCGGCGATGAGCGACCTGCCCGCCGCCGTGCGCGAGCAGGTGGCCGGCGCGCTGTTCCCGCCGCTGCTCACCAAGGTGCGGCACGTCGAGACGGACGCCGGCACCACGCGCAAGACGCTGTGGCGGCTGCACGACGGCACGCTGGTCGAGAGCGTGCTGATGCGCTACCCGGACCGGGCCACGGTCTGCATCTCGAGCCAGGCCGGCTGCGGCATGGCCTGCCCGTTCTGCGCCACCGGTCAGGGCGGGTTGAAGCGCAACCTGTCCACCGGCGAGATCGTCGACCAGGTCGCGGCCGCGGCCCGCGCGCTCGCCCGCGGCGAGGTCGCCGGCGGCGTCGGCCGGCTGTCCAACGTGGTGTTCATGGGCATGGGCGAGCCATTGGCCAACTACAACCGGGTGATCGCCGCGCTGCACCGGCTGATTGATCCGGCGCCCGCGGGCCTGGGCCTGTCCCGTCGCTCGATCACGGTGTCGACGGTCGGGCTGGTTCCCGCCATCAACCGGCTGGCCGCGGAGGACCTCGACGTGACGCTGGCGGTGTCGTTGCACGCGCCGGACGACGAACTGCGGGACACGCTGGTTCCGGTGAACACGCGCTGGAAGGTCGCCGAGGTGCTCGCCGCGGCGGACGGTTACGCCGAGCGCACCGGCCGTCGCTACTCGATCGAGTACGCCATGATCCGCGACGTCAACGACCAGCCGGAGCGTGCGGAGCTGCTCGGTGACCTGCTCGCGCCGAGGCTCGCGCACGTGAATCTCATCCCGCTCAACCCGACGCCCGGCTCGCAGTGGGACGCGTCCCCGAAGCCGGTCGAGCGCGAGTTCGTGCGCCGGCTGCAGGCCCGCGGCGTGCCGGTCACGGTGCGCGACACCCGCGGCCGCGAGATCGACGGAGCGTGCGGCCAACTGGCCGCGTCCGGCTGACCAAAGGCCGGGCGGGCAACGGCGTGCCGGATTCCACCCTTCCCGATTGCCGATTTGACAATATTCCGCCAAACTGAGATCCCCTGCGATATGCCCGATTTAGCACCGGATTAGTCGGGCAAAACGGACTCCTCGCTACAATGGTCGGGCTCTGTATTCGACAAGGCGGGATTTTTCCAACATGACGAAGACCGAGACAGCCGCCGCGCAAGCGGGTTCGCGGATGTCCGCGGCGCCGCTGGAATTCCGGAACGTCAGCAAGCATTACCCGGGCAGTGCCACCCCGGCGATCAAGGACCTGTCGTTCACGGTGCCCGCGGGCGAGGTGTGCGTCCTGGTCGGGCCGTCCGGCTGCGGCAAGACGACCGCGATGCGCCTGGTCAACCGGATGATCGACCTGACCGGCGGCGACATCCTCATCGACGGCGCCAGCATCGCCGACCGGCAGCCCGCGCAACTGCGCCGCGAGATCGGCTACGTCATCCAGCAGATCGGCCTGTTCCCACACGTCAACATCCTGAACAACATCACGATGGTGCCGCGGTTGCTCGGCTGGGACCGCAAGCGCATCGCGCAGCGCGGTGCCGAGTTGCTCGAGCTGATCGGCCTGCCGCAGGAGATGGGCAGCCGGTTCCCGAGCCAGCTGTCAGGTGGCCAGCGCCAGCGCGTCGGCGTGGCGCGCGCCCTCGCGGCGGATCCGCCGCTGATGCTGATGGACGAGCCGTTCGGAGCGATCGACCCGATCAACCGCGAGCGGCTGCAGAACGAGTTCCTGCGGCTGCAGGGCGAGCTGCGCAAGACGGTCGTGTTCGTCACGCACGACATCGACGAGGCGATCAAGATGGGCGACCGGATCGCGATCCTGCGCGACGGCGGCGAGCTGGTGCAGTTCGACACTCCGGAGCGCATCCTGGCCGAGCCGGCCGACGAGTTCGTCGCCCAGTTCGTGGGCGCCGACCGCGGGCTGAAGCGGATGGCGCTGACCACGGTGGGGGAGATCGAGCTCGATCAAACGCCGCCGGCCGATACCGCGTCCGCGACCGACCGCGAGACCGTCAGCAGCACGACCACGCTGCGGGACGCGCTGTCGATCATGATGGCCGACTCGCTGCGCCCGCTGCGGGTCGTCGACGCCGACGGCGGCGATCTCGGCTACGTGTCCATCGAATTGATCAATCAGGCAATTCATCACCGCCCGACGGGCGACATGGCGGTTTCGGTCTGATGTATTTCCTGGCCCCGGCCGCCGATTCCGGCGGACCGGTGATTCCGAATTTCGGAAAGACGTCCAGCTGCGTGCTGGACAACAAGACGTTCTGTTGGGACTGGTTCCGCAGCAACTGGGGATCGACGTTCGAACCGGCATTGATCCAGCACATCGAGCTGACCGCGATCGCGGTCGGCATCGGCTTCGTCATCGCCTTCACGCTGGCGATCACGGCCCATCGCGCGCGCTGGATGGTCACGCCGGTGACGCTCCTGGGCAGTCTGCTGTACACGATCCCGTCGCTCGCCGCGTTCGAGATCCTCGTGTCGATCACCGGCATCAACTGGTACACCGTCGAGATCGCGCTGGTGTCCTACACGCTGTTGATCCTGTTCACGAACATCCTCGCCGGGCTGTCGTCGATCTCGCCGGAGGTGCTGGACGCCGCGCATGGCATCGGCCTCACCTCGCGGCAGACCCTGATCCGCGTCGAGTTGCCGCTCGCGCTGCCGACCATCATCGCCGGCCTGCGCGTCGCCGTCGTCACGATCATCTCGCTGGCCACCGTCGCCGCGTACATCATGCCGACCGGCCTCGGTAAACCGATCTTCGACGCGATCGCGAGCGGCGGCTTCAACACGAAGTTCATCGGCGCCGGTGTCATGTGCATCGCGCTGGCGCTCGTGGCCGACGGCCTGTTCGTCGTGCTGCAACGCATCCTCACGCCGTGGGCAGCGGCGCGGCGAGGGGTGTGAGCCGTGAGCAACAGCTTCGTCGAGGCGTTCTCGTTCATCGAGCACCACGGTGACCTGCTGCTGGACCAGGTCAAGGTGCACCTGGAGATCTCCGCCGAGTCGGTCGCGATTGCGATCCTGCTGGGCGGGCCGCTGGGCGTGCTGCTCGGGCACCTGCACCGCTTCTCGTTCCTCGCGATCAACATCTCGAACGTCGGGCGCGCGCTGCCCAGCCTGGCCGTGCTCGCGATCGGCCTGCCCTACGTCGGCGTCGGCAAGCTGGACGTGATCATCGCGCTCGTCGTGCTGGCCGTCCCGCCGATCCTCACCAACGCGTACGTCGCGGTCGACCAGGTCGATCCCGACACGGTCGACGCCGCGAAGGGCATCGGGCTGCGGCCGCTGCAGGTGCTGACGAAGGTGGAGCTGCCGCAGGCGCTGCCGCTGATCTTCGCCGGCATCCGCACGTCCGCCGTGTTCGTCGTCGCTACTGCCACGCTGGGCGGCATCTTCGGCGGCGGCGGACTCGGTGCGGTCATCAACAACCGCGAGTCCTACGGCCTGGACGGGATCATCGCCGCCTGTTACGTGCTGATCGTGCTGACGTTCGCGGTCCAGTTGCTGTTCGTCGGGCTCGAGCGTGCGGTGACCCCGGCGGGCATGCGCGCCACGCGGTCGTCGACGCGATCCGGCTTTACCCGGCGGCGGGCCACGGTCGTCCTCACCGAGGGTGGGGTTACGCAAGAAGAGCAGTCCGATTTGGTCGATCAAGGGAGCAGAACCTGATGAAGAACACCAGGCCGTTCATCCGCACGATCGCCGTCGGGGTGGCCGTGGCAATCACGGCGACGCTGACCGCGTGCGGCTCCAGCGGCGGTGGTTCGTCGAACCAGAGCGGACCGACCGGAAGCGCGACCCCCTTGCCCGGCAAGGGCAAGCCAGCCATCACCATGGGCGACAAGAACTTCGCCGAGGAATACCTGCTCGGCAACCTGTACGCGCAAGCCTTGCGCGCACAGGGGTTCACGGTGAACCTCAAGGGCAACATCGGCGCGTCCGCCGTGATCGACAAGGCGCTGACCAGCGGCAGGATCGACATGTACCCGGAGTACACCGGCGTGATCTACACCGAGCTCGCCAAGCTCGGGGACCGTCCCCAGTCGGCGCAGCAGACGCTGCAGGGCGCCACGCAGTGGGAGAACAAGCGCGGCTTCGCGGTGCTGGACCCGACGCCGTTCCAGGACGCCGACGGTGTCGCGGTGCTCAAGGACTTCGCGCAGCAGCACGGCCTGACGACGATGGAGGACCTGACGAAGCTGGGCAAGTTCAGCTTCGGCGGGCCGCCGGAGAACGAGACCCGCTACCAGGGCGTCGTCGGCATGAAGCAGGCCTACGGGCTGAACCAGATCCAGTTCAAGCCGCTCAGCATCGGCCTGCAGTACTCCGCGCTGGACAAGCACCAGGTCGACTCGATCGCGATCTTCACCACTGACGGGCAGCTGGCCAGCGGCAAGTACACGGTGCTCACCGACACCAAGGGCATCTTCGGCTTCCAGCAGGTGGTGCCGGTGGTGAAGAAGAGCGTGCTGCAGGCGGAGGGTCCGGCGTTCGAGCAGACGCTGAACAAGGTGAGCGCGCTGCTGACTACGCAGGCCATCGTGACCATGAACAAGGCGGTGCAGATCGACCAGAAGAACCCGGCCGCCGTCGCCAAGGCGTTCCTGCAAGCCAACGGGATGGCCTAGCTTTCTCCGCCGGGCGCGGCGCGCGATCTGGACCCCTCGCAAGCTCGGGGCGGCCCATCTCGCGCGCCGCTCCTCGCTTCGCTCGGCCGCAAGCTCGCTTCGCTCGCGCGGCGGCGGGCTCTTCGCGCGAGCGCTCATCGCGTGGTCGTCCCTAAGGTCGGTTGAGTGACGCTCGACAGGGCACCTATGCCGTCTCGCAGGTCGGCGCTCGTCGACCTGCTCGTCACGGCGGCGCGGCTGGATCGCACCCAGTCCGATCCGGTCGTGTCGCTGCGCAACGCGGCGGGCGTCGCGCTGCCGCTGGTCGTCGGGGCGCTGCTGGGGAACGTCACGTTCGGCCTGCCGTCGACGATCGGCGCGCTGCAGACCGCGTTCGCCGACCGTCCCGGCCCGTACCGGCTGCGGCTGCTGCGCATGCTCGGCACAGCGCTCGCAGCCGCGCTCACCAGCGGGCTGGCCGTCGCCGGCTCGCGCAGCGACGCGGCGTCGATCGCGCTGCTGCTCGTGCTCGGCTTCGGAGCCGGGCTGCTCGTCGCCGGGGGACCGAGCGCGACGCAGGTGGGCGTGGCGGCGACGGCGGCGGCGCTGGTCCTCGGGCACACGCCGCTGCCGGCGTCCGCATCGATTCACGTCGGGCTGCTGGTGCTGCTCGGCGGGGCCGGCCAGACCGTCCTCGCGCTGGCCGCGTGGCCGCTCGGCAGGCACAACCCGGAGCGCGTGGCCCTGGCCGGCCTCTATCGCGAGCTCGCCGCGGCCGCGCGCCGGCCGGCGGGCACGAGCGTCGGGCCGCCGGCCGGGGACACGCTCAGCGCGGTGCGCACCGCGCTGTACGGGCTCGGTCACGATCACGGCCCGAGCGTCGAGGCGTACCGCGTGCTGCTCGACGAGGCCGAGCGGATCC
>DASRSS010000009.1:0-2744 GCA_035656335.1 Jatrophihabitantaceae bacterium | reverse complement strand
GCCGCGCACTCGTCGAGCTCGGCGAGCGCGTCCCGCGCGGCCACAAGATCACCGCGTCCGATCTCGGCGATCACCAGCAGGTCGAGCAGCGCGGTTCCGCGTACCCGGTCGCCGGCGAAGTCGCGGACCGCCTGGCGCAGCACTCCGACGGCCAGGTCGTGCTCGCCGCGCGCCACGTGCAGCCGTCCGAGCTGCAGCTGCGCTTCCGGGTACGCGGCGAGGTCCTGCAGCAGGACGGACGCCTCGGCGATGCGTCCCTGGCTCAGCCGCAGGTCCGCCAGGGCCACGCGCGCGTCGTGGTACGACCTCGCCGGCAGTCCGCGGCTTCCGTCGACCGTTTCGCGCAGCGCTCGTTCGGCCTCCGTCCAGCGGCCGGCCTGGCACAGCAGCAGGCCGTACTCGCGACGGCAGTGGCTCAGCATCACGTTCGGAGGTGCGCCGTCGCCGAGAACGGGCGCCTGGTCCACCACCGCGCGGGCGAGCCAGCTCTCCAGCCGCGGCAGATCACCGGCGCGCTGGCACGCAGCGACGAAACTGCACTCGACCTGCCCGGTGATGAACAGGTTCGCGCACTCGCCGCTGCGCACCATCGTCATGGCCTCGTCGATCAGCGCCATGCCCTCGTCGCAGCGGCCCTGGCTTACCAGCGCCAGGCCGGAGTCGGCGAGTGCGCGGCACTCCAGGTCGCGATCGTCGAAGCGACGGGCAAGGGCCAGCGCCAGCGACGAGTTCCGCTCCAGCTCGGTGGCGCTGGGATTGCTGCATCCGAGGATGCCCAGCGCGAGCCAGCCGCGCTCGACGCATTCCTCGTCGCCGTCCAGCAGCCGCAGTCCGCGCGCGAACCAGCCCGCCGCGACGATCGAGTTCGCGCGTCCCGAATGCTCCAGGCGCCCGAGGTGGCTCGCCGCCAGTGCCGCGCGACGATGCTGCTTCTGCCTGCCGAACTCCAGGTACGCGGTGCGCAGGTGCAGCTCCGCCGCCGACAGGTCGTTCGCGAGGAAGACCGCGAGCCCGAGCGCCAGGTGCAGATCAGGAGTTTCGTCCTTTTCCATCAGGGCATTCAGGACATCCGGGGCGGTGAACAGCTCGTCGGCAGCGAGGCTGATCCCGACACTGGCCGCGACGTCCACGGCAGACAGTGTGCATCGGTACGACGCCACTGGATAGGGCCGCCGATAGGGGAGCGGATTTAGGGGAGTGCACCGATGTCGGACGGGTGCGATCTGATGCAGCATCGTCCGCATCGCGGTGGCGGAAGGGAACGCCGCGCACCAGATCGCAGCAGCAGCCGAAGGAGAGACGGATGACCACGCTCGATGCGAACCCGGAGCTGGCGGCTTCGGTCTCGTGCCCGGTCTTCACGCCGGCCGACCCCGAGTACGCCGACGAGATCGCGGCCTTCAACCTGGCGGTGACGCACACGCCAGAGTTCGTGGTGGCTGCGCGCAGCGCCGAGGACGTCGCCGCGACCGTGCGCTGGGCTGCCGGCGCCGGCTTGCCGGTCGCGGTGCAGGCCACCGGGCACGGCGCCAACCTCGCCGTCGACCGCGGCGTGCTGATCAGTACCCGGCACATGACCGGTGTGGAGATCGACGCGGCGGCGCGCACCGCCACCGTCGCGGCCGGCGCGCGGTGGAAGCACGTCCTCGAGGCGTCGTTGCCGCACGGTCTGGTCGGCCTGCACGGATCGACGACGGACGTCGGCGTCGTCGGCTACACCGTCGGCGGCGGGCTGCCGATCTTCGGCCGGACGTACGGCTTCGCCGCGAACCTCGTCCGCAGCTTCGACGTGGTGACCGGCGACGGGCGGCTGCGGCACGTCGACGCCGAGCACGAGCCGGAGCTGTACTGGGCGCTGCGCGGCGGCAAGGGGAACGTCGGCGTGGTCACCTCGCTCACGTTCGACCTGGTGCCCACCCCGCAGGTGTACGGCGGCGCGATCTTCTTCCCGGGCGAGCACGCGCCGCGGCTGCTCGCCGCCTACCGTGACTGGGTCCGCACCGTGCCCGAGGCGATGTGCTCGGCGCTGGTCCTGCTGCGGCTGCCTCCGCTGCCGGACATCCCCGAGCCGTTGCGCGGCCAGTTCGTCGTCCACCTGTGCATCGCGTACGCCGGTTCGGCCGAGGACGGCGCCCGCCTGCTCGCGCCGCTGCGCGACGCCGCGCCCGCGATCATGGACACCGTCGCCGAGATGGACTACGCCGACATCGACCGCGTCTTCGACGACCCGGACCACCCCGTCCCCGCGAAGGAGGGGTGCACGCTGCTCGGCGAGCTGACCGACGACGCGGTCGCCGCGCTGCTCGAGCAGGCCGGCCCGGGCGTGCAGTGCCCGCTGGTGATGGTCCAGCTGCGGCATCTCGGCGGCGCCCTCGACCGCGCTCCCGAGACCGCCGACGCGGTCACCGGGCGCGGGGCGCAATTCAGCGTCTCCGCGATCGGAATGCTCGCGCCGCAGGTCGCCGAACTGGTACCGGGCGCGCTGTCGTCACTGCTCGGCGCGTTGGCTCCGTACTCGACGGGCCGGAGCATGGTGAACCTGCACGGCACGCCCGGTGATGACGCCGACCGCTCGCGGGCGTGGGACGAGCAGACCTACGCGCGGCTGTGCCGGGCGCGCGCGACGTACGACCCAGCCGGGCTGTTCGCGTTCGGGCACGCAGTGAGCGCCGCGAGCTGAACCGTCACACTCGCAGGTCGATGCGGGCGATGGTCGGCGCCGTCAGCGAACCGATCCAGACGAC
>DASRSS010000008.1:0-3356 GCA_035656335.1 Jatrophihabitantaceae bacterium | reverse complement strand
GGCGTCCGAGCCCGGCCACTGCAGGCTGTGATGTCCGTGGCGGAAGATGCCGACGCCCTCGACCGACCAGAACGTGCCGAATGAGGCCAGCAGAACTCCGACGCCGTACTTGAGCAGGTTCTCCGGGATCATCGACAGCGGGCGGCGCAGCGCGAATGCGATCGCGAGCACGGCGACCACGGCGGCGGCGGCGCCGACCGCGGCCGCGGGCACGTTGTGATCGTTCAGGCCGAAGGTGATCACGATGAAGACCACCTCCATGCCCTCGAGGAATACGCCCTTGAACGACACCATGAACGAGAACATGTCCAGGCCGGACGCGGGCTGGCCGGCCGCCTCGGCCGCGGACACCTCGTCGCGGAAGATCTGGTCCTCGTCGTGCACGGCCTTGCGGCCGGACGCGCGCAGGATCGCCTTACGCAGCCACTGCAAACCGAAGATCAGCAGCAGCCCGCCGATCGCCAGCTGCAGCGCCGACTCGGGCAGCCACGTCGTCAGCGCGTAACCGGCGACGGACGTGACCGCCGCGAGCGCGAGGATCGCCGCGCCGGTGCCCGCGAACGCGGACCGCCAGCTGCGGGTGAAACCCATCGCCATCACGATTGTCGTGGCCTCGACCATCTCGACGAAGCACGCGGCGAACGACGCGATCAGCAAGCCCCAGGTTGCGGCCGCCACGGCGCGCTCCCTTCGACGGCTGCCTCGTGGTTACCTTCAAGATAGGCGGACGGGAAACGAACCCGACGAGCGAGGTGAGGTAAGCGGCCATGGACGCGATCACGACCGTGCCGGTGCCGGTGAACGAGCCGGTGCGTGCGTACGCACCGGGCAGCGCTGAACGGGCGAGCCTGGCCGCGCAGCTGGCGGAACTCTCGTCCGGCCCGGTCGAGCTGACCATGACCATCGGCGACAAGCAGGTGATGGGATCGGGGGAGCGGTTCGCGGTCACCGCGCCGCACCGGCACGCGCACGTGCTGGGCGAGTCGGCGCAGGCCGGCCCGGCGGACGTCGAGGCCGCCATCGGCTGCGCGCTCGCCGCGGCGCCCGCCTGGCGCGAGCTGCCGTTCGACGAGCGGGCCGCGGTGTTCCTGCGCGCGGCCGACCTGTTGTCCGGGCCGTGGCGCGACACGCTGAACGCGGCGACCATGCTGGGCCAGTCCAAGTCCGCGCAGCAGGCCGAGATCGATTCGGCCTGCGAGCTCGCGGACTTCCTGCGCTTCAACGTGCACTTCGCGCGCCAGCTGCTGGCCGAGCAGCCGGTGAGTTCGCCGGGTGTGTGGAATCGCTCCGACTACCGGCCGCTCGAGGGATTCGTCCTGGCGATCACGCCGTTCAACTTCACCGCCATCGCGGGCAACTTGCCGTCCGCGCCCGCGCTGATGGGCAACGTCGTGGTGTGGAAACCGTCGCCGACGCAGCAGCTCGCCGCGCACTTCACGATGCGGCTGTTCGAGGCCGCCGGCCTGCCGGCCGGGGTGATCAACCTGGTGACTGGCGACGGCGCCGCCGTGAGCCAGGTGGCGGTTCCGCATCCTGCCCTGGCGGGGATCCACTTCACCGGCTCGACGAACACCTTCCAGCACCTGTGGACCGCGGTCGGAGCGAACATCGGCGCCTACGCGTCGTATCCGCGCCTGGTCGGCGAGACCGGCGGCAAGGACTTCGTGCTGGCGCACCCGTCCGCCGATCCGGCCGCGCTGGTGACCGGTCTGGTGCGCGGCGCGTTCGAGTACCAGGGGCAGAAGTGCTCGGCCGCGTCGCGCGCCTACCTGCCGCGCTCGCTGTGGGAGTCCGGCGTGCGCGACGAACTGGTCGCGGTGACCGAGTCGCTGAGCTACGGCGACGTCACCGAATTCGCGAACTTCGGCGGCGCGGTGATCGACGGACGTTCCTTCGCGCGGCTCTCGGGCGTGCTCGAGCGGTTGCGCGGCGAGCCGGGGATCGACGTGCTGGCCGGGGGAACCGCCGACGACAGCGTCGGCTGGTTCGTCCGGCCGACGATCGCCGTGTGCGACGACCCGGGCGACGCGATCTTCCGCGACGAGTACTTCGGGCCGGTCCTGGCCGTGCACGTGTACGACGACGACGCCTGGACGCGGACGCTCACCCAGCTGGAGTCCGTCTCCCGGTACGCCCTGACCGGCGCGGTGTTCGCCCGCGACCGGGCCGTCATCGACGCGGCGTCCGAACAGCTGCGGTTCGCGGCCGGCAACTTCTACGTCAACGACAAACCGACCGGCGCCGTCGTCGGGCAGCAGCCGTTCGGCGGCGCACGCGCCTCGGGCACGAACGACAAGGCCGGCTCGGTGTTCAACCTGATGCGCTGGGTGTCGCCCCGCTCGATCAAGGAGACGTTTGTCCCGGCGAGCGACCACACCTACCCGCACATGGGCTGAGCTGAGCAAATGATGTGAACGCGGCGGTTTGTCACACGCCGCCAACGGGTAACACGGCGCGCGACTAGGCGGCCGCCGTGCCAGGATCGGTTGCCGAAAGGATCTTCGACAGTGACCGATTCGTGAGTGCGGGGGCGGCCGAGTTCGTCCACACGGCGGGCTTGTACGAGGGCGACCACGGATTGCTTCCGCTGGTCGTCACCTTCGTCGATGCCGGCGTCGCCGCCGGCGAGCCGGTCGTGATCGCCCTCAGCGGCGAGCACGCCGACATGGTCCGATCCGTGCTGCCCGCGTCCCCCGGGATCACCTACCTGCCGGACGGCTACACCCGCCCGGCCAGCATCGTGTCGGTGTTGCTCGGCGTGCTCCGCGCCCACGCCGAGACCTCACCGGGACGGCTGCGGATCGTCGGCGAACTCGCCACCGCCTCGCTGACCCCGTCCACCTGGGGGCCGTGGGCCCGCTACGAGGCAGCAGTCAACCACCTCTACGCGCCGTACACCGCGACCGCCATGTGCGCCTACGACACGACGACGATGTCCGAGCAGGTGCTCGCCGACGTCGTCGCCACCCATCCGGACCTGACCGGCACGGACGGCTCGCAGCCCAACGACCGGTTCCAGGACCCGATCGCCTTCCTGCAGAACGTCACCGCACCGCGCGACGAACTCGAGGCCACCCGGCCGGTGGCCGAGGCCGTCGATCCCGATCCGGCGCTCGCCCGGCAGTGGGTTTCCGCCGCGGCCGAAGGGTGTTCGGTCGCGTCGGACGTCCTCGCGGACCTGCTCGTCGGCGTGAGCGAGGTGGTCACGAACGCGCGGCTGTACGGCCGCGCACCGGTCGTGCTGCGCGTCTGGACGGCACCGGACCGCATGGTCGTCGTGGTGTCCGACCGCGGCGCCGGTCCGTCGTTCCCGTACGCCGGGCTCGTCCCGGTCGACGGCAAGCCGGGCGGGCGCG
>DASRSS010000007.1:0-4436 GCA_035656335.1 Jatrophihabitantaceae bacterium | reverse complement strand
CAAACCGACTTCGACTTCGTCCGCAGCCTGATCGAGGGCGACCGGGTGCCCGACGACGTGCGCATCTCCGTCCTGACCCAGGCGCGCGAGGAACTCATCGAGCGCACCGTCCAGTCGCTGGTCGGCGCCCGCCAGGCGACCATCCACATGTACAACGCGGCCGCCCCGACGTTCCGACGCGTGGTGTTCGGCTTCCAGGGGGACGGACGGGCCGAGTGCCGCGCCGTCGCGGTCGACGGCATCCAGTCGATCATGAAATACGTCGACATCCACCTGCAGGGCACCGACTTCGGCCTGGAGTACTCGCCGGAGATCTTCATGGACACCGAGCTGGACTTCAGCCTGGAGATCTGCGAAGGCGTCATGGACGTCTGGCAGCCCGGCCCGGACCGGGAGATCGTCCTCAACCTGCCGTGCACCGTCGAGCGGTCGACGCCGAACATCTACGCCGACCAGATCGAGTGGATGAGCCGCAACCTGACGCGGCGCGAGTACGTCTGCCTGTCCGTCCACACCCACAACGATCGCGGCACCGCAACGGCCGACGCCGAACTGGCCGTGCTGGCCGGCGCGCAGCGCATCGAGGGCACCCTGTTCGGCAACGGCGAGCGCAGTGGCAACGTCGACCTGGTGACGCTGGGGCTGAACCTGTACAGCCAGGGCATCGACCCGATGATCGACTTCAGCGACATCGACGAGATCCGGCGCACCGCCGAGTACTGCAACCGCATCGACGTGCACGAACGGCACCCGTACGCGGGCGACCTGGTCTACACGTCGTTCTCGGGCTCGCACCAGGACGCGATCAAGAAGGGCTTCGACGACCTGGAGCGCGCCGCGAAGGCCGCGGGCAAGCCGGTCGGCGAGATGCCGTGGGAGATCCCGTACCTGCCGATCGACCCGAAGGACGTCGGCCGGTCCTACGAGGCCGTCATCCGGGTCAACTCGCAGTCCGGCAAGGGCGGAGTCGCGTACATCATGAAGACCGACCATCACCTCGACCTGCCGCGCCGCCTGCAGATCGAGTTCAGCCAGGTGATCCAGCAGCACACCGACGGCGAGGGCGGCGAGGTCGACGCGCCGCTGATGTTCGAGATCTTCTCGCGCGAGTACCTCGCACCCGGCGACTTCGAGCTGGTCAAGTTCGCGTCCACCAGCGACGACGGCGTCGAGCGGATCAGCACCGTGGTGCGCGCGTTCGGCACCGAGCACGAACTCGCCGGTGTGGGCAACGGCCCGATCGCGGCGTTCTGCGCGGCGCTGTCGGCCGTCGACCTCGGCCTCGGCGGGCTGAACGTGCGCGTGCTGGACTACGCCGAGCACGCGCTCACGGCGGGACGTGACGCCGAGGCGGCCGCGTACCTCGAGATCGAGGTCGGTGACCGCGTGCTGTGGGGCGTCGGGATCAGCGAGTCGATCGTGCAGGCCTCACTGCGTGGCGTGATCAGCGGGCTGAACCGGGTCGCCCGCGACCGCGCCCGCTGACTGATCGGTGTTGGCCCCGTAGCAGGCAGGAGCGGCGGCGTGTCCCCCTGCTGCGGGGCCAACAGTCAGGACAGGTGCAGCGTCGGGGGCGTGGTGCCGAAGTCGACCGTCGCGTGCACCTTGGCGTGGACGGTCCGGCTGCGCGACACGGTCCGCTTCCCGGCGGCCGGCCGCACCGAGTAGGTCAGCCGCCAGGTCAGCGGACCGCTCACGTGCACCACGGCCGAGCCGTCGCTGCCCATCGCGATGTCGGTGCTGTTCAGCTGCCCGTAGCCGCGCGGCGCGTGCCAGCGGAGCGAGCCGGCGACCAGGCCGTGCGCGGTAGGACGCGACGTGTGCTGCGGGCAGCCGTGCGGGTGCAGTGACCGCGAGCGCGCGCAACGGGCCATCGCCGCGCTGATCAGCTTCGTCAACGTGGTGCGGCCCGTGCCGCTGAGCACCGGCGTCGGGTTGGCCATCGCCGGGACGTCCGGGTTGCTGAACACCGCGGTCGCGGGCGCCAGCCCGAACGCGGTGTCGGCCGAACCGAACTGCACTCTGCCCGGGAACACGTACAGGTCGCCGGAGGACGGCACGGCGACACCGAAGACGGTCGGCTTCGGCAGGCTCGATCGCGCGCTCAACTCGACGTCGACCGCGACGTGGCTGAGCATCCAGCCGCTGCCGCGCGGCAGCAGCTCGATCGCGTCGGTCACCTGCTGCCCGCCGATCCGGTACCGCACCCGGACAACCGCGCCATCGGAGCCGGTCCTCGTGCTGAGCACCCTGATCCCGGTGATCGGCGCGAGGCTCTGCTGCTGGCGCAGCACGTCGTCGGTCAACAGCGTCCGGTCAGCGGGCGCGCGGCCGAGGGCGAGGGCGGCGTCGGAATCGCCGCGCGAGAGCGCGTCCAGGTACGAGCGGACCACGTCCGCGGGCGAGGAGCCACCGCTGCCGATCGTGTACGCGCCGAATCCGATCACCACGAGTACCGCGGCGAGCGCGACGTAGAGCAGCGGGCTGCGCGAGAACCGCACGCTCACGCACCGTTCGCCGTCGGCGGCTCGGGCCCCAGGATCTGGTGCCACTCCACGCCGTGCTCGTCGACCAGCGGCAGGTGCGGACGCGGCTCGTCCGGCATCGGCGGACGGCGCCGGCGCAGCACGACCGGAACGACGAGCAGCGCGACCAGCGCCAGCAACCCGGCGACACCCAGGCAGAACCCGACGATCACCTGCGGCACCTGCAACCGGGGCGCGGTGCCGATGTCGAACGTGCCGGTGGACCGCACGCCGGTCGCCGCGGGCTTCGGAGCGGGCGGTGTCGCGCCGGCGAAGGCCTGGTCGCGCTCGAGGAACGGCAGCGCCCGCGCGTACACCGGATCGGCCGCGTCGGCCGGCACATCCGCGGTCACGGCGCGGTAGCCGTCGAGGATCCCGTACCCGTACGCGGGCGTCGGCTGGGCCGTCCGGTTGTCGAGGGTGGCCAGCAGCCGCGCCACGACCTGCCGACCGGTCAGCGCCGGGTACTTCGACCACACCAGCGCGGTGATCCCGCTCGCCAGCGCGGTCGCCTGGCTGGTGCCGTTGCCCGCGTACGCCTGGCCGGGAATGCGTCCGAGCGACGGGACGCCGACACCCGGCGCGTCGAAGCTGACGTACTTGTGCCGCGCCGAGAACGAGGCCACCTTGTCGTTGCGGTTCACCGCACCCACCGAGACGACGCCGAGGCACACGCCGGGCTGTTCGACGGCGTTGCCGCTGTCGCCCTGGTTGCCGGCCGCGGCCAGCAGGATCGCGCCCTTGCGCAGCGCGTAGTAGATCGCGGTCTGCTCGTCGGACGGGCACGGCTCGTTCGTGGTCTGCGGATCGCGGACGCCGCCCAGCGCCATCGTGATGATCTTCGCGCCGTGATCGGCGGCCCAGCGGATCGCGTCGGCCACGTGATCGTCCGGCGACCGGTCGGTGGTGCCGGACAGCGGTACCGCGATCGGCAGGATCCGGGCGCCCGGCGCGATGCCGGTGATCCCGAGCGTGCCCCTGCGCGCCACCATGATCGAGGCCATCGCCGTCCCGTGGCCGAACGGGTCGGTGCTGCGGTCGACCCGGCCGTCGCCGGGCGCGCCGAAGTCCTTGCCGCGCAGCACCCGGCCGGCGAGCTCGGGCAGCTGCGCGTTCACGCCGGTGTCGATCTCGGCGATGGTGATGCCCTGCCCGCGCGCGCCGGCGCGCCACAGCTGCGGGATGTGCCAGGTGTCGAACCAGTACTCGGGCGCGTTGACGGGTCCGGGCGCGGCCGAGGCCGTGGGCACGCCCAGCAATCCCGCCGCGAGCAGCGCCGCCAGCAACGTCGCGAACCCGGCGAGCAGGCGCACGATCACGGGCAGCCGCCGCCGCGGCGAGGTCCGGCGGGTCACTGCGCGGCCGCCCACTGGACGGTGACCGGCTGCACCGCGTAGACGGTCGCGGTCAGCGGCAGCGCGATCGTGCCGTAGCGGGTGGACGGCACGTTGTCGAAGTCGAGCTTGCCGTACCTGCCACGGAACGGGACGGTCCCGCCGATGTCGATCACGCCCGCCGCCGCGGGGTCGACCGCGAGCGTCATCCGCTCGGCGACGCCGGCGAGCAGCCGTCCCTCCAGGCTGCCGGGTACGTACCGGTCGGACGGCAGCGGGCAGTAGCCCCTGCCGCCGGACGACACGCAGCGGCGCAGCGCACTGCTCACCGCGTCGGCCACGGCAGTGCGCCCGGCCGGGCTGACCTCCACCGTGGCGTCCACCTGCGACCTGGTCGCGAACGTGACCACGCCCGCACCGAGCTGCAGGTACGGGGTGTCGAACGTGATCGGCAGGGCGCCCGGGAACAGCAGGGTCAGGCCGGCCGGGATTCCCGCGCCCGCGATGGTCGCCCGCTCGAGCGCGTGGGTCAGCTCGATCTGGGTCGGGATCGCCGTGCGCACCAGGTCCCAGGAGG
>DASRSS010000006.1:0-3051 GCA_035656335.1 Jatrophihabitantaceae bacterium | reverse complement strand
TGGATCTGCCACCAGTCGACGCTGGACACGCCGTTCTGCAGCCAGCCAAGGTAGTCCTGCTCCAGATACAGGGCGTTGACGACGCTCAGCGTCTGCTTGCCGGGGTTCGACGACACCGAGTTGGTCTCGGTGATCATGATCGGGATGTTCGTGCTGCCGGAGTACTGGCCCAGCAGCGAGCGCAGGCCGGAGACCATCGTCGGGATCTGCGACGTGTCCGCCAGCAGCCCCGAGTCGGTGGGCCCGGGCGGGGTGACGGTGCTCGGGTTCTGCGGGTACCAGTGCACGTCGGCGAAGCCGATCTGGCTGCCCACCGCCGACAGCACGGTCTGGTTCCACGGCTGCGGGCTGGCGCTGTTGGTCACGCCGTCGGGCCAGTTGCCCGGCGCGGTCAGCACGACGCCGACCACGATGCTCGGGTCGACCGCCTTCATGGCGCTGATGTACGCCTTGACGTTCTGCGCGTAGACGGCCGGCCCGCAGTCGGTGGGGCTGCTGCTGGCGGTGCAGTGCTTGTCCGGCTCCCAGCCGGTGCCGCCATAGGTGCCGTTGCCGTAGATCTCGTTGCCGATCTCCCAGTACTTGATGCCGTAGTGGTGCGTGACGTTCGCGTACCGCACCCAGTCGGCGGCGAACTGGGCGCCGGTTTCGGCAGGGCTCTGCGTCGCACCGATCTCGTCGCCGGTGCCGTAGTTGACCGTGACCATGCCCTGCGCGCCGGTCTGGCTGAGCAGCGTCGCGTACTCGTCGAAGTCCGTGGCCTGCGTCTGGCCGTTGCCGACGTCGGTGTTCGTCTTCCAGTTGTACGTGTCCGACGAGGTGCCGCCGGGGAAGCGGATCAGCCCGGTCCCGGCCGACTTGAGCAGCCCCGGCACGGCCGCGTCGGTCAGCGCCGCGTCGTACACGGACCCGTTGGTGCCGATCGCGGTGGAGGGCACGGTGGCGAGCGACGTGCCCGCGTCGACGCTCACGGTCGCGGCCGTCGCGGCGGCCCCGACCGCTGCCGGTGCCGTCGTCGCGAAAGCCTGCGTCGGTCCCGCGGCGAGCGCCACCCCGAGCGGCATCGCGGCGGCGGCGAGCGCCCAGCGCCGTCCCGGGGAGCGCCGTCCGAGCGGTCGTTCGCGGGTTCGTGCTCGCGTGTCGCGCGTGGACGCGGACTGCGTTCGCTCTGTGATCATCGGACGGTCTCTCCATCGGGTCGGATGCTCGCGGTGCGCCGGGATGCCCCGGTCCGAGACGGGAGGATTGATCCCCGTTCGACCGCCCGTCAACCGGGCGGACGGGTTCGCGATCAACGCGCAGCGCGCGAGCGTCGGCCGGGAGAAACTTTCGCTCGCCGCCGTTCGTGCCGCCGCTGACAGCAGCCGGCCGCATGCGCACAACCTCGGCAGCCGCGTACGGCCAGACGGGGGAGTGGGACGAGGTCTGTCGGCCGGACGCGGGCCGAATGAGGGGACCGAACGGCCGTTTGACGGTCACGCGGCCGGCGCATGGCAGGATTGCCCGTGTGAGCGTGCGGAAGAGGAACAACGTCGTGGTCACCGGCCGCGCCGGGGCGCCGGTGATGATGCTGGCCCACGGATTCGGCTGCGACCAGAACATGTGGCGCCTGGTGGTGCCGATGCTCGCCGAGCATTTCGAACTGGTGCTGTTCGACTACGTCGGCTCGGGCGGCTCGGACCCGGCGGCCTGGAACGAGCAGCGGTACGGGTCGCTCGACGGCTACGCGCAGGACGTGCTGGACGTGTGCCAGGAGCTGGACCTGCACGACGTGACGTTCGTCGGACATTCGGTCAGTTCGATGATCGGTGTGCTGGCCGCGGCCGCGGAGCCGGACCGGTTCGCGCGGCTGGTGATGATCGGCCCCTCGCCGCGCTACGTGGACGAGGACGGGTACCGGGGCGGCTTCAGCGCCGGGGACATCTCCGAACTGCTCGACGCCCTGGAGTCGAACTATCTGGGCTGGTCGGCGGCCATGGCGCCGGTGATCATGGGCAACGAGGACCGCCCGGAGCTGGGCGAGGAGCTGACCCGCAGCTTCTGCGCGACCGATCCGCGGGCCGCGCGCGTGTTCGCGCGGGCCACCTTCCTGTCCGACAACCGCGCGGACCTGGCCAAGGTGAACGTGCCGACGCTGGTGCTCGAATGCACCCACGACGTGATCGCGCCGCGCGAGGTCGGGGCGTACGTGCACGCCGCCGTCGCCGGCAGCGAGCTGGTGACGCTGGAGGCGACCGGTCACTGCCCGCACCTGAGCGCCCCCGAGGCCACCGCGCGGGCCATCCTCGCGTTCGCGGCCCAGCCGGCGTGACGCCCGACGGCGGACAGCCCCCGGCGGACACTGGATACGGCGACGGCGACGAGATGGACGCGGACGCCCAGTTCAGCGCACTGCTTGAGGACAGCGCGGACGAGCTGTACGACGAAGCGCCCTGCGGATACCTGTCCACGCTGCTCGACGGCACGATCGCGAAGATCAACGCGACGCTGCTGGACTGGCTCGGGCGCTCGCGCGACCAGGTGGTGGGCAAGGCACGGTTCGCGGACCTGCTCACGGTCGGCGGCAGGCTCTACCACGAGACGCACTTCGCCCCGCTGCTGCAGATGCACGGCGAGGTCAACGGGATCGCCCTGGAGCTACTGGCCGCCGACGGAACCCGGCGCCCGGTGCTGGTCTCCTCGCGGGTCAAGACCGGCGCGGACGGCCAGCCGCTGCTGATCCGCACCAGCGTGTTCGACGCACGCGAGCGGCGCGCCTACGAGACCGAGCTGCTGCGCGCCCGCCGCGAGGCCGAGCAGGCCCGCCGCGAGGCCGAGGGCGACCGAGCACGGCTGAAGGACGTGCTGGCCGTCCTGCAGCAGAGCCTGCTGCCGCCCGTCCTGTCACCCATCCCCGGCCTGCAGACCGCGTCGTACTATCACACCGCGTCGCCGGACCTGCTCGGCGGCGACTTCTACGACCTGTTCCCGCTCAGCCGCGAGCGCTGGGGCTTCTTCCTCGGCGACGTGTGCGGCAAAGGTCCCGCCGCCGCGGCCGTGACCTCGCTGGCC
>DASRSS010000005.1:0-11986 GCA_035656335.1 Jatrophihabitantaceae bacterium | reverse complement strand
AAGATCGTCCGCCAGCAGCTCGGCGCGGCGAGGGCCCCGGGACAGCAGTCCGGCCCGCCGCCGCGCCGCGCGGACGGCCCACCGCCCCCGGTGGTGATCCCGCCGTCGCGCCACAAGCAGCTCAGCCCGCGGCAGCGGCAGCGGCGCCGCGGCCTGATCGTGCTGCTGGTCGTGCTCGTGCTCGGGCTGGCCGCGGGCGCGGCCGGCTGGTGGTTCGCCTCCGGCCGGTTCAGCACGGTGCCGAGCGTCAGCGGCGACAGCCAGTCGCAGGCGCGGCAGGCGATCGAGTCCGCCGGTTTCGACTACGCCGGCGTCGCCGAGAGCCGGTACTCCGAGACGGTTCCGGCCGGTGATGTGATCGGCACCAAGCCGGGCAGCGGGTCGCGGCACGTGCACGGCACGGACATCTCGCTCGTGGTTTCGCTCGGCCCGCAGCGCATCGGCGTGCCGGACGTGCACAATCTCAGCGCGGACGACGCCAGCGCCGCGATCACGAAGGTTGGCCTGCCCGCCCCGCAGATCGTCACCGAGCACAGCGCGCACGTCGACAACGGCAACGCGATCAAGACCGTCCCCGCCGCGGGCAAGAAGGTGCGCAAGACCACGGTGGTCAAGCTGTACGTCTCGCTCGGCCCGCCGATCATCTCCGTCCCCGACATCGCGCCGGGCACGTCGTACCACGACGCGGTCGCGGCGCTGCAGGACGCGCACCTGAACCCGGTTCGCGGCGCGTCCAAGTACAGTGACAGCGTGCCCAAGGGCACCGTGATCTCGGTCAGCCCGAACGACCGCGCGACCGAGTTCAGCAACGTGACGATCATCGTGTCGCGCGGGCCGCGGATGGTCACGATCCCGGACATCGCGCGCGGTTCGTCGGCGTCGGACGCGAAGGCACAGCTCGAGGCGATGAACCTGAAGGTCAACCTCGAACCGTTCCTGCCGTTCGCGGGAACCGATCACGTCTACTCGGTCGACCCGGGACCGGGCCAGTCGGTGCCGGTCGGCTCGACGGTCACGATCACCACGTACTGATCGATGCCGCCACGCCGCTCGCCCGTCGGGGCGCACACGTCGGTTGCCGGTGGGCTGGCGCAGGCGCTGCCGCGCGCCGAGGCGGTCGGCAGCGAGACGATCCAGGTGTTCGTGTCCAGCCCGCGCGCGTGGGCTCCCCCGCCGGACGATCCCGACGGCGACGCCGCCTTCGCGGACTGCTGTTCGCTGCCGGTGTTCGTGCACGCGCCGTACCTGATCAACTTCGGTTCGCCGTCGGCCGAGACGCTGGCCAGGTCGCACCACGCGCTGGAGTTCGCGCTGCGCCGCGGAGCCGCCATCGGCGCCTCCGGCGTGGTTCTGCATGCGGGCTCGTCCGTGGTCGGCAACAGTTGGGACGACGCGATGGCGCAGGCGCGCGAGTGCCTGCTGCGGCTGCTCGACTCCGTGCCGGGCGCGCCGCGGCTGCTCATCGAGCCGACGGCCGGCGGCGGTGGCGCCCTGGCCTCCGACGCGTCCTCGCTGGCCGCGTACCTCGACAAGCTCGGCCGCGACGAGCGCATCGGCGTGTGCCTGGACACCTGCCACATGCACGCCGCCGGCCACGACCTGTCGTCGGCGGACGGATTCGCCACGGCGCTGCGCCTGTACGCGAAGGCCGCGGGCAAGGGCGCGATCGGGCTCGTCCACGTGAACGACAGCCGCGACCCCGCCGGTTCGAAGCGGGACCGGCACGAGTCGATCGGACGCGGGACGATCGGCCGGGACGCGTTCGCGGCGCTGTTCAGCACGCCGGCCGTGCGCGGAGTCCCGCTGGTCGTCGAGACCGCCGAGGCCGATCACGCCGCTGACGTCGCCACGCTCAAGTCCCTCCGCGACGGCCTTTGACATGCGATGGCGGTTCTGTGGCACCGCCATCGCATGTCAAAGTCGCTGAACACTTCGTTCGAATCGCTATCCACAGATCGGTCCGTGCTCTGCTCGACCCGGGGTGACGCGCGCCAGCCTTACCCGGTGCCATCCCTTGCCCTTGGAGACCCGCGCCTGATCACCACGTGGACCGCACTTCGCGTCCGCGGCGTGAGCCCGGACCGCATCCGCGCCCAGCTCGAAGCCGGGCGTTGGCGTCGCTGGGGGCATGCGATCGCCCTGCACAACGGCCCGCTGACTCGAGAACAGCAGTGGTTCGTCGCCAGGGCACACGGCGGGCCGCAAGCCCTGCTAACCGGATTCACCGCTGCTGAAGCCTTCGGGCTGAGGGGATGGCAACGCGATCAGGTGGATCTCTTGGTGCCGCTCGGCGCACGGCGGGATGCCGGCTCGCCCGTGTCCTTCCGGCTGCATCGGGTGCGCAATTGGGAAGGCGTTCGGCGACACGGCCACGCACCAGTTCATCGCCCGGCGGACGCGCTGCTCGTCGCGGCGGCATCGTTCCCGTCGCCTCGGCCCGCATGCGGCCTGCTGACGGCTGCCGTCCAGCAACGGGTCACGTCCGCGGCGGCGCTGACCGACGCGCTCGATCGCGCCAGCCGAACTCGTCACCGCAGATTGCTCAGGTCCGCGGTGGCAGACATCGCTCAGGGCGCGCAGGCGCTGTCGGAGATCGACTTCGTCCGACTGTGTCGTCGATACGGATTACCTGTGCCCGAGCAACAGGCGATTCGCCGAGAACGGAGCGGCAGACGAAGGTACCTGGACGCCACTTGGCGTCGCCCAGACGGACGGGTGGTGGTCGTCGAAGTGGACGGAGCGTTGCATCTCGACCAGCAGCGGTGGTGGGACGACCAACATCGCCAGAACGAAATCGTGTTGTCCGATGCGATCGTGCTCCGATTTCCCAGCGTCGTGGTACGCACCCAGCCGGAAGTGGTCGCCGCGCAGATCCGCCGCGCGCTGGCGCTTTGACATGCAGTCGCGGTGTCCTGACACCGCGACTGCATGTCAAAGGCGGATCGCGACGGCGGTTAGGCTTGCCCGCATGGTCATCGTCATGGCGCCGGGAGCAGCCGACTCCGATATCGCCGAGGTCGTCACGCACATCGAGACCCACGGCGGTCAGGCGTTCGTCAGCCGGGGCGTGATGCGCACGATCATCGGCGTCGTAGGCACCGAGGACGTGCTCGAGACGCTGGACGCCGACGGCCTGCCGGGTGTCGTCGAGACGATGCGCATCACCGCGCCGTACAAGCTGGTGTCCGCGCAGAACCACGCGAAGCGCACGACGATCCGGGTCGGGGGCGTGCCGATCGGGCCGGACACGTTCACGTTCATCGCCGGCCCGTGCGCCGTGGAGACCGTGGAGCAGACGCTTGAGTCGGCGTGGATGGCCAAGCGGGCCGGCGCGACGCTGCTGCGCGGCGGCGCCTACAAGCCGCGCACCTCGCCCTACGCGTTCCAGGGCCTCGGCGTCGACGGGCTGAAGATCCTCGCCGAGGTGCGGGACGTCGTCCAGCTGCCGATCGTCACCGAGGTGATGGACGCCGCGGATGTGGACGTGGTGGCCGAGCACGCCGACATGCTGCAGATCGGCACGCGCAACATGCAGAACTTCGGGCTGCTGCAGGCGGTCGGCAGCGTCGGCAAGCCGGTGATGCTCAAGCGCGGGCTGACCGCGACGTACGAGGAGTGGCTGATGGCCGCCGAGTACATCGCGCAGCGCGGCAACCTGGACATCGTGCTGTGCGAGCGGGGCGTGCGATCCTTCGAGCCGGCGATCCGGAACATGCTGGACGTGTCCGCGGTGCCGATGGTGCAGCGCCTGTCGCACCTGCCGGTGATCATCGACCCGTCCCACGCGGCCGGCCGACGGGACCTGGTCGTCCCGCTGGCCCGCGCCGGCATAGCGGCCGGTGCCGACGGCGTGATGGTGGACGTCCACCCGCACCCGGAGACCGCGCTGTGTGACGGCGCGCAGGCGCTGTTCGGCGAGGCGCTGGACGAGCTGGCGCGCGCGGTGACCACGATCCCGCCGACGCTCGGCCGCACGTCCGCCGCCCACCTGGCCGGCTGACTGTTGGCCCCATAGCAGGGCGACACGCCGGTGAAAGCACCTGCTACGGGGCCAAGACGTCAGCGCGGGTTGGTGCCGTCCAGCCGCCAGTGCCGCACCACGCTGGCCACCCAGCCGCCGCTGTCGGACGGGATCAGGCCGAAGCGGGTCACGGTGCGCTGGCCACCCTCGGCGTCCGAGTAGAGCACGTCGATGCTGATCGAGCGGCGTTCCTGAACCGCCTCGACGAACGGCGCCTGGTCGCCGGCGTCCGGATCGCGCAGCGCGCCCTGCCACAGCCCGATGTCGCCGGGCGGCACGTACAGGTCGCGGGTGTGCGCGCGGAACTCGCTCGTGTCGGCGCGCGGGTAGGCCGCGTTGCGGCGCTCGGCGTGCGGCAACCAGCCCTGCATCACGGCCACGCCCGGTCCGACGTTGCGCACCGAGATCACGAAGTAGACGACGCCGTTCGCGTACTCGAAGCCGGCGCCGCCGCCGTCCACGTGCACCCAGTGGTCGTCCGCGAACATGATCTTCTGGCGCTCGTCGCTGAGCTTGGACGCCATCAGCAGCGGCCGCTGCCCGATCTGCATCGCCAGCTCGGCGGTGCGCGCGGCGCGGTTGGCCGAGCTGGTCGCGAAGAACGTGGCGACGGCCAGGATCAGCGTGCCGACGCCGGTCGCCAGCGCGGAGATGTTCTCGATGCTCACGCGAGCAGGTTAGTGAAGCGGGCCGAGCCGTTAGCCGTGCACGAGCGGACGGAGCACGGCGATCGCGTGCTCGAGGCCGTCGTCGTCGACATCCAGGTGCGTGACCAGGCGCAGGAACCGCGGCCCGAGCGCCGAGACCAGCACGCCCTGTTCCGCGGCCTTCGCGGACACCGCCGGCGCGGCCGGGACGTCCAGCACGACGATGTTCGTGTCGACGCCCGCGGGGTCGCTGCCCAGCGCCTCGGCCAGCTTCTTGGCGCGGGCGTGGTCGTCGGCCAGCCGCGCCACGTTGTGCTCGATCGCGTACCGTCCGGCCGCCGCGAGGATGCCCACCTGCCGCATGCCCGCGCCGTACCGCTTGCGCCAGACCCGCGCCTCGGCGATGCGGTCCGCGGACGAGACCAGCACCGACCCGACCGGCGCGCCGAGCCCCTTGGACAGGCACACCGAGACGGTGTCGAAGCCGGCGGCCAGCTCGCTCATCGGCCGGCCGGTGGCCACGTGCGCGTTCCACAGCCGGGCCCCGTCCAGGTGCAGGCCGAGTCCGTTCGCGCGGGCCAGCTCGGCGACCGCGGCGACCTGGTCGGCCGGTTGCACCGTCCCGCCGCCGAAGTTGTGCGTGTTCTCGACGGCGATCGCCGCGGTCGAGACCAGGTACGGGCCGGCGTCCGGGGTGATCAGCTCGCGGATCGCGTCGACGTCCAGGCGGCCGCGCTCGGCGCGCCAGGTGCGGAACGTGATGCCCGAAAACACCGCGGCGGCACCGAGTTCGGCACGCGCGATGTGCGCCAGGGAGTCGCAGACGATCTCGTAGCCGGGACGCACCAGCAGCCGGATGCCCAGCTGGTTGCCCAGCGAGCCGGACGGCACGTACAGGCCGGCCTCGTGACCGAGCAGCTCGGCCACCTCGGCTTCGAGCGCGGTGACGGTCGGGTCCTCGCCGTACACGTCGTCGCCGACCTCGGCCCGGGCCATCGCGGCGCGCATCGGCTCGGACGGCCGGGTGACCGTGTCAGAGCGCAGGTCCACCGTTCTCATTCGGGGTCCCCGCGAAAGTGCGAAGCGTTCTTTGCGGAGCAGTTTCGTGGGGTTCTCATGCCCGCTCCCTCCGCCGGCGGTCGGCGACCAGCCGCTCTGCCACGCGGAAGGCCAGCTCCAGGGACTGCTCGATGTTCAGCCGCGGGTCGCATGCGGTCTCGTAGCGGCGGCCGAGATCGGCAGCGGTCAGCTCGGCCGTCCCGCCGATGCACTCGGTGACGTCGTCGCCGGTCAGCTCCACGTGCAGGCCGCCGGGGTGCGTGCCCAGCGCGGCGTGCACGTCGAAGAATCCGTCGACCTCGTCGATGATCCGGTCCAGATGCCGGGTCTTGACGCCGTCCGCGGTCTCCTCGGTGTTGCCGTGCATCGGGTCGCACTGCCACACGACGAGGTGCCCGGTCGAGGTCACCTTCTCGACGATCGGCGGCAGCGCGTCACGGATCTTGGCGTTGGACATGCGGCTGATCAGCGTCAGCCGTCCCGGGGTGTTGTGCGGATCGAGGCGCTGTACGAGCTCGGCCGCGAACTCCGGCGTGGTGGACGGCCCGAGCTTCACGCCGATCGGGTTCGCGATGCGCGACACGAAGTCCAGGTGCGCGCCGTCCATCTGCCGGGTGCGCTCGCCGACCCAGACGAAGTGGCCGGACAGGTCGTACGCCCTGGCGTGCCCGGCAGCGTCCGTCTCGATGCGGGTGAGCGCGCGCTCGTAGTCCAGGATCAGCGCCTCGTGGCCGGCGTACAGCTCCACGCTCTCGAGCGCCGCGTCGTGCACACCGCACGCGCGCATGAAGCGGACGGCGCGGTCGATCTCGGCGGCGAGCTTCTCGTAGCGCGTGCCGGTCTCGGTGGTGCGCGCGAACGCGGTGTTCCACGCGTGCACCTTCTCCAGGGACGCCAGCCCGCCGCCGGCGTACGCGCGCAGCAGGTTCAGCGTCGAGGCCGCGGTCGAGTAGGCGCGCAGGATGCGCCGCGGGTCGGGCGTGCGCTCGCCGTGCAGCTCGTTGACCATGTCGCCGCGGTAGGACGGCCGCCCGCTCGCGTCCAGGTCGGCCGAGCGCGGCTTCGCGTACTGGCCCGCGATGCGGCCGAGCTTCACCACCGGCATGGACGCGCCGTACGTGAGCACGACCGCCATTTGCAGCAGCACGCGGACCTTGCCGGCGACGTCCGCCTGGGACGAGGTCGCGAACGTCTCGGCGCAGTCGCCGCCCTGGAGCAGGAACGCCTCGCCGCGGGCCACCGCTCCCAGCCGGTCGCGCAGCTGGTCGACTTCGGACGCCACGACGAGCGGCGGGGACGCGGCGAGGGTCGCGGACACCTCGCGCAGCACGTCTGCGTCCGGCCAGTTCGGCTGCTGGGCCGCCGGCAGCGCGCGCCACGCGTCCAGCCCGAGGTGCGACGGGTCGACGGCGGGCGCAGGCGTAACGGTCACCCGACAAGGGTAGGCGAGGGCTCAGCCGAAGAAGACTTCCGCCTCCGCGTACAGCTCGGGCTTGACCAGCTTGAGTTCGCTGGTCGCGTCCGAGAGCGGGACGCGGACGATGTCCGTTCCGCGCAGCGCGACCATCTTGCCCCAGTCGTGGTCGTGGACCGCGTCCACCGCGTGCAGCCCGAACCGGGTGGCCAGCATCCGGTCGAACGCGGACGGCGTGCCGCCGCGCTGGATGTGCCCGAGCACGGTGGTGCGAGCCTCCTTGCCGGTGCGCTTCTCGATCTCGCCGGCCAGCCATTCGCCGATCCCGCCGAGGCGCACGTGCCCGAACGCGTCCAGCCCCTTCTCCAGCGTCGCGTTCTCGCCGCCGTCGGGAGTGGCGCCCTCGGCGACGACCAGGATCGGCGCGTAGTGCGACTGGAAGCGGCTCTCGACGTACGAGCACACCTTGTCGAGCGAGAACGGCTGCTCGGGGATCAGGATCACGTTCGCGCCGCCGGCCATGCCAGCATGCAGCGCGATCCAGCCGGCGTGCCGTCCCATCACCTCGACGATCAGCGCGCGGTGGTGCGACTCGGCCGTGGTGTGCAGCCGGTCGATCGCCTCCATCGCGATGTTCACCGCGGTGTCGAAGCCGAACGTGTAGTCGGTCGCGTTGAGGTCGTTGTCGATCGTCTTCGGCACGCCGACCACGCGCACACCCAGCTCGCGCAGCTTGGTAGCGACACCGAGCGTGTCCTCGCCGCCGATCGCGATCAGCGCGTCGATGCCGAGCGAGTGCAGGTTGCCGGTGACCTTCTCGATGCCCCCGTCCACCTTGAACGGGTTCGTGCGCGAGGAGCCCAGGATCGTCCCGCCGCGCGGCAGGATCCCGCGCACCTCGGGCACGCCGAGCGGCATGGTGATGTTCTCGAGCGGCCCCTTCCAGCCGTCCCGGAAGCCGACGAACTCGTGACCGTACACGCCGACACCCTTGCGGACGACGGCGCGGATCACCGCATTGAGGCCGGGGCAGTCGCCGCCGCCGGTCAGCACACCGATCTTCATGCCGCCAACCTATCGATCTACCGGGGGGTAGCCCGAGCTTTCCAAGATCTCGATCGCCTTCCAGCGCGCCAGGTTGTGCCGGGCATCGGCGAGCGCGTCGTGCTGGTCGGACGGCGCGGGCGGCAGCGGCGGCGACCCGGCGTCCTCCCAGCGCTGCCGCAGCTCGTGCGTGAAGCGCGGGATCGGTCGAGGCAGCGCGCGCATGTCACCCCACAGCTGCGCCAGCGCGACGTGGTCGTACGCGGACATCCACGCCCATAGCTCGATCGACTCGCCGGGCTCGGTCAGGAACGCGAGCAGCTCGTCGCGGATTCGCTCGAGCGGGCGCCACGCGGGGTCGGCCGGCGACGGCAGCTTGTCCAGGACGTTCTTGCGCACCCAGTCGATCGCGCGTGACGCGTCGAACTCGGTGGACACCGCGTAGAACTCGCGGCCGTCCTCGGCGACGACGCCGATCGAGACCAGGTCGATGGTGCGACCGTCCTCGATGAACTCACAGTCGTAGAAGTAGCGCACGGCTCGTCGGACGTCTCAGGAGACGCGCGAGTCCGGGACGCGGTAGCCGAACGCCTTGTTCAGCCCGTGCTCGTGCTTCACCTTGGCCGCGTACTGGTCGACGTAATCCTGACCGGACAGCTGCATCAGCTCGTACATGATCTCGTCGGTGATCGAGCGCTCGACGAACCGGTCGCCGGCCATTCCCTCGTAGCGCGAGAAGTCCAGCGGCTTGCCGAAGATCACGCCGGGCCGCGGGCGCAGCTTCGGGATCTTGCGCCCCTCCGGCTGGATGATCGCGGTGTTCACCATGGCGCACGGGATCACGACCGCGCCGGACTCCAGCGCCATGCGGGCCACGCCGGTCTTGCCGCGGTAGAGGCGTCCGTCCGGCGAGCGGGTGCCCTCGGGATAGATGCCGAGCAGCTTGCCCTCGCGCAGCACCCGGACGCCGGTGTTCAGCGCGGCGCGGGACGCGTCCGGGTCGGACCGGTCGATCGGGACCTGGCCGACGCCGGCGAAGAACATCTTCGACAGCGCGCCCTTGAGGCCCGGCGTGTTGAAGTACTCGGCCTTGGCCAGGAAGGTGACCTTGCGCTTGACCATGACCGGCATGAAGAACGAGTCGCAGAAGGACAGGTGGTTGCTGGCCAGGATCGCGGGCCGGTCGTCGGGGATGTTCTCCAGCCCCTCGGCCCACGGCCGCCACAGCCCACGCAGCAGCGGCCCGAGAAGGACGAACTTCGCGAGCCAGTAGAACACGGTTGTCGTCTCTCCCCACCGGCGGTCGGCCGCACCTGCACCGATTTGTCTATCCAGACAGTAGTGCACTGTATTGCCCGCGGCGTGGTGTCCACCAACGGCGGCGGGCATGATGGGGGTCCGACCACCGCTCGAGGACGGATTCGCGACGTGTCCCTACTTCCCGGCGCAGAGCCGTACTCCGCCGACGGCGGACGCGTCGGCGTGCTGCTCAGCCACGGTTTCACGGGCACTCCGGCGAGCATGCGGCCGTGGGCGGAGCACCTCGCCGCGGCCGGCCACACCGTCCGCGTGCCACTGCTGCCCGGCCACGGCACCCGGTGGCAGGACTGCAACCGCACCGGCTGGCAGGACTGGTACGCGACCATCGAGCGCACCCACGACGAGCTGTTGGCGCGCTGCGACCAGGTGTTCGCGTTCGGGCTGTCGATGGGCGGGACGCTGGTCACCAGGCTCGCCGAGGAGCGTCCGTCCGGCGTGGCCGGGCTGGTGCTCGTGAATCCGTCGTACGCCACCGAGCGGTTCGACGCGAAGTTCGCGCCGTTCATCTCGTGGGCCGTCCGGTCCCGTCCGTCGATCGGTGGCGACATCAAGAAGCCGGGGGTCGCGGAGACCGCGTACGACCGCACGCCCGTCGCCGCCTTCGCCTCGCTGCAGCGGCTGTGGGCGGTCGTGCTGCGCGACCTGGGCGAGGTCACGGCGCCCGTGCGGCTCTACCGCAGCGCCGAGGACCACGTCGTCGAGCCGCTGTCGGCCAAGCTGCTGCTCACCCGCGCGACGGCGACGGACGTCGACGAGATCGTGCTCGAGAACAGCTACCACGTGGCGACGCTGGACAATGACGCGGAGCACATCTTCGCCGGCAGCGTGGAGTTCATCCGGTCCGTGCTGGGTGCGCGCGAGGCCGAGGGCAGCGCGACGCCGTGAACGCGGGCACCACCCCATCGGCGAACGGCGGCGACGGCGCCCGTCCGCAGGACAATGGCCTGCCCGCGATCCGCTACGTGCCGCTGATGGACGTGTCTCCCGAGTTCGGGGACGTGTTGCTGGCCGCGCTGGGACGGTCGCGGATCGCCGCGTATCTCGGCAATTCTCCGGATCACCCGGCCGGGCGGCGGCTGTTCGTGGCCGCCGAGGAACGGGTCGACGCGCGCACGATCGTCTCGGCGGTGATCCGCGCTACCGGTGGCACTCCCCCGCCCGTCGCCGAGGAGCCGCATGAGCCGCGCCCCGATCCGCTCGCCGGTGTCGACACCGACGCCGCGTTCGCCGACCTGATCGCCGACTGGCACGTCGACACCGTGACGGCGATCCGCAATGCCGAGAAGGCGCTCTCGCGGGAGGACGCGGACTGGCGCGCCCGGCTCGAGCAGAGCCCTGCGGACGCCGACGAGCTGGCGTGGCTGGACGAGCAGCACTACGTGCCGCCGGCGCCGCCGCCGCTGCCCCGGTTCGCCCCGCCGACGCTCGTTGCGATTCTGGTGCTGGCGGTGTCCGTGCTGCTGCTCGTGTTCGGGACGCACCTGGCGCTGGGTAACCGGTTCGTGATGTTCCTCGGCGTGTGCGGCGTGCTCGTGAGTACCGGGATCCTCGTGATGCGGTTGCGGGCGCGCCCGGACGACGACGATGACGGCGCGATCGTCTGAGGCTCTAGATCTGTAGTTCGGCTAGATCTGTAGTTCGGCGAGGACCGCGAGGTGATCGCTCGCGGCGGCCGCGTCCGGGTGGTTGATCACCTCGGCGTGCGTCACGGTGATGCGTGGGTCGACGAAGATGCCGTCGATGCGCTGGTGCGGGTCCGCGGCGGTGGACGTGTAGCCGGTGCCGGTTCCCGCGACCGCAAAGGCGTCGCGCCGGTGCTCGGTGAGGGCCTGCCAGGTACGTGAGCCGGGCTTGGCGTTGGCGTCGCAGGCGACGACGACCGGGATCTCGTCCGGGACGTGCTCCGCGATCGCGTGCTCGAGTTCGTCGACGTGCCGAAGCCGCGCGGCCTCGTCCAGGTCGAGGTGGGTGCCGACGACCGCGAACGACGCGCCGTGCCTGCGCATCACGGCGATCGCCGCGCCGCGCTGGTGCAGGCCGCGCTCCTTGCTGAACTTGGTGTCCACGGTCGTGATCACGTCCACCCCGAGGTTGGAGATGATCAGCTGGGCCGCCGCGGTCCGTCCTCCGGTCACGACCACCATGCCGCTGCGGCGGGCGAGTTCGGCGCACAGCGAACGCCAGCGGGCGAAGCGCGGCGCCTCCTGGACGCACACCACGTCCGGACGCGCCGAGCTGATCACCCGGCCCAGGGCGGCGCGGTCGTCCCGCATGGAGCGGACGTTGTAGCTGAGCACGCGGACGGTTGGCACCCGGACATCCTGCCAGCCGGTCTTCCCGGCCTGACGTTCGTCTCCCCGTGTCTCGTGATCGGCAGTCGAGAGGGGCCGGCGGCGACGGGGACGGATTGACCTGCGGGTTGCGTCTCCTTGCCGGGCGCGGTCTTCGTGTGGTTGCTCCTCGGCGGCACCGACGGCGGGT
>DASRSS010000004.1:0-6615 GCA_035656335.1 Jatrophihabitantaceae bacterium | reverse complement strand
AGCTGCTCGGCCTCGTCGAGGAAGTGGGTGGTGAGCACCACGCTGACGCCGTCGGCGCGCAGCTTGCGGATGAAGTCCCAGGTGGCCCGCCTGGCCTGCGGGTCCATGCCGGTCGTCGGCTCGTCCAGGAAGACGAGCTCCGGGCGGGCGACCAGCGCCATCGCCAGCGACAGCCGCTGCTGCTGGCCGCCGGAGAGCCGCTTGACCGGCGTGCCGGCCACCTCCGTCAGCCCGACCGAGTCGAGCAGCGCCTGCGGGTCGTGCGGCTGCGCGGCGTACGCGGCGAACAGCCGCAGCAGCTCGATCGCGGTCGCTGCGGTGTAGCCGCCGACGCCCTCCTGCAGCATCACTCCGACGCTCGGACGCAGCCTGGCGGCGTCGGAGACCGGGTCCAGGCCGAGCACGCGGACCGTGCCGGCGTCGGCGCGGCGGAAGCCCTCGCAGATCTCGATCGTCGTGGTCTTGCCAGCGCCGTTCGGGCCGAGCAGCGCGAGCACCGCGCCACGCGGCACGGTCAGGTCCAAGCCGTCCACGGCGCGCCGCGGCCCGTACGCCTTGACGAGGCCACAAACCTCGACGGCATACGCAGACGCACCGGACACGAAACAAGTGTAGGAACCGAGGAACCCGAAGCCTCATCTGCCTCAGCAAAAGGTGACACACCACGCGATGAGCGCTCGCGCGAAGAGCCCGCGCGCCGCGCGACGAAGGAGCTTGCGGCTGGCATTCGTCGATCCGGCCTGTTCTTTGGGCCGGTCCCCGAATGCCATCTGGCGGGGAGACTAGGACCGCGCGTAGCTGTCGACGTAGTCCTGGCCGGTGAGCTTCTGGACGGCTTCGCGGACGGTCTCGGTGACCTCGCGCAGCACCCGCGAACTGCGCTCCTCGGCGGCGCGATGCCCGAAGTACAGCGGCGCGCCGAAGTGCACCTCGACCGGCGCGCGCCGCCACTGCCGGGTGCCGGGCGGTTGGACGGCCCGGGTGCCGACGACGCCCACGGGCACGACCGGGGCGCCGGAGCGCAGCGCGACGCGGGCCACGCCGGTGCGGAACTTGTACAGCCGCCCGTCGGGGGAGCGGGTGCCCTCGGGGTAGATGCCGAACGCCCGACCCTGGCGCAGCACGTCGACCGAGACGTCGATGGACGCGGCCGCGGCGCGGGTCGCGTCCCGGTCGACGGGGACGAGTCCGAGCCCGCCGAAGAAGGCCGCCATGGCGCGGCCGCGCGGGCCTGGGGTGGTGAAATACTCGCTCTTGGCCAGGTAACAGACCTGCCGGCGGGCCGCGAGCGGGGTGAAGATCTCGTCGGCGAACGAGATGTGGTTGCCGGCCAGGATGACCGCGCCGTCGTGCGGGACGTGCTCCAGCCCGGTGATCAGCGGCCGGTAGACGGCCCGCAGCGCCGGGGCGACGGTGAGTTCGAGGGTGCGATAGAGCACGGGCAGAACCTACCGGTCGCGAACCGGCGGGGGTGCCCCTGCACCGGCCAGGGAAATACGTCATACTGGTGTTGTGAAAATCGCTGGTGCACCGGGAGCGACCGAGGTCGGCTGCGACCGCACCCGCGACGCGGTGGCCCAGCTGATCTGCGAGCGCGGCCCGCAGACCGCGGCGGCGCTCGCCGAGCGACTGGGTGTGTCCGCGGCCGCGGTGCGGCGGCACCTCGACGCGCTCGTGGACGAGGGCCTGCTCACCGAGCGGGACCCGCGGCCGGCCGCGCAGCGGGGACGAGGCCGTCCGGCCCGCACCTACGCGCTGACCGACGCCGGCCGCGAGGCGTTCCCGCACGGCTACGACGATCTGGCGACCACGGCGCTGCGCTATCTGCGCGAGACCGGCGGCGAGCAGGCCGTCGTCGCGTTCGCCGAGCACCGGGCCGACTCGCTGTCGCGACTGCTGGCGGGCGACGTCGACACGACGGCCGCGCTGCCGGCGCGCGCCGATGCGCTGGCCGGGTCGCTGAGCCGGCACGGATACGCTGCGACCACCGAGGCCGCCGCGGCCGGTGTGCAGGTCTGCCAGCACCACTGCCCGGTCGCGCACGTCGCAGCGGAGTTCCCCGAGCTGTGCGAGGCCGAGACCCGCGCGTTCGAACGGGTACTCGGCACCTACGTGCAACGGCTGGCGACGATCGCGCACGGCGACGGGGTATGCACCACGCATCTGCCCACGCAACTGCCGATCGCCACAACGTCCGATGGAACACCCACTGGAACGATCGACGTCCGGAAGGACCGATAGGAATGACCACTGCACCGGAGCGCGAGATCCTCACGCAGGACGAGCAGATCGCTGCCCTCGGCAAGTACGGCTACGGCTGGGCGGATCCCGACGTCGCGGGCGCGAGCGCGCAGCGCGGGCTGTCCGAGGCGGTGGTCCGGGACATCTCCACGAAGAAGTCCGAACCCGAGTGGATGCTGCAGCGCCGGCTGAAGGCGCTGGAGATCTTCGAGAAGAAGCCCATGCCGAACTGGGGCTCGGACCTGTCGGGCATCGACTTCGACAACATCAAGTACTTCGTCCGCTCGACGGAGAAGCAGGCCACCAGCTGGGACGAGCTGCCCGAGGACATCAAGAACACCTACGACAAGCTCGGCATCCCGGAGGCGGAGAAGCAGCGCCTCATCGCCGGCGTCGCGGCGCAGTACGAGTCCGAGGTCGTCTACCACAAGATCCGCGAGGACCTCGAGGAGCAGGGCGTCATCTTCGTCGACACCGACACGGGCCTGCGTGAGTACCCCGAGCTGTTCGAGGAGTACTTCGGCTCGGTTATCCCGTCCGGCGACAACAAGTTCGCGGCGCTGAACACCGCGGTCTGGTCGGGTGGTTCGTTCATCTACGTGCCGAAGGGCGTGCACGTCGAGATCCCGCTGCAGGCCTACTTCCGGATCAACACCGAGAACATGGGCCAGTTCGAGCGGACGCTGATCATCGTCGACGAGGGCGCGTACGTGCACTACGTCGAGGGCTGCACGGCGCCGATCTACAGCTCGGACTCGCTGCACTCCGCGGTCGTCGAGATCATCGTCAAGGCGGGCGGCCGCTGCCGCTACACGACGATCCAGAACTGGTCGAACAACGTCTACAACCTGGTCACCAAGCGGGCCAAGGCCGAGGCGGGCGCGACCATGGAGTGGATCGACGGCAACATCGGATCCAAGGTCACCATGAAGTACCCGGCCGTCTGGCTGATGGGCGAGCACGCGAAGGGCGAGGTGCTCTCGATCGCGTTCGCGGGCGAGGGCCAGCACCAGGACGCCGGCGCGAAGATGCTGCACCTGGCGCCGCACACGTCCTCGACGATCATCTCGAAGTCGGTCGCGCGCAGCGGCGGACGCTCCTCGTACCGCGGCCTGGTCGAGATCCACAAGGGCGCGCACCACAGCGCGTCCACGGTGAAGTGCGACGCGCTGCTCGTCGACGAGATCAGCCGCTCGGACACCTACCCGTACGTGGACGTCCGCGAGGACGACGTGTCGATGGGCCACGAGGCGACCGTGTCGAAGGTCAGCGAGAACCAGCTGTTCTACCTGATGAGCCGCGGCCTGACCGAGGACGAGGCGATGGCGATGATCGTCCGCGGCTTCGTCGAGCCGATCGCGCGCGAGCTGCCGATGGAATACGCGCTCGAGCTGAACCGCTTGATCGAACTGCAGATGGAAGGAGCGGTGGGCTGAGTGTCGCTCACTGAGCTGGTCAACGAACGACCCATCACCGGTTCGCCGGCGGAGCGGTTCACGTCCCGCGACCCCGAGGCGTTCGAGATCCCGCGCGGCCGCGAGGAGGAGTGGCGGTTCACGCCCACGCGGCGGCTGCGCGAGCTGTTCGAGCCGTTCACGCCGACCGGACGCGTCCTGCCCGACGTCTCGGCGCCCGCGCCGGCGACCTGGACGGTCGTCCCGATGGACGATCCCGCGGTCGGCCAGGCGCTGCAGCCGGCGGACCGGGTCAGCGCGCTGGCCTGGGCGAACGCCGAACGCGCGCTGGTCGTCACCATCCCGGCCGGCGCCGAACTCGCCGAGCCGGTCGTGGTGACGCTGCGCGGCGAGCCCGGACTGAGCTACGGACACCTGGTCATCGACGCCGGCGCGAACTCGCACGCGACCGTGATCGTCGAGCACGTCGGCGCGGTCACCGTGGCCGCGAACGTCGAGGCGATCGTCGGTGACGGCGCGCAGCTGACCGCGGTCAGCGTGCAGAACTGGGACGCCGGCGCAGTCCACCTCGCCGCGCACACCGGCAAGGTCGGCCGCGACGCGACGTACAAGCACGTCGTCGTCACGCTCGGTGGCGACCTGGTCCGCATCGTGCCCACGGTGAACTTCGCCGGCCCGGGCGGGTCCGCCGAGCTCATCGGCGTGAACTTCGCCGGACCCGACCAGCACTTCGAGTCGCGGCTGTACGTGGACCACTCCGTTCCCGACTGTCGCTCGGACGTGCTCTACAAGAACGCGCTGCTCGGCGAGACCGCGCGGACGGTGTGGGTGGGCGACGTGCGCATCCGCCCCGAGGCCACCGGCACGAGCACGTACGAGATGAACCGCAACCTGCTGCTGTCCGACGGCGCCCGCGCCGACTCGGTGCCGAACCTGGAGATCGAGACGGGGAACATCGTCGGCGCCGGGCACGCCAGCGCGACGGGACGTTTCGACGATCTGCAGCTGTTCTACCTGCAGTCGCGCGGCATTCCGCATGACGAGGCGCAGCGCCTGGTCGTGCGCGGCTTCTTCGCCGACGCCGTCGACCGGATCGGCGTGCCCGCACTGCAGGACCGGATCATGACCGCCATCGAGGCCCGCCTGGGCTTCGCCCCGAGCGAGGAGAGCACCACCGAATGAGCACCCTGGAGATTCGCGACCTGCACGTCACGGTCGGCGACGGTGAGGACGCCACGGAGATCCTGAAGGGCGTCGACCTGACCGTGCAGTCCGGCGAGACGCACGCGATCATGGGGCCGAACGGGTCGGGCAAGTCCACGCTCGCGTACTCGATCGCCGGTCACCCGAAGTACACCGTCACCGGCGGCACCGTGCTGCTCGACGGGCAGGACGTGCTCGCGATGAGCGTCGACGAGCGTGCCCGCGCCGGGCTGTTCCTGGCCATGCAGTACCCGGTCGAGGTTCCGGGCGTGTCGGTGTCGAACTTCCTGCGCACGGCCGCCACAGCCGTCCGCGGCGAGGCGCCGAAGCTGCGCACCTGGGTCAAGGAGGTCAACGGCGCGATGGAGGCGCTGGAGATGGACAAGGCCTTCGCCGAGCGCAGCGTGAACGAAGGCTTCTCCGGCGGCGAGAAGAAGCGGCACGAGATCCTGCAGCTCGAGCTGCTGAAGCCGAAGATCGCGATCCTGGACGAGACCGACTCCGGCCTGGACGTCGACGCGCTCCGGGTCGTGAGCGAGGGCGTGAACCGGGTGCGCGAGACCGGCATCGGGACGCTGCTGATCACGCACTACACGCGGATCCTGCGCTACATCCAGCCGGACTTCGTCCACGTCTTCTTCGACGGACGGATCGCCGAGAGCGGCGGGCCGGAGCTGGCCGCGCGCCTCGAGGAAGAGGGCTACGCCCGCTTCGGCTCCGCCGAGAGTGCGCACAGCGGCAGCCACGAGACCGCGAGCGCGTAACCGATGGGCTTCGACGTGGAGGCGGTCCGCAAGGACTTCCCGATCCTGAGCCGCGAGGTGCACGGCGTCCCGCTGGTGTACCTCGACAGCGCGAACACGTCGCAGAAGCCGCAGGTCGTGCTGGACACGCTCGTCGACTTCTACTCGCGGCACAACGCCAACGTCGCGCGGGCGGTGCACACGCTCGGGTCCGAGGCGACGAACGCGTTCGAGACCGCGCGTGACAAGGTAGCCGCGTTCATCAACGCGCCCAGCCGCGACGAGGTGATCTTCACCAAGAACTCGTCCGAGGCGCTGAACCTGGTCGCGTACACGATCTCCAACGCGACGACGACGCCCGGTGCCGAGCGGTTCCGCATCGGCCCCGGCGACGAGATCGTGGTGACCGAGATGGAGCACCACAGCAACATCGTGCCGTGGCAGCTGCTGGCGCAGCGCACCGGCGCGACGTTCCGCTGGCTACCCATCGACGAGGACGGCCGGCTGGTCGGGTCCAGCATCGATGAGGTCATCGGTGAGCGCACGAAGATCGTCGCCTTCGTCCACCAGTCCAATGCGCTCGGCACGATCAACCCGGTCGCCCGGCTGGTCGCCCGGGCGCGCTCGGTCGGCGCGCTGACCGTAGTGGACGCCTCGCAGTCCGCGCCGCACCTGCCGCTCGACGTGCAGGCGATGGACGCCGACTTCGTCGCTTTCACCGGCCACAAGATGTACGGCCCCACCGGCGTGGGCGTCCTGGTCGGCCGGTACGACCTGCTCGCCGCGCTGCCGCCGTTCCTGGGCGGCGGCGAGATGATCGAGACCGTCGACATGACCGGCACGACCTACGCCGCGCCGCCGCACCGCTTCGAGGCCGGCACGCCGATGATCGCCGAGGCGGTCGGGCTCGGCGCGGCGATCGACTACCTGAGCGGGCTCGGCATGGAGAACGTCGCCGCGCACGAGCACGCCCTGGTCGAGTACGCGCTGCCCCGCCTGGCCGCGCTCGACGG
>DASRSS010000003.1:0-2519 GCA_035656335.1 Jatrophihabitantaceae bacterium | reverse complement strand
CCTGGTCGGCCGCGACGCGCGCGACGAGCGCCCGCGCGCAGCCAAATGCGAGCGCCAGCCCCTCGCCGGTCAGCGCGTCGAGGTAGCCCGCCGCGTCGCCCACCAGCAGAACGCGGCCGGACACGCGGTGCGCGACGTCCTGGCGCATCGGCCCGGCTGCGAGCACGGGTCCGGGCTCGGCGACGTCCAGCCGCGCCGCGAGCTCGGGGAACGCGCGCAGCCGCTCGGCGAACGACCCGCCTCGCCCGCCGAGCAACGCGATCCCGACGCAGTCCGGCGCCACCGGCGTCACGTACGCCTCGCCGCCGGCGGACCAGTGCACCTCGACGTGGTCCGTCCACGGCCGGACGGGCAGGTGCGCGCGCATGCCCCACCGCCGGGCCCGCGGAGCCGGGTCCCGAGCCGCTGAGTGCGTCGCGCCGTCCACCGCGCGGCGCAGCGACGAGTGCAGGCCGTCGGCCGCGACCAGGTAGCGCGCCTCGATCCCAATCGCGCGCACGGACTCCGCCGCTTGCTCGACCGCGTCGACGCGCGCCCGCACGATCTCCACACCGGACGCGAGGGCGGCGTCGTGCAGGGCGCGGTGCAGTTCGGTGCGCCGCACGCCCAGCCCCGTCCCTAGCCGGAACGCTGCATCGACGGCGAGATCGCCTTGCACGTAACGGATTCCGCGCATCGGCATGCCTTGGGGGTGGACGCCGAGCTCGTCCAGCAGGCGCACCGCGTGCGGCATCAGGCCCTCACCGCAGGCCTTGTCGATCGGCGCCGGGCGCGGCTCGACGACGACCGCGGTCAGCCCCGCGCGCCTGGCGTACAGCGCGGTGGCGAGGCCGGCCGGTCCGCCGCCCGCGATCAGCAGGTCGATCACGCGGCGACCAGCGACTGCAGCGCGCCGTTCTCGACGCGGATGCGCACGGTCAGCAGCACCGCGTTCAGCGCGGTGAACACGACCGCGGTGATCCACGCGGTGTGCACGAGCGGCAGCGCGAAACCCTCGACCACGACGGCGACGTAGTTCGGGTGGTTGATCCAGCGGTACGGCCCGCGGACGACGCGCGAACCGCCGGGCACGACGATCACCCGGGTGTTCCACCGCGGGCCCAGCGTGGCGATGCACCACCAGCGCAGGCCCTGCGCCGCGAGCACCAGCGCAACCATCGTCCAGCCGAGCGCGGGCACAAACGGACGGTCTCCCGCCGCCACCTCGGCGACCGCGCCGACCAGCAGTCCGGTGTGCAGCAGCACCATCGGCGGGTAGTGCCCGGCGCCGAATTCGACGCCGCCCCGCTCGCGGCTCCAGCGCTCGTTGCGGCGCGACACCACCAACTCGGCCAGCCGCTCGACCGCGACGAGCGCGATCAGCAGGACGAACCAGGCCATCGCGTCACTGCCAGCGCAGCAGCACGAGCTCGGAGCAGAAGCCCGGCCCCATCGCCATCAGCAGCCCGGCGGTGTCCGCGGGCGGCCGCTTGTCGATGGTGTCGCGCAGCACGTGCAGCACCGAGGAGGACGACAGGTTGCCGACCTCGGCCAGCGAGCGCCACGTCAGCTCGAGCGCGTCGGCCGGCAGGTCGAGCACGTCCTGGATCGCCTCGATCACCTTCGGGCCACCGGGATGGCTGACCCACGCGTCGATGTCGCCGACGGTCAGGCCGTGCTCGGCCAGGAAGCCGCGCACGTCGTCGCCCAGGAACTCGTGGACGAGCTCGGGCACTGCCGCGTCCAGCACGATCTGCAGCCCGGTGGACGTGACGTCCCAACCCATCGTGCGCTGCGTGTCGGGATACAGGTGGCTCCGCGAGTCGAGCACCCGCGGCCCGAGCGCGTCCGCGGCTCGCGCCTCACCCACCGCGACGACCGCCGCGGCGCCGTCGCCGAACAGGCCGCTGGCGACCAGGTTGGCCGTGCTGTGATCGCCGCGCTGCATGGTCAGGGAGCACAGCTCGACCGACAGCAGCACGCCGACGTCGTCGGGCGCGCCGCGCAGGTAGTCGTGCAGCCGGGCGATGCCGGCCGCGCCCGCGACGCAGCCGAGCCCGAACATCGGCACGCGCTTGACGTCCGGACGCAGCCCGACGGCGGCCGCGATGCGCGCCTCCAGCGAGGGCGCGGCCACGCCCGTCACGGTGGTCGAGAAGATCACGTCGACGTCCGCGGCGGTCAGGCCGGCCTGTTCGAGCGCGCCGCGCACGGCCTCGGCGCCGAGGGCGACGGCGTGCTCGACGAACGCCGCGTTCGCGGTGCCGAAGTCGGCGAGCTCGCGGTAGTCGTCGATCGGCAGAACCAGGTGCCGCGTCCGCACCCGCGCGCTCTCATGCAGCCGACGGACGAGCTGTTCGCGGCTGCGGTCACCGAGCACGTCCAGGAACATCTCGGTGATCTCGTCCTGCCCGTATTGGCGCGGCGGGAGGACGCCGTGCACCGCTGCGATCACACTCACCCGAGCCTCTTACCCGATTCACGCCGTCGAGTCGCGGGAAGATGGCTGCCATGAGTCCAGCCGAGACCGTGCGGGTCAG
>DASRSS010000002.1:0-6833 GCA_035656335.1 Jatrophihabitantaceae bacterium | reverse complement strand
GGACCCGGCTGCTCGCCGCCGAGGCGCTGCGGGTGCTGCCGGCGGGCGGCGTCGTCGTCGAGCTGTGCTGCGGCGTGGGCGCGGTCGGCGCGGCGCTGCTCGCGGCCCGGCCGGACATCGAGCTGCACGCAGCCGACATCGCGCCGGTGGCCGTCCGGTGCGCGCGCCGCAACCTGGGCTCGCGGGCGAGCGTCCACGCGGGAGATCTGTACGGAGCCCTGCCGGCTTCGTTGCGCGGGCGCGTGGACCTGCTCGTCGCGAACGCGCCGTACGTGCCGAGCGAGGCGATCGCGCTGATGCCGCCGGAGGCGCGGCTGCACGAGCCACGGGTGGCGCTCGACGGCGGGCCGGACGGCCTGGACGTCCACCGCCGGATCGCGGCGGACGCGCCGGGGTGGCTCGTCCCGGGCGTGGGTCACCTGATCATCGAGACCAGTCGAGTGCAGGGGCCGCGGACGGCGGAGCTGGCTTCGCGGGCGGGACTGCGCGCGCGGATCGTCCGGGACGAGGACCTGGATGCGACGGCGGTCGTCGCCGTCCTCCCGTGATCAAGAGTCGGAAGTGGCCGCCCCGGCAGCTACAAGCGGCTGTTGATCAGCGGGTCAGGCGGCGGGCAGGTCGACCAGCTCGGCCAGCCGGGCGCGGTGCCGGCCGGCGGTGCCGAGCGCGATCGAGTCCGCCTTCGCGCGCTTGAGGTACAGGTGCGCCGGGTGCTCCCAGGTGAACCCGATGCCGCCGTGCAGCTGGACGCACTCCTCGGCGGCCTTCACCGCGACCGGCGAGCAGTAGGCCTGCGCCAGCGCGGCGGCCACCGCGAGGTCCGCGTCGTCGTCGGCAAGGCACGACGCCGCGTAGCGCGCCACGGCCCGTGCCTGCGCGATCGCCGCCCAGAGGTCCGCGCAGCGGTGCTTGAGCGCCTGGAACGAGCCGATCGGCCGGCCGAACTGGTAGCGGACCTTCAGGTAGTCGACGGTCAGGTCCAGGCAGCGCTGCGCGAGGCCGACCTGCTCGGACGCGAGCACGACCGCGCCGGCGAGCAGGGCCGCGTCCAGCGCCGCGACGGCGGCCTCGCCGGACACGAGGACGGTCGCCGCCGCGCCGTCGAGCCGGACGTCGGCCAGCGGGCGGGTCAGGTCCAGCGAGGTCACCGGCGTGACGGTCGCGGCTTCGCAGGTCACGATCACCGGGCCGTCGGGTCCGACCGCGGGGACCAGGAGCACGTCGGCGCCGGCCGCGTCCGCGATCCCGCGTACCTCGCCCGAGACGGCCTGGCCGTCGAAGCGGACGGACTTCGGGAAGCCGGTACCCGGCGCCGTCGCGAAGTCGACCACGAGTGCCGCGGTGGTCGTCCCGGCGGCCAGGCCTGCCAGCAGGCTGCCGTCCTCGGCGTGCAACGCGGCGGCCGTGGCCAGCACCGCGCTGCCGAGGAACGGGGTGCCCGCAACGGACCGTCCGAGCTCCTCGGCGACGACCGCCACCTCGCGCCACGACGCCCCGTGCCCGCCCGACGCCTCCGGGACGGCGAGCCCGGCGACGCCGAGGTCGCGCGCGAGCGCCGGCCACAGCGCCGGGTCGTACGGCTCGGCGGACTCGGCGCGGGCCAGCACGTCCGGCCACGGAGCTCGGGCGGCGAGCAGGTCCCGCACGCTCGCGCGCAGCTGGTCGTCGACGTCGCTGTAGAGCAGGTTCACTGTTGGCCTCCCAGCAGGCGAATCGTCGGCATGTCACCCTGCTGCGGGGCCAAGACCGTCATTTCGGGAGGTCCTTCCACGGGACGTCCTTGTCGACGCGCGGCTCGCCCGGCAGGCCCAGGACACGCTCGGCGATGATGTTGCGCAGGATCTCGGACGTGCCGCCCTCGATCGAGTTGCCCTTCGCGCGCAGATACCGGTAGCCGGCCGCGCGGCCCAGGAAGTCGACGACCTCGGGGCGTTCGCTGGCCCAGGTCTCGGTGGACCACCCGTCGTAGCGCATCCCGTCGGCACCGAGCAGCTCCAGTTCGAAGCCGGAGACCTCCTGGTTCAGCCGCGCGTACGAGAGCTTGGCGGCCGAGCCCTCCGGTCCGGGCGCGCCGGCGGCGAGTTGCTGCCGCAGCCGCAGCCCGGTCAGCCGCAGCGCCTCCGCCTCGACCCACAGCCGCAGCAGCTCGTCGTGCGCGGCGGGCGTGCGCAGCTCCGGCCGCGTCCGCCACGCCTCGGCGACCGCGGCGATGGTCCCGGACTCGCGCGGCGCCGCGCCGCCACCGATCGCGACCCGCTCGTTCATCAGCGTGGTCTGCGCGACCCGCCAGCCGTTGCCGACGTCGCCGAGCCGGTGCGCGTCCGGGATGCGCACGTCCGTCAGGAACACCTCGTTGAACTCGGCCTCGCCGGTGATCTGCCGCAGCGGCCGAACCTCGACGCCCGGCGCGGTCATGTCGCAGACGAAGTACGTCATGCCGGCGTGCTTCGGGACGGACGGATCCGTGCGCGTCACCAGGATCGCCCAGCGCGCCTCGTGCGCCATGGACGTCCACACCTTCTGCCCGTTCACGATCCATCCCCCGGCGGCTACGCCACCACTGCCGGGGGGACCCCCATTGTCGCCGTCAGCGACCGCACGGGTGCCGAGCGCGGCGAGGTCGGAGCCGGCGCCGGGTTCGCTGAACAGCTGGCACCAGACCTCCTCGCCGGTCCACAGCGGACGCAGCCAGCGCTGCCGCTGCTCGTCCGTGCCGTGCGCGAGGATCGTGGGCGCGGCCATCCCGAGGCCGATGCCGATGCGGCGCGGGTTGTTGTCCGGCGCGCCGGCCGCGGCCAGGGCCGCGTCCACCACCGACTGCAGTTCACGCGGCGCGCCGAGGCCGCCGAGTCCGACCGGGTAGTGCACCCAGGCAAGGCCCGCATCGAAGCGCGCCCGCAGGAACGTCAGCCGGTCCTCGAGTGCGGATGCCCCCGCCAGTGCGGCCGTAGCCGGCGGGGGAGGATCGTTCGCGGCGAGGAACTCGGCGACGCGGGCGCGGATGTCGTCCGGTGTGGGGGGCACGGTCGAACTCCTTCACTTGCCTGCGCGTGAGGGCTACCGTACCGACTAGTCGGTCGGTTCCGCGAGAGGGTGAAGGCTGTTGATCAAGAGCACCATGCAGGACGACTTCCCGCTGACCATTGCGATGTTGCTCGAACACGGCCGCCGCGTCTACGGCCGCAGCGAGGTGGTCACCTGGGAGGGCGACCACGCGCGGCGGGCGACGTACGCGCAGGTCGCTGACAACGCCGAGCGCCTCGCGGCCGCGCTGATGAAGCTGGGCATCGGGCAGGGCGACCGGGTCGGCACGCTGTGCTGGAACAACCAGGAGCACCTGGAGGCGTACTACGCCGTGCCGTGCATGGGCGCGGTACTGCACACGCTCAACATCCGGCTGCCCGGCGCGCAGCTCGCGCACATCATCAACCACGCCGAGGACAAGATCGTTCTCGTGGACGCGACGCTGCTGCCGGTGCTCGCGCCGATCGCCGACCAGCTGACCTCGGTCGAGGCGTTCGTCGTGATCGGTTCGGGCGACACGAGCGTGCTGGGCGACCGTCCCGTCCACCGCTACGCCGACCTGCTCGCGTCCGAGCAGCCCGGGTTCGCCTGGCCGCAGCTGGACGAACGCGCGCCGGCGTCGATGTGTTACACGTCCGGCACTACTGGTGACCCGAAGGGCGTCGTCTACTCGCACCGGTCGACCGTGCTGCACGCGATGGCGACCAACGCCTCGTCCGTGACCGGAGCGACCGAGGCGGACCGGATCCTGACGTTCGTGCCGATGTTCCACGTCAACGCGTGGGGCATCCCGTTCGCCGCGTTCTTCTCCGGCGCGACGCTGCACATGCCCGGCTCGCACATGACGCCCGAGGGCATCTGCGCGTTCATCCGCACCGAGCGCTCGACGCTGGCGTCGGCCGTCCCGACGATCTGGGCCGGCATCCTGCAGTACGGCAACCAGCGCGACATCGACCTGTCGTCGCTGCGGATGGGCACCTCCGGCGGCGCCGCGATGCCGCGCTCGTTGATGGAGGCGTTCGAGACCAAGTACGGCGTGCGGATCATCCAGGGCTGGGGCATGACCGAGACGTCCCCGGTCGGCGGCATGGCGCACCCCCCGGTCGGCGTCGAGCTGGGCACGTCCGAGGAACTCGACTGGCGGCTGAAGTCCGGCCGGTTGATCGCGGGCGTACAGATGCGCATCGTGTCGGACTCCGGCGAGGTGCTGCCCTGGGACGGCGAGGCGGTCGGCGAGATCGAGGTGCGCGGGCCGTGGATCACCGGCGCGTACTACCGCGCCGATGTGCCGGAGAAGTTCGACGACGGCTGGCTGCGCACCGGCGACATCGGCACGATCGACGACCGCGGCTTCTACCAGATCACCGACCGCAGCAAGGACGTGATCAAGTCCGGTGGTGAGTGGATCAGCTCGGTGGAGCTGGAGAACCTGCTCGCCGCGGCGCCGGGTGTCGTGGAGGTCGCGGTGATCGGCATCCCGGACGAGAAGTGGACTGAGCGCCCGCTGGCCTGCGTGGTGCGCGAGTCCGGTTCGGACGTCACGCCCGGCGATCTGGCCGCGTTCTTGACCGGCAAGGTGGCCAGCTGGCAGGTGCCGGAGAACTGGACGTTCATCGACGAGGTGCCCAAGACCAGCGTCGGCAAGTTCGACAAGAAGGTGCTGCGCGCCGCGCACGCGTCCGGTGAGCTGCAGGTGCAGCGCAGTCGTGACTGAGGTCGTGCCTCCCTTGGCGGCAAAGCCCCCCCGGCCGGGGGGCCCTCCATTGCGCGGACGGCTGGTCACCGTGGCGACTGGGCTGTTCGCGGCGCAGGGCTACGAGGCCACGTCCGTCCAGCAGATCGTGCAGGAGGCGGGCGCGACCAAGGGCGGCTTCTATCACCACTTCGCGTCCAAGGACGAGCTGCTGTTCGAGGTCTACCACCGCGTGCTCGCCGAGCAGACGCGGCGACTGGAGGAGATCGCGTCCGGGCCGGGGGATCCGGCGCAGCGGCTGACGGCGGTGGTGGCCGACGTGATCGCGACGAGCGTCGAGAACCTGGACGAGCTCACCGTGTACCTGCGCTCAGCACACGCGCTGCCGGAGGACCAGCGCGCGGCGATGCGGGCGGAGCGCCGGCGCTACCACCTGCGGGTGCGGCGGCTGATCGAGGAGGGCCAGCGCTCGGGCGCGTTCACGGCGGACGTGCCCGCCGACGTGGCCGTGCACTTCCTCTACGGCGCGATCAACCAGCTGGTCACCTGGTACCGGCGCGGCGGCAAGCTCTCGCCGTCCGACCTGGCCGCGCACTTCGACCGGCTGATCCTCACCGGCCTGCGCGCCTGACTGGATACGGCCGCCTTTTCCGGCACGGTGCCCGGTTCTCATCCACCGAACGGCTCTGGTGTCGGAAAAGGCGGGGGGGATGCCTGGATCACGGCGGGTTCGCGGCTCAGCGGACGGAGCGGATCCGGTAGACCATCAGTGCGCCCAGCACCGTGGTCACGCCCGCGGTCCCGAACAGCACCGGGTACCCGCCCAGCGAACCGATGATCAGGCTCGCGCCCAGCGGGGCGAGTGCCTGCGGCCCGACCGAGCCGACGTTCATGATGCCGAGGTCCTTCGCGCGCGATAGCGCATCCGGCAGCACGGCGGTGACCAGCGCCTGGTCCACCGACATGTACGCGCCGTAGCCCGCGCCCAGGAACGCCGCCGCGACCAGCGCGACCCCGAACGACGGGAAGAACGTCAGCAAGAACGACGCAATCGCCTGCAGCGCGGCGGCCGTCGCGACGTACGGACGGCGCCGGCCGCTGCGGTCGGAGCGGACGCCGCCGAGCACCGTGGCCGCCAGCGTGAACACCAGGTAGACCAGCGTGAGGATCAGCAGGCCGGTGTCCGGATCGGACAGGTTGAGATCGTCCTGAAGGAAGTACAGCAGGTACGTCGTGCCTAACGCGTTGCCGAGGTTGACGAGCAGCCGCCCGGCGAACGCCCAGCCGAAGTCCGGGTTGGTGCGCGGATCGATCCACATCGACTCGGCGAGTGCGCGGACCGACAGCGGCAACGGCACGTCGCCCACCGCGACGTCGCGGTAGCGGACGACGAACGGCGCGGCGGTGAGCACGAGCACCACCGCGAGCACGCCGTAACCGAGCACGCCGTTGTCGTCGATGGCCGTCAGCGCGCCGACGCCGACGAGGATGCCGATCGCCTGCGGGCCGTAGATGGCGGACGAGATCATGCCGCGCTGTTCGTCCGGGACCTCGTCGGCGATCGCGGCGGTCGCCCCGGCCGTGGCCGCGTTCAGACCCAGCGTCGCGAGCAGCCACGCCAGCCCGACCGTCCACCACGAGCCCTGCCCGCCGGTCAGCAGCAACCCGGCGGCGAACACGACGGTGCCGCCGGCCATCCAGACGCGACGCCGACCGAACCGGGAACGGGTGCGGTCGCACAGCACGCCGAACAGCGGCAGCGTGATGATCGCGGCGACGCCGGTGAGGCCGCTGACGAGACCGAAGTCGCGCACCTTGTGCGCGGAATCGAGCGCGTCGAACTGGTTCGGCAGCACCAGCTGGACCGGCACCAGCCACGCCATCCAGAACCCGAACCAGAGCAGGGTGAACCGGCTGGTCCAGCCGGTCGGCACCCGGACCGTCGGCTCTGTGGTTGTCTCGGCGACCGCCATGCTGGGGAATGTACAGGTCGCACAGGCCGGATGTACACCGCTACATATGGACCCCGTGGAGGCCTGGGTCGAGGAGATGGACGGCACGGGCATCCGCCTGTACGGCACCGAACTGGACTCGCCGGAGAACGCCCGCCGGGTGC
>DASRSS010000001.1:0-4836 GCA_035656335.1 Jatrophihabitantaceae bacterium | reverse complement strand
GCGCGGATGCCCCAGACCCGCCAGAACGTCCCGCGGACCAGCTCCCGCGACCGGCGCAGCGCCGCGCGCACGCCCGTCCCCTCCACCATCAGCGCCGGGACGGACACCGCCCACACGCCCCACAGCCAGATGCCGGGCGCGAGGAAGAACAGCAGCCCGACGAACTCCAGCACCGTGGTGATCAGCGCGATCGCGATCAACGCGCCCAGCCGCGGACGCGCGGACGCCCAAGCCTGCCGGACGTCCAGCCGCACGCCGAGGACGTCCTGGGTGATCGCGGCCGTGAGCATGCCGGTCAGGACCGCGCCGAGCAGCGTGCTGACGATCAGCCCGACGAACTGCACGCTCTCGTCACCGAGCAGCGGACCCAGACCGGTGCTCGCGTTCGGGTTGCTCGAGCTGGTGACGTTGATGTTGCCGAACGCCGCGAACGACAGCAGCTCCAGCAGCGCGACCAGCAGTACCTGCGCCGCCGCGACGACCGCGGACAGCCCGAGCGTCACCCGCGGGTTGCGGCGGATCATGGTGAAGCTGCCGTCCAGGATGTCGCTCACCCCGAGCGGACGCAGCGGCACGCAGCCCGGACGCGGTGCCGGCGGCAGGTAACCGGACCCGGGCCATGTCATGCGAGCCATCTTCGCACCGGAACCGGCCGCTTCGGCGCTGCTCGTGCGGCGGGGTCCGCCGGGTTCACGGCTCGGGGTGCCACCATAGGGGCGTGAAGCCCCGTGTGCTGGTCGTGGACGACGACTCCGCCCTCGCCGAGATGCTCGGCATCGTGCTGCGTACCGCCGGTTTCGAGCCGTCCTTCGTCGCCGAAGGCAGCCGGGCGATGCAGGCGTTCCGCGAGAGCAAACCCGACATCGTGCTGCTCGACCTGATGCTGCCGGGCATGTCCGGCATCGACGTGTGCCGCGGCATCCGCGCCGAGAGCGGCACGCCGATCATCATGCTCACCGCCAAGAGCGACACGGTGGACGTGGTCCTGGGCCTGGAGTCCGGGGCGGACGATTACGTGGTCAAGCCGTTCAAGCCCAAGGAGCTCGTCGCGCGGATGCGTGCCCGGCTGCGCCACCACGAGAACCTGGTCAGCGAGCAGCTGACGATCGGCCCGGCCGACTCGCCGGTGATCATCGACGTGCCGGCGCACCAGGTCAGCCGCGACGGCCGGCCGGTCGCGCTCACGCCGCTGGAGTTCGACCTGCTTGTCGCCCTGGCCCGCAAGCCGCGCCAGGTGTTCACCCGTGAGGTGCTGCTCGAGCAGGTGTGGGGCTACCGCCACGCCGCGGACACCCGGCTGGTCAACGTGCACGTGCAGCGGCTGCGCTCGAAGGTCGAGCGTGACCCGGAGAAGCCCGAGGTCGTGCTCACGGTGCGCGGCGTCGGTTACAAAGCTGGGCCGCCGTGACCTCCCCGACATGAGTGGCGAGCGAACCACCGACACCACGAGCTGGCTGTACCGACGCGTCCTGCACCCGATCCGGCTCGCCGCCGACGCCGTCGTGCGTGCCTGGCAGTCCTCGCTGCAGCTGCGGGTCGCCGCGACCACGCTGGTGATCACCGGCGTCGCGGTCGTCGTGATCGGGGTGTTCATCGTCGACCAGGTGGCCGGCGGTGTCCTGGAGGCCAAGCGCAACGCCGCGATCGGTCAGGCACGGCTCGGCCAGGAGTCGGCGCGCACCTCGCTGGCCGAGACGGACACCAGCGTGCCCGGCGACGTGGAGGCCGCGCGGACGAAGATCACCGCCGACCTGACCGCGAATGGGCAGAGCGCCGGGCTGTTCACGACCGCCCTGGAGTCCGAGTCGCCGTCCGCGAACGAGATCACGCCGTCGGTGGCGATCCCGGACGGGCTGCGCCGGCTCGTCCAGCGGAGCAACCTGGCCGTGCAGTACGCGCCGGTGCGCGACGGGGACCGGACGGTGCCCGGCCTGATCGTCGGCGAACCCGTCTCCGCCCGCACCGGCGTACTCGACCTCTACTACCTGTTCCCGCTGACGGCCGAGGAGCAGACGATCGCGCTGGTGCAGCGCACCGTCGCGGTGTCCGGTCTCGCGCTGGTGCTGCTGGTCGTCGGCATCGCGCTTCTGGTTACCCGCCAGGTGGTCCGTCCGGTGCGCGTGGTGTCGCAGACGGCGGGACGGCTCGCGGCCGGGGACCTCTCGCAGCGCATCCGCGTGCACGGCGCCGACGACATCGCCCGGCTGGGCCGCTCGTTCAACGACATGGCCGGCAGCCTGCAGCGGCAGATCCGGCGGCTGGAGGACCTGTCCCGGCTGCAACGGCGCTTCACCAGCGACGTCTCGCACGAGCTGCGCACCCCGCTGACGACGATCCGGATGGCGTCCGAGCTGCTGCACGCGCACCGCGACGAGTTCCCGCCCGCGCTGTCGCGTTCGGTCGAGCTGCTCAACGCCGAGCTGGACCGGTTCGAGTCGCTGCTCGGCGACCTGCTGGAGATCTCGCGGTACGACGCGGGCGTCGCGCGGCTGGAGTCCGAGACCGCGGACCTGCGCGGCGTCGTCCAGGCGACCGTCGAGGCGTCGCGACTGCTCGCCGAACGGCAGGGCTCGGAGCTGATCGTCGACCTGCCCGACGAGCCGGTGCCGGTGGACATGGACTCGCGCCGCGTGGAACGGATCCTGCGCAACCTCGTCGGCAACGCGCTGGACCACGGCGAGGGCAAGCCGGTGGAGATCCGGGTCCGCGCCGACGCGGACGCGGTCGCGGTGGCCGTGCGCGATCACGGCGTGGGCTTGCGCCCGGGGGAGGCCGGGCTGGTCTTCAACCGGTTCTGGCGCGGCGACCCGTCGCGCAGCCGGCTCACCGGCGGCACCGGGCTGGGCCTGGCAATCAGCCTCGAGGACGCCCGCCTGCACGACGGCTGGTTGCAGGCGTGGGGCGAGCGCGGCAAGGGCGCGCAGTTCCGGCTCACCCTGCCTCGGGTCGCGGGCCACACCCTGCTCGCCTCACCGCTGCCGCTCGTGCCGGACGAGGACGTGCACGAGGCGGATTCGTTCGAGTTCGAGGAGGAGGACGCGTGAGGCCCGCGGTTCCGGCCCGGATCGGTGTTGCCGCCGTGCTGCTGGCCGCGGCCGTGCTGCCCGCGGCGTGCACCGGCGTGCCTCGCTCGGGCACGCCGCAGATCGTCCAGTCCGTGGACGAGCAGCAGCCCGAGCAGGCCGTGATCACGCCGCAGCCCGGCCGGGACCCGCGCGGGATCGTCCAGGACTTCCTGTTCAACAACGCGTCCAACGACGAGCACCACTCGGCCGCCCGCGCGTTCCTGACGCCCGAGGAGAAAAGCCGCTGGTCCGACTCGGCCGGAGCCACGATCGTCGACCGCGTGCAGGTTGGCGTGTTCAAGGACAACACGGTGACCGTGACCGGGCACGAGATCGGCACGCTGGACAGCACCGGCGCGTACACGCCGATCCTGCAGAGCGACGGCGGGTCGAGCGCGGGACCGAAGTGGCAGGAGCCGATCGGGCTGAAGAAGGTGGACGGCCAGTGGCGCATCGACACGCCGCTCGGTTCGGGCTTGGTGATCACCGCGACGCAGTTCGCCCAGTTCTACAACGCGCCGAAGTCGGTCTACTACTTCGACCAGGCCGAGCAGCGGCTGGTGCCCGACGCCCGGTACAGCTCGCTCACCGACCCGGGTCTGCTGGCGAACTGGTTGATGCAGCAGTTGGTCGTGGCGCCGAACTCGGCACTGACCACCGCGCTGCCGAACGTGCCGAGCGGCAACCCGGTCAAGGTGACGACCAGCGGCCAGACGCTAGTGGTGGACCTGCCCGGGGCCAGCCAGCTCAACGCAAACACCAAGAACCTGATGGCCGCGCAGGTCGCGCTGACCCTTGATCAGGCCGACCGCAACGCGCGCATGCGGATCACCGACGGCGGCCAGCCGGTCGTGATCCCGCAGGTCGGCTCGGCGACGTTCGACGCGGACCAGTTCCGCGCCGAGTACCTGCCGACGCCGCGCTCGCCCAAGCTCTACTACGTCGACCAGGGCGCGGTGTACGACGACGCCGTCAAACCGATGCCGGGACCGCTCGGCAGCGCGTCCAGCAACCTCACCTCGGTGGCGCTCGCGTCCTCGACCACCAGCAGCCGGCTGCGGGTCGCCGGCACCACCGGCCCGTCCAACGACGCCACGCTGTCGCTCGGGCAGTCAGGTGGCGCGTTGCGCCCGACGAGCGTGCGCGGGCAGCTGTCGCGGCCGTCATGGGCCCCGGACGTCGACGAGGTGTGGATCGGCGACGGCGGGGTGCTGTACCGGGTGGACGGGACCGGGCACGCCAGTCGGGTACCGATCGCGTTCCGGTCGGCCACGGCGACCGGGCGGATCCTGTCGGTCCGGTTCAGTCCGGAGGGCGCGCGGGTCGCGCTGGTGATCGAGGGGACCGCCGGCCGCGGCCAGCTCTGGATCGGCACCATCGCGCGCGCGCCGACGTCGGTGCGTGTCAGCGACCTGCACCCGATCAGCCCGGACGGCGTCGCGCTGCGCGACGCGTCGTGGAACGACCAGTCGCTGCTGATGGCGGTCGGCCACGACGTCAGCAGCGGGGACCCGAGCGTGTACGTGGTGCACAGCGACGGCTCGCTGTGGACCTCGCTCGGCACCGGCAACCTGCCGCCCGGCCTGGACAGCATCACCGTCGCCCCGGGCACGGTCGCGGCGGTGTCTGCCGGCGGCGAGGTCTGGGAGCAGAGCAACGGCACCTGGGCCGGTCTCGGCAACGGCCCCACGTACGGCACCAACCCGGTCTACGTCGAGTAGCTCTCCGGATCTGTGGACGGACGGGGTCATCGTCCACAGCTCCCGGCGCG